>JABTUF010000003.1:0-356559 GCA_015075645.1 Burkholderiales bacterium | reverse complement strand
TCGAGCGCGCCCTGCGACTCGCCGCCTCCCTCGCCCTCTTCCTTCGACTCCGCCTTCTCCTCCTTCTTCTGCGGGGTCTTGGTGATGCCGTGCGCGATGTAGTTGACGACGTCGAGCCGCGTCACGCCGCGCTGGTTGAGGAAATAGACCGCGTGCGATTCCTTCTCGCCGAAGATCGCCACCAGCACGTTGGCGCCGGTGACCTCCTTCTTGCCCGACGATTGCACGTGCAGGATCGCGCGCTGGATCACGCGCTGGAAGCCCTGCGTCGGCTGGGTGTCCGCGTCGGAATGGGCGGCGAGCCGCGGCGTGTGCTCCGCGATGAAGTCGTTGAGGACGCCGCGGAGTTCCTCGAGGTCGACGCCGCAGGCCTTCAGCACCTCGGCCGCCGACGGGTTGTCGAGCATCGCGAGCAGCAGGTGCTCGACGGTGATGAATTCGTGCTGCTTCTGCCTGGCCTCGACGAAGGCCATGTGCAGGGAGACTTCGAGTTCCTGCGCGATCATTGCGTGACTCCGACCTCGACACTGCCTGCCGGGATCCACGCCGGCACGTCATCCCCCACCACACCCGCCTTCTTGTTGTCCGTAACGTTCAAGTCTCTTCCATCGTGCACTGGAGCGGGTGCTGGTGCTTCCGGGCGAGGCCGATCACCTGGTCGACCTTCGCGGCGGCGATCTCCCGCGTGAACGTGCCGCACACGCCCATGCCTTCGCGATGCACCTGCAGCATCACCCGGGTCGCCTTCTCCCGGCCCATGGCGAATACAGTCTGAAGGACGACGACCACAAAGTCCATCGGGGTGTAGTCGTCGTTCAGGAGCAGGACCTTGTACAGCGGCGGCGGCTTGGTCTTGACCTTCTCGGCCTCGAGCAGGCCGCCGTGTCGCTCCTGGGTGGCCATCGCCGTGGGATCCGCAGGGGAATTGGGGACTATGTTTGATGATTGCAACAGTTTTTTCAAGGGGAAGCCCCGTCGGCCGGGAGGTTCTTGACGTCACAGGCCGCGGGCGCGTAAAAACATCGCGTTTGGCTCCGGGCAGGCCTGTGCCCGAGAGCGGTCGTCGCCCCGGTCCGCCGGTCTTCCGCCGTGCGTCCGACGAACGGCGCCCGCGCCCGCCGACCAAGCACCCGTTCCAATCTTCGAGAGGTACAAGCAATATGCCTACCGGCACCGTGAAGTGGTTCAACGACGCCAAGGGGTTCGGATTCATCACGCCGGACGGCGGCGGCGAGGACCTGTTCGCCCATTTCTCCGCGATCAACATGCAGGGCTTCAAATCCCTCAAGGAAGGCCAGAAGGTGAGCTTCGAGGTCACCCAGGGCCCGAAGGGAAAGCAGGCCTCGAACATCCAGACGACCTGAACCTTTCCGGCCCCTCGGGGCCGGAGGCGTTCGACGAAGGCCCGCCCTGCGGGCCTTCGCTTTTTCCGGCGTCCGCCACGGCGGACCTGGCGCGCGCGGCGGGCGGGGGAGTTGCACCGGAACGGCGCGGCGGTCGCGCGCGCGTATCGCGGAACGTCCGAGGGGCGCCGCAGCGCCCCCCCCCCAAGGCAAGTCCCCACCGCCGTCGCGGGAACCTACATGCGCTCGATCATCGCCTGGCCGAATCCCGAGCACGACACCTGCTTCGCCCCCTCCATCAGACGGGCGAAATCGTAGGTCACGACCTTGTCGCCGATGGTCTTCTCGAGCGAGTCGATGATCACCTTCGCCGCCTCGCGCCAGCCCATGTGGACCAGCATCATCTCGGCCGACAGGATCTCGGAGCCGGGATTCACGTAGTCCTTGCCGGCGTACTTCGGCGCCGTGCCGTGCGTCGCCTCGAAGTTGGCGACGACGTCGGAGAGGTTCGCGCCCGGCGCGATGCCGATGCCGCCGACTTCCGCGGCCAGCGCGTCGCTGATGTAGTCGCCGTTGAGGTTGAGCGTCGCGATCACGTCGTACTCGGCGGGCCGCAGCAGGATCTGCTGCAGCATCGCGTCGGTGATCACGTCCTTGATCACGATGTCCTTGCCCGACTTCGGGCTCCTGAACGACATCCACGGTCCGCCGTCGAGCGGCTTCGCGCCGAACTCGCGCGCGGCGAGCGCGTAGCCCCAGTCGCGGAACGCGCCCTCGGTGAACTTCTGGATGTTGCCCTTGTGCACGAGCGTGACCGAGCGGCGGTCGTTGTCGATCGCGTACTGGATCGCGCGCCGGATCAGGCGGTCCGAGCCTTCGCGCGACACCGGCTTGATGCCGATGCCCGAGGTCGCCGGGAAGCGGATCTTCTTGACCCCCATCTCCTTCACGAGGAAGTCGATGACCTTCTTCGCCTGCGGGGTCTCCGCGGCCCACTCGATGCCCGCGTAGATGTCTTCCGAGTTCTCGCGGAAGATCACCATGTCGACCTTCTCGGGCTCCTTGACCGGCGAGGGCACGCCGCGGAACCAGCGCACCGGGCGCAGGCAGACGTAGAGGTCGAGTTCCTGGCGCAGCGCGACGTTGAGCGAGCGGATGCCGCCGCCGACCGGCGTGGTGAGCGGCCCCTTGATCGAGACGACGTAGTCCTTGACGATCGCGAGCGTCTCGTCGGGCAGCCACACGTCGGGACCGTAGACGCGGGTGGCCTTCTCGCCCGCGTAGATCTCCATCCAGTGGATCTTGCGCTTGCCGCCGTAGGCCTTCGCGACCGCGGCATCGACCACCTTGATCATCACCGGCGTGATGTCGACACCGGTGCCATCGCCCTCGATGTAGGGGATGATCGGGTGGTCGGGGACGTTGAGCGTGAAGTCCTTGTTGACGGTGATCTTCTGGCCGCCGGCGGGGACCTTGACGTGCTGGTACATGCTGGAGACTCTCCGTGGAAGGGATCGGCGCGCCGTGCGGCCGGACGTCCGGCGAAGGCACGCCGCCGCATGGGGCGGCAAAGCCCGTCATTATCCGCCATTTCGCCCCCCATGCCCATCGCGCCGTGACTCCCGCCCGCCCGACCCGGCACGCTCCCGGGGCACGCGCCGCGCGCTCCACCGTCGTGCTGCTCAACAAGCCGTTCGGCGTGCTCTGCCAGTTCCGTTCGCCCGCCGGCCGGCCGTCGCTCGCGGACTTCATCGACCGCCGGGACGTCTATCCCGCGGGCCGGCTCGACGCCGACAGCGAAGGGCTCGTGGTCCTCACCGCCGACGGCGCGCTGCAGGCGCGCATCGCGCATCCGCGCCACAAGCTCGCGAAGACCTACTGGGCGCAGGTGGAAGGCATCGCGGGCGATGCCGCGCTCGCCGCGCTCGCGAACGGCGTGACGCTCGCGGACGGTCCGACCGCGCCTGCACGCGCGCGACGCATCGGGGCGCCGGCGTCGCTGTGGACGCGCGAGCCCCCGATCCGGTACCGCGCGGCGATCCCGACCTCGTGGCTCGAGATCACGCTCACGGAAGGACGCAACCGCCAGGTGCGTCGGATGACCGCGGCGGTCGGCCTGCCCACGCTGCGGCTCGTGCGTGTCGCCGTCGGGCCGTGGACGCTGGGCGCCCTGCGTCCGGGCGAGTCGCGCGAGGAGACCGCCGACGCGCGCGTGCTATCATCCGCCGCCGTTTCGTTGCCCCGGTCCCCGGCGCCGCGGCCGCACGCGCGCCCCCCGTCCCGCCGTTCACGCCCAGGATGATCCGCCGCCTGATCGCACGCTTCTGGCCGGGCCGCGCGTCGGGCGAGCCGACGATCCACCGCGCCGACGCGCACCCGGTCCGGCGCGACCAGGTGAGCTACGCCGCGCGCACCGTGACCCGGCGATTGCAGGACGCGGGCTTCAAGGCGTTCGTCGTCGGCGGTGCGGTGCGCGACCTGATGCTGGGCCTCGCGCCCAAGGACTTCGACGTCGCGACCGACGCGACGCCCGAGCAGGTGAAGCCGCTGTTCCGGCGCGCGTTCATCATCGGCCGGCGCTTCCGCCTCGTGCACGTGCACGTCGGCAACGAGGTCATCGAGGTGTCGACCTTCCGGGCGCCGCAGAAGGCCGAGGACGCGACCGACGAGCACGGGCGCCTCATCTCGGACAACGTGTACGGGACGCAGGGCGAGGACGCCGTCCGCCGCGACTTCACGATCAACGCGTTGTACTTCGACCCGGCGACCGAGGAGGTCTGGGACTACGTGGGCGGCGTCGCGGACGTGCGTTCGCGGCGCCTGCGACTCATCGGCCCGCCGGTCACGCGTTTCCGCGAGGATCCGGTCCGCATGCTGCGCGCGGTGCGCCTCGCGACCAAGGTCGGCGTCACCGTCGACAAGCGCACCGCGGCGCCGATCCCGAAGCTCGCGCCGCTGGTCTCGAACGTGCCGCCCGCCCGGCTGTTCGACGAGATGCAGAAGCTCCTGCTCTCCGGGCACGCGGCGAAGACGCTCGAGGCGCTGCGTGCGCACGGCCTCGCGCACGGGCTCCTGCCGCTGCTCGACGTGATCCTCGAGCAGCCGCTCGGCCAGAAGTTCATCGACGTGGCGCTCGCGCACACCGACCGCCGCGTGCGCGAGGACCTGGGCGTGTCGCCCGCGTTCCTGTTCGCGACGCTCCTGTGGCACGAGGTCATCGTCCACTGGAACGCGGCGAAGAAGTCCGGCGCCAAGCCGCTGCCCTCGCTCCTCGAGGCGATGGACCGCGTGCTCGAGCAGCAGGCGCAGCGCATCGCGATCCCGCGGCGCTTCGAGGCGACGATCAAGGAGATCTGGTCGCTGCAGCCGCGCTTCGAGCAGCGCGCCGGCGCGCGGCCGGCGAAGCTCCTCGAGCACCCGCGCTTCCGTGCCGCCTACGACTTCCTCGCGATCCGCGCCGAAGCGGGCGAAGTCGACCCCGCGCTGGTCGACTGGTGGACACGCTTCCAGGACGCGTCGCACGGCGAGCGCGAGGCGATGCTGAAGCCCGACGAGGCGCCGAAGCGCAAGCGCCGCCGCTCGCGTGGCCGCGGCCGCCGCGCCGGCGGAGATGGCGGCACGGACCCGGCCGCCGCGCAAGGCGACGCGCCGGCGGGCGATGCCGAACCGGCATGAGCGTCGCGCACGTCGGCCTCGGCAGCAACCTGGAGCATCCGCGCCGCCAGCTCGCACGCGCGGTCCGCGCGCTCGGACGCCTGCCGCTGACGCGCGTCGTCGCGGTGTCGCCCGCCTACCTCTCCGCGCCGGTGGGCACGAACGGCGCGCAGCCCGACTACGTCAACGCGGTCGCGCAGCTCGACACGCGGCTCGCGCCGCGCGCGCTGCTCGCGCGGCTGTTCGCGATCGAACGGAGGCACGGCCGCCGGCGCGTCGCCGGCGCTCCGGCGCGCGCGCCGCGCACGCTCGACCTCGACCTGCTGCTCTTCGGGCGCAGGCGGCTCGCCGCGCCGGGAATCGTGATCCCGCATCCGCGGATGCACGAACGGGCCTTCGTGCTGAGACCGCTCACCGACGTCGCGCCGGCGGCGCGGATCCCCGGCAGGGGTCTCGCGCGCGCGGCGTTGCCGCGGGTGCGGGGGCAGCGGATCGAGCGCACGCGATCGCACGGCGGCGCCTGAGACGGTCGTGGACCTCGCGAAGCTCCGCTACGTCGTCGTCGAGGGCCCGATCGGAGCGGGCAAGACCTCGCTCGCCCGCGAGCTCGCGCACGCCATGCACGCGGACCCGCTGCTCGAGCAGCCCGAGGACAACCCGTTCCTCGCGCGCTTCTACGAGGACCGCGCGCGCTTTGCGCTGCCGACGCAGCTCACCTTCCTGTTCCAGCGCGTCGACCAGTTGCGCTCGCTCGCGCAGCTCGACCTCTTCCGCCGCCCGACGGTGGCCGACTTCCTGTTCGACAAGGACCCGCTGTTCGCGCGGCTCAACCTGACCGACGACGAGTACGCGCTCTACGAGAAGATCTACCGGCACCTCGCGCCGCAGGTGGCGGTGCCCGAACTCGTGATCTACCTGCAGGCGCCGGTGCAGGTGCTGGCGGAACGGGTGCAGCGGCGCGGCGCCGACTACGAACGTACGCTCGAGGGCGCGTACCTCGCGCGCGTCGCCGACACCTATACGCGCTTCTTCTACGGCTACGAGGGGGCGCCGCTCCTGATCGTCAACAGCGAGCGCCTCAACTTCGTCGACAATCCGCAGCACTTCGCGCTCCTGCTCGAACGGGTCGCCGCGATGCGCGGCAGGCGCGAGTTCTTCAACCTGGGGGGCGCATGAAAATCGTCTCGACCGCCGCGGAGCTCGCGCAGGCGACCGCGCGCTTCAAGCGCGTCGCGTTCGTGCCCACGATGGGCAACCTGCACGAAGGACATCTCTCGCTGGTGCGCGTCGCGAGGCAGCACGGCGACGGCGTGGTCGCGAGCATCTTCGTCAACCGGCTGCAGTTCGGGCCGAACGAGGACTTCGACCGCTACCCGCGCACGATGGAGCCCGACCGCGCGGGCCTCGAACGCGAGGGCGTCGACATCCTGTTCGCGCCGACCGAGCAGGAGATGTACCCGGTGCCGCAGCTCTACCGCGTGCAGCCGCCGCCGCTCGGCGACGAACTCGAAGGCGCGTTCCGCCCGGGATTCTTCGACGGCGTGTGCACCGTGGTCCTGAAGCTCTTCAACCTCGTCCGCCCGCAGGTCGCGGTGTTCGGCAAGAAGGACCGCCAGCAGCTCAAGATCGTGCGCGGCATGGTCCAGCAGTTCAACCTGGGCATCGAGATCGTCGCGGGCGAGACGGTGCGCGCGGCCGACGGCCTCGCGCTCTCGTCGCGCAACGGTTATCTCACGCCGTTCGAGCGCGCCGAAGCCCCGCGCCTCCACCGCGTGCTGCGCGACATCGCCGACGCCATCGCGGCCGGTCGCCGCGACTACGCGAACCTCGAGGCCAGCGGGCGCGCCGAACTCGCGCAGCACGGCTGGAAGCCCGACTACGTCGTCGTGCGCCACGGCCTGGGGCTGCGCATCCTGCACCCGGAAGCCTTCGACCACCCCAACCTGCTGATCGTGCTGGGCGCCGCCAGGCTCGGAGCCACGCGGCTGATCGACAACGTCGACGTGGTGCCCGGCCAGGCGAAGGACTGATCGCTCCGGCGGAACCGGCCGCCGGCTCCCGGTTCCGTCTGGCCCGGGGCCGTGCCGCCGCCGTCCAGTCGTGTCAACATTCGCCCTCGTCCTCCCGGGAAGTCCCCTCCACCCATGACCCTCCTGCGCCGACTCGCCGCCGTCCTTCTGTCGCTCGCCGCGCTGTCCGCCTTCGCGCAGGGGGCCTACCCGACGAAGCCGATCCGGCTCGTCGTGCCGTTCACGCCGGGCGCGGGCACCGACACCGTCGCGCGCTTCGTCGCGCACAAGCTCTCCGATCGCCTGGGGCAGCAGGTCGTGGTCGAGAACCGGACCGGCGCGGGCGGCGCGATCGGCGCCGCGGAAGTCGCGAAGTCGGAAGCCGACGGCTACACGCTCCTGTTCGTCGCCTCCCCGTTCACGACCGTGGCCGCATCGTCGAAGAATCCGGGCTACGACCCGATCGCGCAGTTCGTGCCGGTCGCGCCGATCGCGTCGGGCCCGCTCGCGTTCGTCGTCGCGCCGTCGGTGCCGGCCTCGACGATGCGCGAGTTCATCGAACTCGCGCGACGCGAACCCGGCCGGCTCAACTACGGCTCGGCCGGCGCCGGGAGCGTCAACCACCTCGCGCTCGAACTCTTCATGGCGCGCACCGGCACGACGCTCGTCCACGTGCCCTACCGCGGCATCGCCGACGCGACGAAGGACCTCCTCGGCGGCACGCTGCAGGCGATGACCGCGTCGATTCCGGCGACGCTGCCGCTCGCCGCCGAGAAGCGCGTGCGCGTGCTCGCGGTGACCGGCCACAAGCGCATCCCGCAGATGCCCGACGTGCCGTCGTGGCAGGAGCAGGGGGTCGAGAACGCCGAGGTGATCAACTACTGGGGCATCGTCGCGCCCGCCGGCACGCCTCGCGAGCCGATCGCGAGGATCGCCGCCGAGGTGCAGCGCGTGCTCGCGCAGCCCGACGTCCGCGAGCGCCTCGAACGCGAGGGCGCCGAACTCATCCCCGGCGAGCCGGCGGCGCTCGGCGCGCTGATCGCGAAGGACCTCGCGAACTGGAAGAAGCTCGTCGCGGATGCCCGGCTGACGTTCCAGTGATCGGTGTCGCCGCGCGTCGCCCGCGGGCGGCTCATTTGCGGCCGGAGCGCAGCGCCATGACGTTCCCCGCGATGGCGAGCGCCACGCCGGCGAACGCCGTGGGCGTCCAGCGGTAACCCTCGAAGATCGTCGAGAGCGCCATCGCGATCACCGGCGTCGACACGCCGACGTAGGCCGCGGGCTGCGCGCCCACCTGCCGGATGAGCAGCAGGTACGCCGTGAACGCCGCGACGCTCCCGAACACCGTCAGGTAGAGGAGCGACAGCACGTAGGGCATCCGCGCGTCGAAGGTCCATTCGACGCCCTGGACGAGCGCGACCACCGCCGCGCTCGCGGCGCCCCAGGTCATGCCCCACGCGGTCGCGGGCAGCAGCGGCAGGCCCCATGCGTGGTTGCGCACCGCCGCGAGATTGCCGCCGGTCGCGATCGCGGTGCCGGCGAGCGCCCAGAGCATGCCCGCGGCCGCCGAACCGCCGCCGCCCGCCGAGCGCAGCTCCGGCAGGAACATGAGCGCGACGCCCGCGACGCCGAGGGTCGCGGCGACGAACATCCGCGCGGTGAGCGCTGCGCCGAAGAAAACCCGCATGCCGAGCGGGCTCATGAACACCATCGTCGAGAAGATGACCGCGACGAACCCGGACGACACGTGCTGCTCGGCGTAGTAGACCGCGACGTAGTTGAAGCCGAACATCATCGCGCCCCAGAACGCGAGCCAGGCGTGGACGCGCGGCGCGAAGGCGATCGACCGTCCGGTCGCGACGCACCACGCTCCGAGCAGCACGGCGGCGAGTGCGAAGCGGTAGACGACCGACACCTCGGGCGGCACGACGCCCAGCTGGAAGGTGATCGCGAGCCAGGTCGAGCCCCAGATCATCGTGCTGATCGCGAACAGCGCGGTCGAGCTCATGGCGCCGGGGCGTCCGTGGCGGGCAGGCCGCGCGCGGGGGTGCGCGCGAACGCGCGCAAGCGGTCGACCTCGTCGTCGTGAAGACCCCGTCCGCCGACGAGCCGCGCGAGGTGGCGCAGCGTCGCGAGGTCGAGCGTCACGCCGCCCTCAGCGCGTCGACGATTCGCAGGCGCGCCGCGCGGGCGGCGGGGAGGAAGCCGCCGACGAACCCCATCGCCAGCGCGAAGGCGAGCGACGCCGCGACGATGGAGGGCGTCAGCGCGAACGAGAACGCGACTTCGGCGAAGGTCTGGAAGTTCATCGTCGAGATCGAGAACGCCTGCATCACCGACGCGCCCGCGAGCCCGACGAGGCCGCCGGCGAGCCCGAGCAGCAGCGACTCGACCAGGAACGCGACGAGGATCGCGCCGCGCGAGAACCCGAGCGCGCGCAGCGTGCCGATCTCGCCGGTGCGCGAGGCGACCGACGCGTACATCGTGATCATCGCCCCGATGATCGCGCCGAGCGAGAAGATCACCGAGATCGACGTGCCGAGGTAGGTGATGAACTTCGCGAGCGCCTCGGACTGGTCGGCGTAGAAGCGGGTCTCGCGCTTCGCCTCCAGCGTGAGCCGCGGATCGGCGGCGATCGCGTCGCGCACCGCGTCGAAGCGCGAACCGTCGGCGAGCCTGAAGATCACCGACGAATAGCCCAGCCGGCGGAACGCCTGCAGCATCTGCTCGGCGTCGCCCCAGATCTCCGAGTCGAAGCCGGTGCCCCCCGCGTCGAACACGCCGACGACGGTCCAGTCGCGCGAGGCGAAGCGCACCGACTCGTCGAGGCCGGCGCCGCGAAAGCCGTCCGCGATCGCGCGACCCGCGACGACCTCCGCGGTGCCCGGCCGCGGCAGCCGCCCCGCGACGATGCGCGCCTGCGGCCGCAGCGCGAACCCCTCGGGTGTCACGCCCCGGATCACCACGTTCGACGGCTTGCCCGACGCGCGCTTCGGCAGGCTGATCAGCACGACCGGCTCCTTCGAGACCAGCCGCCGGCTGTCCGCGCCGGTCGCGATCCCCGGCAGCGATTCGACGATCGCCGCCTGCGTGCGGTCGATGCCGCTCTGGATCTCGGTCTGCGATCCGCGCCGGATCACGACGACGTTGTCGTCGCTGCCGGTCGCGACCAGCGTGCGTTCGAGCCCGGCCGCCAGCATCAGCACCGTCGCGAACACGTAGACGACGAGCGCCATGCCGCCGGCCGTGAGCGCGGTCGTGAGCCGGCGCGCGGCGAGGTTGCGCACGACGTAGGAGAACGGGACGGTCATCGCGTCAGGCCACCGCGCGCAGGCCGTCCACGATGCGGATGCGCCCGGCGCGCCAGGCCGGAACTGCCGCGGCGACGAGCCCCACCACCAACGCCGCGGCGACCTGCAGCGTCATCGTCCGGTCGGAGACGAAGAACACCGGGAACAGCGTGCCCATCGCGTCGGCGAAGGCCCCCGCGAGCGGCCAGGTGAGCGTGACGCCCGCGAGCCCGGCGATGAGCGCGAGGCCGAGCGACTCGGCGACGACGAGTCCCGCCACGAACGTGCCGGAGAAGCCCAGCGCCTTCAGCGTCGCGTACTCGCCGTAGCGTTCGCGCGCGGTCATCGCCATCGTGTTCGCCATCACCGCCATGATGATCAGGATCACGACGTAGGACACCGCCTGGATCGCGACGAGGATCGCCTCGGTCATCGAGACGAACGAGAGCTGGAACGCCTTCTCGGTCTCGGTCATCGTCTCGGCGAGCGAGTTCGCGAACTGGGCGTCGATCGCCTGCGAGATCTCCGCCGCGCGGTCCGGATCGCGGATCTTCACGACGAAGAGCCCCGCCTGGTTGCCAAACCGCGGCGCGGTCTTGCGGACGCTCTCGTTCAGGTAGTCCCAGTGGAAGAAGAACGTGGACTCGTCGACCGTGCGGTCGGCGCCGTCGTAGATGCCGCGCAGGTGGAAGCTCCAGGTGCCGGGGAAGATCGTGCCGCGGATCGGGATCGTGTCGCCGATCTTCCAGCCGTACTGGGCGGCGAGCTTGCGCCCGGCGATCGCGCCCTGGCGGTCGGTGAGGAACGCCTTGCGCTCGGCGTCCGGCAGCACGAGTTCCGGGTACATCGCGAGGTACTCGGGCGCCTGGATCGCGAACTGCGGGAAGAAGTTGCGCTCGGTGACGTACACGCCGCCGAACCAGTTGACGGCGGCGACCGATTCGACGCCGCCGACCTGCCGGAGCTTCGCCGCGTAGGTGAGCGGCAGCGGGAACACGAGCGACACCGAGCTTCGCGTGACGAGCCGCGCCGAACTCGACGCGTTCGCGCCCGCGTACCACGCGTCGACGACCGTCCGCAGCAGCCCGAACGACGCGATCGCGATCACGATGCCGAGCGCGGTCAGGAGCGTCCGCAGCTTGTGCCGCAGCAGGTTGCGCAGGACGAGGAGCGGAACGAACACGATGCGCGGCGCGGGCGGTCAGTCCGCCAGCACGCCCTTCTCGAGGTGGACGATGCGGTGCGCGCGCTCGGCCGCCTTCGGGTCGTGCGTCACCATGAGGATCGTCTTGCCGAGTTCGCGGTTCAGCCGGTCGAGCAGGTCGAGGATCTCGCCCGCGGTCGTGCGGTCGAGGTCGCCCGTCGGCTCGTCGGCGACGATCAGCGTCGGGTCGGTGATGAGCGCGCGCGCGATCGCGACCCGTTGCTGCTGCCCGCCGGAGAGTTCGCTCGGCGTGTGGTCGGCGCGGTCGGTGAGGCCGACCAGCGCGAGCGCCACCTCGACGCGCTCCCGGCGCTCGCTGCGGGAGAGCGAGGTGAGGAGGAGCGGCAGTTCGACGTTGGCGGCCGCCGTGAGCACCGGCATCAGGTTGTAGAACTGGAAGATGAAGCCGACGTGCGCGGCGCGCCAGGCGGCGAGTTCGCCCTCCGAGAGCGTCGCGATGTCCACGCCCGCGACCCGGATCTCGCCCGACGACGGCTTGTCGATGCCCGCGACGAGGTTCAGCAGCGTCGACTTGCCCGATCCGGACGGCCCCATCAGCGCCACGAAGTCGCCCTCCTCGACGTCGAGCGCGATGTCCACGAGCACCGGGATCACCTGGTCGCCGCGGACGTAGTATTTCGCCAGGTCGCGGATCGACACCAGCGGCGCGACGGCCGCGCTGGCCCGGGACGGTGCCGGCGGGTCCGCCACTTCCTCGCCTCACTTCGTCGCGACGCGCAGGTGCGCGCCGGAGGCGAGATCCGCCGGCGGCTTCTGCACCACCCGTTCGCCCGCCTCGACCGCGCCGGTGATCGCGCGGAGGTCGCCGAGCTTCATGCCGGTCGTGACCGGCACCGCTTCCGCAATCCCGTCGCGCACGGCGAACACGACGCTCCCGCCGTCGCGCTCGACGATCGCGTCTCCCGCCACCGCGGTCAGCGGCTTCTGCTCGTCGGGGGTCACCGGCCGCGACAGGAACGACACCTTGGCACTCATTTCGGGCAGTACGCGCGGGTCGATCCGGTCGAAGCGGACCTTGGTCATCACCGTCGCTTTCGCGCGGTCGACGGTCGGCACCATGCGGCTGATCGTGCCGGTGAAGCGGGCATCGGGGAGCGCGTCGAGCAGGATCTCCGCCGGCTGCCCGACGCGCACCTTCGCGAGGCTCGATTCCGAGACGTCGGCCTCGACTTCGAGCGTCGACATGTCGGCCATCGTCACGACCGCACCCTTGGAGTCCGCGGCGCTCGAGAACGGCGTCACCATGTCACCGACGTTCGCGCTCTTCGACAGGATGACGCCGTCGAACGGCGCGCGGATCAGCGTGTAGTCGACCGCGACGTGCGCGTTGCGCGCGGCGGCCTCGGCGGCCGCGAGTGAGGCCCGCGCGCTGCCGACGCCCGCGACTGCACGGTCGGCGCGCGCCTTCGAGGTGTCGAGCGCCGACTTCGACACGAATCCCTTCGCGACCAGGTCGACGTTGCGGCGGTACTGAGCGAGCGCGTCGCGCTCCTCGGCCTCCGCCTCCGCGACGGCGGCGCGTGCAGCCTCGGCCTGCGCCGCCGCGGCCTGCGCCTGCGCGACGACGTCGCGGTTGTCGAGCCGCGCGATGACCTCGCCCGCCTTCACTTGCGAACCTTCGGCGACCCCGAGCCACTCGAGGCGTCCCGTCGCCTTCGACGCGATCGACGCCTTGCGCTGCGCGACGACATAGCCGGTCGCGTTGAGCACGACGAACTGCTGCGAGGGGAACGCCGTCACGACGGCCACGGCCTGCACGTCGAAGACCTTCGGCCGCCATGCGAGCCAGGCGCCGCCGGCGACGATCGCGACCGCGAGCAACGCGAGGACGACCCAGCGCCGGGCGCGCCTGCGTCGGATCGGCGCGAGACTGCGGTCGATCCGGAGTTTCGAGAGGTCGGGCGAAGTCACGGGGCGGTCATTGTACCGTCCCCATTCCGCGCTTCCCCGGCATCAACTCCAGTGGAAGAACAGCAGCGCCCACGCGGCGACGACGACGCCGACCGCAGAGGCGAATGCGGCCATCGCGCGCCAGCGCGCGCCAGGGTCCGGCGCGTCGGCGAGCTGCAGCCACGCGAGCTTCAGGCTCCACGCCGCGCCCGCGGCGAGCACGAGCGCGCGGAGCGCAGGCACGGCGCCGAGCGGGAGTCCCTCGGCTTTCGCGAGCGTGAAGGTCAGGCTCGAGAGCCCGAGAAACACGCCGAGCCCCGCGAGCGGCACCAGCGCGTAGGCGAGCCGCACGGCGCGCGCGGTGCGCGGACGCGGGAATGCGCCGGCCGCGGCGACGAGGCAGCCCCAGACGAGCGAGGCGAGCACGGCCGCGGTCGTCGCGATGTAGCCGACGATCAGCATGCCGTCGAGCCAGGTGAACACGTCGTTCGCTTCCGGGTAGTGCGTGAGCAGCCACCAGGGCGCCTGGTCCGAGAGGAGCCACGCGGGACCGTGATCGACGACGAACGCCGCGGCGGCGAGCTTCGCCTGCACGAACCACGGGCTCGCCGACCAATGGAACGCGCCGACGGCGATGCCGGCGAGCCCGACGACGATGAGCGCGGCGTCCCAGCCCGATGCGCGATCCTGCGCGAGCGTGGCGACCTCGCGGTTGGGCGGACGGAACGAGAGCGCGATCGCGTCGAGGTGTCCGCTGCAGCGGCCGCACATCTGGCACTCGGACGGCCCCTCCATGCGCTTGATCCGCACGAGCGGCGCGCAGTTCACCGGATGTACGGCGACGCGGCCCGAGTTCCGCGCCCACGCGTCGCGGTCGACGCGGAAGTGTACCGGCGCGACGCGCGCGAGCACCGAGAACACACCGTTCACCGGGCACAGGTGGCGGCACCACACGCGCTTCTCGCGGCCGTAGACGAGTCCGACCGCGATCGCCGCGACGGTCGACCCGCCGAGGACGATGAGCGCCGCAGGCGCGTACTGATAGACGCTCACGAGTTGGCCGAACACCGTCGTCAGCGCGAACGCGGTGAACGGCCAGCCGCCCCAGCGCATCCAGCGCGGGATCGCGCGCTGGAGCCCGACGCGGCTCGCCGCCTCGGTCAGCGTGCCCTCCGGGCACAGCACGCCGCACCAGGTCCGGCCGGCGACGAGCATCGACAGGAGGACGAACGGCCACCACAGGCCCCAGAACGCCCACTGCGCGAACACCGTGAGGTTGTCGAGCGCGTGCGCGTCGCCGTCGGGCAGCGGCAGGAGCGCCGGTACGACGAGCAGGATCAGGTACGCCGCGACGACGAGCCACTGGACGATGCGCACCGCGCCCGCGTGATCGCGCAGCCAGTCGCCGTAGCCGGCGAGCCACATCGATGCCCGCGAACGGGCGGCGAGCGCCGTCGTCATCGCGCGGCCGCGGGCGCCGGCCCTTTCGAGGGCGCCGCCGCCGGAGCGCGCAGCAGCAGCGCCATCGCGACCCAGTAGGCCGCGAGGGCGAGGAGCGGCAGCAGCGCGGGCTGCGAACGGTAGCCGGTGAACGCGGCGACGAAGCCCCCGAAGCGCGTCGAGTCGTCGAGGAGCGCGGTCGTGTTCCAGACCTGGTCGACGATCGGCGGCAGCAGGTCCAGCGCGATCAGCTTCTCGAGACCCGAGACCAGGAGCGCGCCCGCGAGCAGCAGCAGCATGATCTCGCTCGCGCGGAAGAAGGCGCGCCAAGAAAAGAGCTTCCCGCCCTGCTGCAGCAGCCAGAACGTGAGCCAGGCGAGCGCGAACCCGCCGGCGAGCACCGCCGCGAACTCGGCGGCGCTCATCTGCGCGAGGCCGACGCCGTAGAGGAACACGACGGTCTCCGAGGTCTCGCGCGCGATCGCCAGCGCGACCACGACGAGCATCCCCCACCAGTTCGCGCGCTCGGCCTGTTCGCCGAGCCGTGATTCGAGGTCGCGCTTCATCGTGCGGCCGTGGCGGCGCATCCAGAACACCATCTGCACGATGAGCGCCGCGGCGACGAGCATCGTGGCGACGCCGAAGATCTCGAGCGCCTCGCCGGAGAGGAAGTGCGCGATGCCCAGCATCGCGAGCGCGAGGGCGATCGCGAGAGCGAGCCCGGCCGCGACACCGCCCCACAGGTAGCGCATGCCGGTGCGCGCGTCGGGCTGGCGAGCGAGCCAGGCGTAGACGATGCCGACCACGAGGAGCGCCTCGGCCGATTCCCGCCACACGATGAAGAGCGCGTTGCCCATCGCGGCGCGCCGCCTACTTCGCGACGATCGTCCCCTTCGAGGTGTCCGGATGGAACTCGTCGAAGAACGGGTAGCTGCCGGGCTTCAACGGGTTGATCACGACCGAGGAGCGCGCGCCGGGACCGAGCACCTTCTCCTGCTTGAGCGGCAGGCTCTCGAACTCGATCGGCGTGGCTCCCTCGTTCGCGATTTCGATCTTGATCCGCCTGCCCGCGGGCACCTCGAGGTTGGGCGGCGTGAAGCGTCCGTCCTTCGCGACGAGCCGGAAGAGCACCGGCTCGTCCGCGGCGAGCGGAGAGGACATCGGCAGCAGGAGGAACGCGGCGAATGCGACGCGGTGCAGGACGGACGGCATGGCGCTCAGTAGCCGCCCTTCTTGCCGACGCCCGCGTAGACGAATTCGTAGTCGAGCGTGAACGGCTTGAACCACGGCCCGACGCCGGTCTCCTTGTCGGTGTGGCGGCCGAAATGCACGTGCGGATCGGAGCCGGGCGGCGACACCGTGACGCGCAGCGTGTAGCGGCCCGGACCGGCGAGCTTCACGTTGTCGCCGTAGTGCGGACCGTCGCTCGCGACCATCGGCATCATCGGTCCCTTGATGACCTCGCTCGAGCCCTGCTTGCGCAGTTCGTAGCTGACCGAGAGGAACGGGATCCAGGTGCCGTCGGCGAATCCGTTGGGGTTCTTGTCGGTCGCCTTGATGTCGGCTTCGAGATGGATGTCGGAGGCCTTGGCGTCGCGCATCATGCCCGGCGGCTCCATCGCGATCGGCTGCAGGTAGACCGCGGCCACCTCCATGCCGTCGCGGATCTGCGGCTTGCCGATCGGGTACTCCAAGGCTGCCGCGGGGCCGCTCGCGAGCGCGAGGACGACCAGCGCGGCAGCCGCCGCACCGAGCGGCCCAGCGCCGAACCGGCTCCCGTCGGCGGGGCCTGCGTGTCGGGTCGTTCGCGTAACACTTTGTTGTTCCAAGGTATTTCTCCTGCGCTCGGACATCGAGCTTCCACTATAGGCCGGCGATCGCCCCATGTAAATAGGAATGATTTGCGTTTTCGCAATGATTGATCTAGGATAAGCGCGTCCGAGCCGCCACCCCGCCTGCGACCCCATGTACGTGTGCGTCTGCCATGCGATCACCGACCGCGAGATCCGCGCGGCGGCGGACCTCGGCACGCGCACCTTCGAGGACCTGCAGGCGACGCTCGGCGTCGCGACCTGCTGCCGCCGCTGCACCGACTGCGCGCGCGGCGTGTTCGCGAGCGCGCTCTGCGCGCAGCCCGCGTGCGCGGCGGGCGGCGACGACTGAGAATCGTTCCTGCGGCGCGGGCCGCGCTCCGCTATCATGGCCTCGGCCCCACACCATCGGGAGCGAGGCATGAAGGGCGACAAGCAAGTCATCAAGCATCTGAACGCGGTGCTCACCAACGAGCTGACCGCGATCAACCAGTATTTCCTGCACGCGAAGATGTTCCGCCACTGGGGCTTCGCGCGTCTCGCCGAACTCGAGCACCACGAGTCGATCGACGAGATGAAGCACGCCGATCGGCTGATCGAGCGGATCCTCTTCCTCGAGGGACTGCCCAACCTGCAGGACATCCACAAGGTCCGCGTCGGCGAAGACGTGAAGGAGGCGCTCGCGTGCGACCTCGCGCTCGAGCACGACGCCTGTCCGGAGCTCAAGGCGGCGATCGCGCACTGCGAGAGCGTCAAGGACTACGTGTCGCGCGAACTGTTCGAGTCGATCCTCGAGAGCGAGGAGGAGCACATCGACTTCCTCGAGACGCAGCTCGAGCTGATCGGCAAGCTCGGCATGCCGAACTACCTGCAATCGGCGATCGCCGAACTCGAGTCCGGGTCCGGAGCGAGCTGAACACGCGGCAGAGGACGACAATCCCACACGCGGCGCCTCGCTTCTGACGGCGCCGCGCCAGCGCAATCTCGCCTATCCGCCCTCGGCCGGTGAGGTCGGCGCGCCCCCGTCGCGCCGAACCGCGAGGACGGCGAGGATCGCGAGCCCCGCGCCGATCAGCGCGATGCCCGTCCACTCGTTCGCCGTCAGCGCTTCGCCGAACACCGCCATCGACGAGACGAGCGCGATCGGCGGGATGGCGAAGATGTTGAGCGAGGCGGTGCCGGCCGGCAGGTGCCGCAGCACCTCGATCCACAGCAGGAAACCCAGCGCCGTCGAGACCGCGCCGACGTAACCCAGCAGCGCGACCTGCTCGAGGCTCCAGCGCGTCGCCGGGAGGTCCATCAGGTACGCGAGCGCGGTCAGCGGCAGCACGCCGACGAGCATCTGCCACGCGAGGAAGTTGACCGGATCGGACGGCGCGCGCTCCTGGAAGTGCTTGATCGCGACGCTGCCTGCGGCCCACCCGAATCCCGACAGCG
Source organism: Burkholderiales bacterium (assembly GCA_015075645.1). Lineage (NCBI taxonomy): Bacteria > Pseudomonadati > Pseudomonadota > Betaproteobacteria > Burkholderiales > Burkholderiales bacterium. Next base: position 338,460 of record JABTUF010000003.1, on the reverse strand, counting down.
TCGCCCAGAGCCTCGGCGCGAGGTCGCCGCGCCAGTCCCAGGGCGCGACGACGAGCACGAGCCCGACGAAGGCGAACGCGACGGCGAGCCACTGGATGCCGCGCACGCGCTCGCCCAGCACCATGCGCGCGATCACCAGCGTCCAGAACGGCATCGTGAACACCAGCACCGACGTGCGTCCCGCGCCGCCGCCGGCGAGCGCGACCGTCGTCGCGCCGAAGTTGATCGTCGTCTGGAAGAACCCGGTCACGACGATCGCGGTCCACGTCGCCTTCGGCGCGATCGGTCCGCCCTGCGCGGCGATCACGGCGAACAGCACGACGACGGCGAGCCAGATGCGTTCGACGGTGAAGACCACCGGGTCCGCGTCGCGCAGCGCGAGCTTCATCATGATCCAGTTGACACCCCACACCGCCACCAGCACCGCGAGTGCGACGTAGGCGCCGCGTCGCGTCGCGATCACGATGGCGCGTCCAGGAACCGTTCGACCGCTTCGGCCACGGCTTCCGGCTGGTCGTGATGGAGCATGTGCCCGGCCTCGGGGACGACCACGAGGCGCGCGTCGCGGATCTCGCTCATCCGCCGGCGCACCGCGTCGAGCCCGTCGCCCGGCACCTCGCCATCGGGACGAGGCTCGAGCCAGCGCACGATACGCGACTCGGCTCCGGCCACCCACAGCACCGGCGCTGCAATCCTCCGCCAGATCGCGACCATCTCGCCGTAGCGATACACCGTCGGGAACGGCAGTTTGTGGCGCGGGTCGGACGTGAGCTCCGCGCCACCCTCTGGCAGCACCCTCGCCCACCAGCGGGCGAGGAACTCCGCGCGCTCGCGCGAGAGCCGCGGGTTGTTCTTCTGCAGCCGGTCGGCCACCGCGCCGAGGTCCGCGTAGGGCGCGAAGCGCGGCGGGTCGCGCAACGCGTCGAGCCAGGCTTCGAACTTCCGCGGCGCATCGTCGTCGGATCCGGCGGGGATACCGAAGCCGTCGAGCGAGATCGCCCGCCGCACCCGCGCCGGGCGCACGCCTGCGTAGGTCATCGTGACGTTGCCGCCGAGGCTGTGCCCGGCGATGTCCACCGGTTCGCCCGGAGCGTACTCGTCGACGAGCGCGTCGAGGTCGGCGACGTAGTCGGCGAACCAGTAGCCCTGCGGCTGCCAGTCGCTGCCGCCGTAGCCGCGCAGGTCGGGCGCGATCACGTGACGCTCGCGCGCGAAGGCGTCGACGAGGAACTGGAACGACGCGCCCACGTCCATCCAGCCGTGCAGCGCGAAGAGCTTCGGCGCACCGCTCTCGCCCCACTCGAGCACGCGATGCCCAAGGCCGCGCAGCGACACGCGGCGCGTGCGCGCGGTCTTCAACCCTGCCCCGGCGATCGCATCAGCGCTTCTTGCAGAGGCTCGCGCCGTCCAGCCAGCCGGTCCGATAGTTCGCGTCCTGCCCGTAGCGCTGCGCGTCGCGCCGCTGCGGTCCGGTCGCGCTCGCGCAGCCGTCCGCGTAACCCTGTCGATAGGGCAGCGGGAATCCGGACAGGTTGACCGGCGGCGGCGGCGGCTCCGCGGTGCGCGGCAGAGGAGGTGCGCTCGGCACCGCGGGGGGCGTCGGCGCTCGCGGCTCCGGCGCGGGTGCGGTCGTGGCGCAGCCCGCGACGAGGAGCACGAGCGGAAGTCCGGCGACGAGGCGCGGCAGGGTGAACATTCGGGTGATTGTCCGAACCGTCGCCCGCCACGGTGGTGGCACGGCGCGGTAAAATTCGAGTGTACCGAATCGGGCGAAGGGCCGGTAGTTCGCGCCGCGCGCCGTCGCCCCGCCGCGGCCCGCGCCGGATCGGTACACTTCGACCATGTCCGTCCCCACGTTCGTCCACCTCCGGATGCACGGCGAGTACTCGATCGCCGACGGGACGGTGCGCATCGACGATGCGGTGCGCGCCGCGGCGGACGACCACATGCCGGCGTTGGCGCAGACCGACCTCGCGAACCTGTTCGGCCTGGTCAAGTTCTACACCGCGGCCCGCGACGCCGGCGTGAAGCCGATCGCCGGCTGCGACGCCTGGATCACCCATGCGGCCGAGCGCGACGCCCCGCACCGTGCGCTGCTGCTCGCCGCCGACCGCGCCGGCTATCTGAGGCTGTGCGAATGGCTCACGCGCGCGCATCTGGGGAACCGCCACCGCGGACGCGCCGAGATCGACCCGGCGTGGTTCGACGAAGGCACCGAGGGCCTCATCGTCCTCGCAGGAGCGCGCGAGAGCGACGTCGGCGCGGCGCTGCTGCAGGGAAACACCGCGGCGGCGAAGGCCGCCGCGCAGGCGTGGGCGCGGCGCTTCCCGGATCGCGCCTGCCTCGAAGTGCAACGCGCGGGACACCCCGACGACGATGCGCTGGTCGACGCCGTCGTCCGGCTCGCGGCCACCGCCGCCCTGCCGGTCGTCGCGACCCACCCGGTGCAGTTCCTGCGGGCGGAGGACTTCCGCGCGCACGAGGCGCGCGTGTGCATCGCCGAGGGGCACGTGCTGTCCGACCCGCGGCGGCCGCGCGCCTTCACGCCGCAACAATACTTCCTCACGCAACGCGAGATGGCGGAGAAGTTCGCCGATCTGCCCGAAGCGCTCGCCAACAGCGTCGCGATCGCGCAGCGCTGCAACCTGACGATCCCGCTCGGCAAGCCGCACCTGCCCGCGTTCCCGACGCCGCCGGGCGTCACGCTCGACGAACACCTGGAGCGCGAGGCCGCGGCCGGGCTCGAACGCCGCCTCGCGCAGCTCTATCCCGACGAGGCCGCGCGCATGAAGGCGCGCGACGCGTACGTCGAGCGGCTCTCGTTCGAGACGAAGACCATCGTGCAGATGGGCTTCGCCGGCTACTTCCTGATCGTCGCGGACTTCATCAACTGGGCGAAGACCCACGACGTGCCGGTCGGACCGGGGCGCGGGTCGGGCGCCGGCTCGCTCGTCGCCTACAGCCTCGGCATCACCGACCTCGATCCGCTCCGCTACCAGCTGCTGTTCGAGCGATTCCTCAACCCCGAGCGCGTGTCGATGCCGGACTTCGACATCGACTTCTGCCAGGACGGCCGCGACCGCGTGATCGACTACGTGCGCGCGAAGTACGGCGCCGCGTCGGTGTCGCAGATCGCGACCTTCGGCACGATGGCCGCCAAGGCCGCGGTGCGCGACGTCGGCCGCGTGCTCGACCTCCCGTACCTGTTCTGCGACGGCCTCGCGAAGCTGATCCCGTTCCAGCCGGGCAAGCTCATCACGCTGAAGCAGGCGCGCGAGATGGAGCCGCTCCTCGCGGAGCGAGAGTCCAACGAGGAGGAGGTGCGCGAACTCCTCGCGCTCGCCGAATCGCTCGAGGGTCTCACGCGCAACGTCGGCATGCACGCGGGCGGCGTGCTGATCGCCCCGGGGCAGCTCACCGACTTCTGCCCGCTCTATGCGCCGTCGGGCGCCGAGGCCGCGGTATCGCAGTTCGACAAGGACGACGTCGAGGCGATCGGTCTCGTCAAGTTCGACTTCCTCGGGCTCACGACGCTCACGATCCTCGCGCGCACGCTCGAGTACGTGCGCAAGCTCGACCCGTCCTCGACGCTCGCGCTCGACGACATTCCGCTCGACGATCCGGCCACCTACAAGCTGTTCCAGCAGGCGCAGACCTCGGCGGTGTTCCAGTTCGAATCGCGCGGGATGCGCGACCTCCTCAAGCAGGCGAAGCCGGACCGCCTCGACGACCTGATCGCGCTGAACGCGCTCTACCGCCCGGGGCCGATGGACCTGATCCCCGATTACGTCGAGCGCAAGAACGGTCGCGCGCGCGCCGACTACGTGGACCGCCGCCTCGAGCCTATCCTCGGGTCGACCTACGGCGTCATGGTCTACCAGGAACAGGTGATGCAGATCGCGCAGGTGATCGGCGGCTACACGCTGGGCGGCGCCGACCTCCTGCGCCGCGCGATGGGCAAGAAGAAGCCCGAGGAGATGGCGAAGCACCGCGACGTGTTCGTCGCGGGCGCCGAGAAGAACGGCCTCGCGCGCGCGAAGGCGGTGCAACTCTTCGACCTGATGGAGAAGTTCGCGGGCTACGGCTTCAACAAGTCGCACTCCGCGGCCTACGCGCTCGTCGCCTACCAGACCGCGTGGCTCAAGGTGCACCACCCGGCGGCGTTCATGGCGGCGAACCTCTCGCTCGTGATGGACGACACCGACAAGGTGCGCGCGCTCCGCGACGACGCGCTCGCGATGGGGCTCGAGGTGCTGCCGCCCGACGTCAACGCGTCGCTCTGGCGCTTCGAACCGGTCGACGCGAAGCGCATCCGCTATGGATTGGGCGGCATCAAGGGCACCGGCGAGCAGGCTGTCGCCTCGATCGTCGCGGCGCGCGAGGCGGGCGGCGCCTTCCGCGGCCTCGCGGACCTCGCCGCACGGGTCGACAAGCGCCTCGTCAACCGTCGCGTGCTCGAAGCGCTCGTCAAGGCCGGCGCGTTCGACGCGATCGACGCGAGGCGCGCGACGCTCTTCGCGTCGGTCGCCAACGCCATGCAGGAGGCCGAGCGTGCGCAGGCGCAGGCCGCGCAGTCGTCGCTCTTCGGCGGCGAGGTCGCCGCCCCCGCGCCGGTGCTGGTGGAGACGCGCGAGTGGAGCGACGCCGAGCGGTTGCAGCACGAGAAGACGGCGCTCGGCTTCTACCTGTCCGGGCACCCGTACGCCGCCTACGCCGCCGAACTCGCGCCGCTGGTGCGCACCGCGCTGCCGGACGTCGCGCCGCGTGCCGAGCGCTACCTGATCGCCGGCGTCGTCACGGCGCAGCGCACCCAGTCGGGGCGCAAGGGCAAGATCGCGTTCGTCACGCTCGACGACGGCAAGGGCTCGCAGGAGGTCGTCGTCTTCAACGAAGCCTACGAGCAGGCGCGCGCGCTCCTGCGCGAGGACGCGCTCGTCGTCATCGAGGTCAAGGTCACGCAGCGCATGGCCGAGGACGGCGAGGTCACCGGTCTCCGCATCCTCGCCGAGCAGGTGTTCGACCTCCCCGCGGTACGCAAGCGCTGGGGCCGGAAGCTCAGGCTCTCGTGCAACGGGAACGCGACCGTCGAGCGCCTCGAGTCCATCCTCGCGCCGTTCAAGGCCGGCGGATTGCCGGTCCTCGTGCACTACGCGGGCAACGCGTCGGAGGGCGACCTCGATCTCCCCGACGACTGGCGCGTGACGCCCGACGAGGCGCTCATCGCCCGGCTGGCCGACTGGCTCGCGCCGCAGAACGTGACGGTCCAGTATTGATCGCGCGCGACGCGGGGCCGGCGCGCCGCCGGCGACGCTCGATCCGCCGTTCCCGCGCGTCGCGCCCTGAAGCATGCTGAGCACGCTACGCACGCGCTATGCCGCGCTCGCCGCGACCCCGGGCGCGGCTGCCTTCCTCGCGCTCTCGCTGCCGATGCGCCTGCCGATCGGCACCGTGGGCCTCGGCATGCTGCTGCACCTGCGCGAGCTGACCGGCTCGATCGCCTACGCGGGCAGCATCGTCGGCGCCCAGTTCGTGGCGATGGCGGCGACGGCGCCGTTGCTCGGCCGGCTCATCGACCGTCGCGGCCCGCGCGGCGTGCTCGTCGCCTGCGGCATCGTGAGCCCGCTCGCGCTCGTGGCGGTGCTCGCCGCCGGGCCGCTCGGCCTCTCGAAGTCCGCGATCCTCGTGTGCGCGATCGCAGCCGGCGCGTTCACGCCGCCGCTCACCGTGCTGATCCGCACGCTGTGGCGGATGCGCCTCGACGATCCCGTGCTGCGCCAGACCGCGTTCGCGATCGACGCGGTGGCGCTCGAACTCGCCTACACGATCGGTCCCGCGCTGATCGCGATCGCCGTGGCCGCGGGCACGCCCGGCGGTCCGCTCGCGCTCGCGGTGGCATGCGCCGCCGCGGCGGTGCCGATCATGTTCTCGTCGGGCGGCCTCGAGTGGTGGCGGTCGAGCCGGCCGGCCGAACGGCACCTGCTCGGCCCGCTGCGCGACCGCAGGCTCCTCATGCTCTATGCGGCGACGTTCGTGTTCACCGTGGCGTTCGGCACGATCGAAGTCGCCTATCCCGCGTTCGGGCGGGCTGCCGGAGCCGACGCGTGGGGCCCGGCATTGCTCGCGATCTGCTCGATCGGCAGCGCGGTCGGCGGTGCGGTCTACGGCGGGTTGCACCTGCGCGTGCCGCTCGCGCGCCAGGTGCCCGTCGCGATGGCGTTGTTCGCCGTCGGCCTCGTCGTGCACGTCCCGATCACCGACCCGTGGCTGCTCGCCGTCGTGGCGGCGGTCGCGGGCGTCCTGATCGCGCCCGCGATGACGATGGTGTCGCTCCTCGTGGCCGAGTTCGCGCCGCCCGAATACGCCACCGAGGCCTTCACGTGGTCGACGACGGCGATCGTGATCGGCATCGGCACCGGCATGGCGGTCGCGGGCACGCTCGCCGAACGGTTCGGCACATCGAGCACCTTCGCATTGGCCGCGGCGACGGCCGCGGCGGCGTCAGTCCTGGCGATCGGATTGCGCCGCGGGCGCTGACCCCAGCGATTCGCGCAACGCCGACTTCAGCACCTTGCCGGCGGCGTTCTTCGGCAATTCAGGGACGATCGCGTAGGCGCGCGGCCGCTTGAACCGCGCGATCTCGGCGAGGCAATGCGCGTCGAGCGCGGCCTCGAACCGCCCCCGCTCACCCGCACCGGCGAGCGCGGACCGCGGCACGACGCACGCCAGGACTTCCTCGCCCCACTCGGGATGCCGCCGCCCGATGACCGCGACCTCCGCCACGTCGGGATGGCGCAGCAGCACTTCCTCGACCTCGCGCGGATAGATGTTCGAGCCGCCGCTGATGATGAGATCCTTGCTGCGGTCCTTGAGCGTGAGGAACCCCTGCGCGTCGAGGACCCCGACGTCGCCGGTGTGGAGCCAGCCTCCGGCGAGCGTGCGCGCGCTCGCTTCGGGGTTCTGCCAATAGCCGCGCATCACCGTCGCGCCGCGCACCAGCACCTCGCCCGGCTCGTCCCCGGGAGCATCGACGACGACCTCGATGCCGGTCTGCGCGACGCCCACCGATCCCAATCGCGCGTCGTCGCCGCGGGCGACCGCGTCGGCGATCGCGTGCCGGTCCATCGCCGTGATGGTCATCGGCGACTCGCCCTGTCCGTAGATCTGCGCGAGCCGCGGCCCCAGAGCCGCGAACGCGGCCTTCGCGTCCTCGACGTACATCGGGCCGCCGCCGTAGACGATCGCCTTCAATCGGTCGAGCCGCGCGTCGGCGAGCGAGGGCGAGGCGACGAGGCGCTTCACCATCGTCGGCGCGGCGAAGAGGAGCGAGCGATTCCAGTGCGCTGCCAGGTCGATCACTTCGGCAGGGTCGAATCCGCCCGACTCCGGCACGACGTTGACCGCCGCGCGCGCCACGTGCGGCACCGCGTACAGGCCGGACCCGTGCGACAGCGGCGCCGCGTGGACGATCGCATCGCCCGGCGCGATCGCCTCGACATCCGCGAGGAAGCAGGAGGTCATCGCGACGAGGTTCGCGTGCGTGATCTCCACGCCCTTCGGCCGGCCGGTCGTGCCGCTCGTGTAGAAGAGCCACGCCGGATCGTCCGAGTCGGCCGCCGCGAGCGGCGCGGGCGCATCGTCGGCGAGCGCATCTTGATCGCGCCCGCCGACGACGATCGCGCGTTCGAGCGTTGCGAGCGAGAGTCCGCCCAGCGACGCGTGCCAGTCGGCATCGACGAACGCCCAACGTGCCCCGCAGTCGTCGAGCACCCACGCGAGTTCCCTCGGGTGCAGCTTGGCGTTCACCGGCACCGCCACGAGACCCGCCCACCAGCACGCGAACATCGCTTCGAGCGTCGCGGGATGGTTCTTCGCCACGAGCGCGACTCGGTCGCCGGGCGCGAGCCCCGATGTGCGCATCGCCGCTGCCTGGCGCGCGACGCGCGACGCGAAACTCGCGTAGTCGTGCAGGACGCGACCGCCCTGTGCGATCGCGGGGAGCGCCGGCCAGAGGCTCGCGGACCGTGCGAGGAGCGAGGCGACGTTGCGTTGCGGCGACCGCGCATTCATCGGCGCTGTGCTCGCCCCGTCCGCGCGTGCCGCACCGGCCGGGCTGCGGTGCGGTCAGTACGTCGCCCGCCCGCCCGAGAGGTCGAACACCGCCCCGGTCGAGAACGAGCAGTCCTCGCTCGCGAGCCAGCACACCATCGCGGCGATCTCGTCGACGGTGCCGAAGCGTCCCATCGGAATCTTCGACAGCATGAAGTCGATGTGCTGCTGCGACATCTGGTCGAAGATCGCGGTGCGCACCGCCGCGGGCGTCACGCAGTTGACGCGGATGCCGGTCTTCGCGAGTTCCTTGCCGAGCGACTTGGTGAGCCCGATCACCGCCGACTTCGACGCGCTGTAGGCCGACGCGTTCGGATTGCCCTCCTTGCCGGCGATCGACGCGATGTTGACGATGCGGCCGTAGTCGTGCTTCAGCATCGCGGGCACCGCCGCGCGGTTGCAGTAGAAGACGCCGTGCACGTTGATGTCGAACACGCGCTGCCAGGCGTCGACCGGATACTCCCAGACCGTGTGGTTCGGACCGGCGACGCCGGCCGAGCAGACCAGAGCGTCGATGCGGCCGAACGCGTGCGCGGTGGCCTCCGCCGCGCGCTCGACCGCGTGCGGATCCGCGACGTCGAACGCGTGGGTCACGGCGCCGTGGCCGAGCGACGCCGCGGCGGCGACCAGCGCCTGCGCGTCGAGATCCCAGAGCGCGACGCGGGCGCCCGACAGCGCGAGACGCTTCGCAACCGCGAGGCCGATCCCGGCCGCGCCCCCGGTGACGACCGCCGTGCGGCCTTCGAAATCCAGTCGATTCATCGTGGTCCTCCGTGGACGCCATGGTACCAAGCCGACGCACCGGGCATCCCGAACCCGGCACGACCGCGAAGGTTGGGCGAATAATCGCGTTGAAGCCGGGAGGCGCGGCCGCGACGCTGTGAACGGCCGGATGCGCGCAACGTTCCGGCCGACGAAATCCCCCTCCCTCGCCCCTGCGCCAACGCGGGGGCTTCTTTTGCCCTCCCGGATTCCAACGCTCGCACCCGACGCAGTACCATCGCGCATGGCCGAAAGCGACGACGGCGTCACCCGGCGCGATTTCCTGAACGGCATGGCGGTCGCCATCGCCGCCGGCCTCGCGCCTTCCGTGCTCCTCGGCGTACGCGACGCCAGCGCTGCCTACCCGCCCGCGGAGACCGGTTTTCGCGGCAGCGATCCGGGTTCCTACGAAGTCGCGCACGCGATGCGCGACGGCAAGCGCTACGACCTCGACCGGGTCAAGGCGAGCGAGTCCGCGGACCTTGTCGTCGTGGGCGCCGGCATCTCGGGTCTCGCAGCGGCTACCTACTGGCGGTCGCGGCGCCCGAACGCGCGCATCCTGATCCTCGACAACCACCCCGACTTCGGCGGCCACGCACGGCGCAACGAGTTTCGCGTCGACGGCCGGCTGCTTCTCGGGTACGGCGGCAGCGAATCGCTGCAGTCGCCCTCCACGCTGTGGAGCGACGAGGCGCGCGCGTTCATCGCCGACCTCGGCGTGGACCTCGCGCGCTTCGAAACCGCGTTCGACCGCAAGCTCTACCCGTCGCTCGGTCTCTCGCGCGGCGTGTTCTTCACGCGCGAGGCGTTCGGGGCAGACACGCTCGTGACCGGCGATCCGATGCGCATGGTCGCCGATGACATTCCGCCCGACCGGATGAACGCGCGGCCGGTCGAGGTGTTCGTCGCCGATTTCCCGCTGCCGCCGGACTCGCGCGCGAAGCTCGTCGAAATGTGGACCTCGAAACGCGACCCGCTCGCCGGCAAAAGCGTTGCGGAGAAGGAAGCCTATCTCGACCGGATCAGCTACCGGGACTGGCTCATCCGCCACTGGGGACTCGATGAACGGGCCGCGGACGTGTTCTACGGCCGCACGCTCGATTTCTTCGCGGTCGGCACCGACGCGGTCTCGGCGCGCGAGGCGTTCGACACCGGCTATCCCGGCTTCCTCGGCGTCGGTGTCGAACGCGACGAGGACGCGAAGAAGGAGATGGAGGAACCCTACATCCACCACTTCCCCGACGGCAACGCATCGCTCGCGCGGCTGATGGTGCGACGGCTGGTGCCCGGTGTCGCGCCCGGCTCGACGATGGACGACATCGTCACCGCGCGTTTCGACTACGACAAGCTCGACCAGACGGGCGCGAAGACGCGGCTTCGTCTCGACAGCACGGTCGTCGCGGTGCGCAACCGCGACGGCGGCGTCGACCTGGGCTATGTGCGCGACGGCAGGCTCGTGCGCGTGCGCGCGGGCGCCGCCATCCTCGCCGGCTACCACATGATGATCCCCTACCTTGCACGCGACCTGCCGAAGCGGCAGCGCGATGCGCTGTCGGCGAACGTCAAGGCGCCGCTCGTCTACGTGAAGGTCGTCGTGCGGAACTGGAAGTCCTGGGTCGCGCGCGGCGTGCACGAGATTTCGAACCCGATGGGCTTCTACTCGCGCGTGAAGCTCGACTATCCGGTGAGCATGGGCGACTACCGCTTCGCGCGCGGGCCCGACGAGCCGATGGTGCTGCACATGGTCCACGTGCCCGCGATTCGTGGGACGGGAATCGACCTGCGCACGCGGCTGCGCGCGCAGCGCGCGCAGCTCTACGCGATGCCGTTCGAGGCTTTCGAGAACCAGGCGCGCGACGAACTCGCGCGGATGGTCGGCCCCGGCGGCTTCGACGCCCGTCGCGACATCGTCGCGATCACGGTGAATCGATGGGGCCACGGCTATTCGTACTCGGGTTCCGTGCTCGACGGCGACGACGGCGATGGCGGCAAGGTGCCCGAACGCGCCCGCAGGCGCGCCGGACGCATCGCGTTCGCGAACGCCGATGCGAACTGGGAACCCTATGCGCACGCCGCGATCGACCAGGCGCGCCGGTCGGTCGACGACCTCCTCGGCAAGCCTGCGAAGAAGGCGAAACGCTGATTCGACGTTCGGCGGCCTGTGGGTCGGCCTTCAGGCCGACGCCCTTTCGTCGCATCGGCACGATCCCGTCGGGCTGAAGCCCGACCCACAAGCCTATCCCGTAGGTCGGCCTTCAGGCCGACATGGACCGGCGCGTCGGGCTGAAGCCCGACCCACAGCGCATAAGCTCGCCGGGCTGAAACCCGTCGCCAGCGTGCCCCACGGCCGGTTATCCTTCGACGATGGCCGACGAATCCGTCATTTCATGATTTCTTCGCGTTCGCGAGCTCGCCAGGCGACGTCGGGCGTTCGACGCTGGCGCGCGCTCGCCGACGAGGCCGCGATGGGCGCGCGCTTCCTCGCGGGCCTGCGACCGTTCCTGCGGCACCGCCTCGCGGAGGCCGACTGCGAAGCGCTGCTGGCGCGCTCGCTCGCCACCCGCGACGAGCGCTTCCTCGAACTCGTGCGCCGCGGCATCTTCGAGCGCGACGACGGCCCCTACCGGCCGCTCTTCCGGCACGCGGGGATCGGCTACGGTGATCTCGAGCGCATGGTGCGCGAATGCGGCGTCGAAGGCACGCTCGAGCGCCTCTACGACGCCGGCGTGCGCGTCACGCTCGACGAATTCAAGGGTCGGGTGCCGATCCGCCGCGCGGGCGAGGACATCGCAACGGGCCGCGGCGCGTTCGACAATCCGCTGCTGACGCGGCACTACGAAACGCAATCGAGCGGATCGCGCGGCGCGCCCACGCGGCTCATCATCGACCTGGAGCTGCTCGCGCACGAAGCGGCCTACGAGAAGGTATTCCTGCGCTCGTTCGGGCTGACCGACCGGCCGAAGGGCCTGTGGCACCCGGCGCCGCCGGGATCGGCCGGGCTCAAGCTGGTCCTGCGCCTCGCGCGTCTGGGGCAGCCGGTCGAGCGCTGGTTCTCGCAGACGCCGGTCTCGTTCCGCGACGACCGCCGCCATGCGGTGTTCGTCCACGCGATGCGCCTGGCGAGCCGCCTCCACGGCCGGCCGCTCGCGCGCCCCGAGCATGTGCATCTCGACGACGCGGCCACCGTCGCCGCATGGCTCGCGCAATGCGCCGCGCGCGGCACGCCGGCGTTCCTGAGCGCCACCACGTCGAGCGCGGTGCGAGCGTGCCAGGCCGCCGTCGCGCGCGGGCTCGACATCCGCGGCACGTTCATCCGGGCGTCGGGAGAGCCGCTGACACCGGGCAAGCTTCGCGCGATCACGGCGGCGGGCTGCGACGTCCACTGTCACTACGCGATGGCCGAGGTGAGCCGGATCGCGATCGCCTGCGCGCGGCCCGGGCAGGCCGACGACGTGCATGTGGCGCTGGACAAGGTCGCGCTGCTCGAGCGTCCGGTCGCGCTGCCGGGCGGATCGACGGTGGACGCACTGATGCTGACGACGCTCCACTGGAGCGTGCCGAAGATCATGATCAACGTCGAGCTGGGCGACCACGGCGTGCTCACGCGACGGTCCTGCGGCTGTCCGTGGGACGCGCTTGGGTTCACGCAGCACCTGCACACGATCCGCAGCTACGAGAAGCTCGTCTCCGAAGGCATGCATTTCGTCGGGGCCGACCTCACCACGCTGGTGGACGAGGTGCTGCCCTCGCGTTTCGGCGGTGACGCGACCGACTACCAGTTCACCGAGGTCGAGCGCGGCGGACTCACGCGCGTCGAACTATGCGTCGATCCGAGACTGGGCCCGCTGGACGAGCGGGCGGTCGAGGACGCGGTGCTGGAGAGCCTGGGCGGCCGCGACGCCGCGAGCCGCATGATGGCTGGCGTGTGGGACGACGGACGAACCTTGCGCGTCGTGCGCCGCAAGCCCAGGGCGACGCGGACCGGCAAGATCCACGTCCTGTACGTCGAGCGCGAACCCGACGCGGGCGAGTGAGGCGTCACCCGCGTCACGCGCTCACTTCAGCGCGAGCCCGGCGTCGGCCGCGACCTTCGCCCAGCGCTCGGTCTCCCGCCTGATCTCCTGCGTGAACGCCGCCGGCGTTCCGAACACCGGCGTGAACCCCATCGACCGCAGCTTCGCGTCGAATTCGGCATTGCGGCCCGCGCGCACCAGCGCCTCGTGGAGGCGCTGGACGATGCCCGGCGGCGTGCCCGCGGGCGCGAGCATCCCCTGCCAGTTCGTCGACTCGAATCCCGCGACGCCGTCCTCGCCGACCGTCGGGATCGACGGAGCCGCCGCCAGCCGCTCCGCGCTCGTCACGGCGATGCCCTTCAACTTGCCCTCGCGCACGAGCGGCAGCGCCGAGCCCGCGAAGGTGAACGCGAACGGCACCTCGCCGGACACCACGTCGCGGAACGACACGGAGCCCGAGTACGGCACGTGGAGCATCTCGACCCCGGCGAGCGAGAGCAGCCACAGCGCCGTGAGGTGCGCGAAGCTGCCGACGCCAGAGGTCGCGTAGGTGATCGGCAGCGGGGCGCTCCGCGCGGCGGCGACCAGGTCGGCGAAGGAGCGGCCTTGGAACGAGGGATGCGCGACGATCACGATCGGCTGCGTGGCGACGATGCCGATCGGCACCAGTGCCACGAGCGGGTCGACCGCGCGCGCGCCGATGAGCGCGGGCAGCGTGGTGATCGAATTCGACGTGAACAGGAACGTGGTGCCGTCGGGAGCGGCGCGCGCGACCGCCTCGGCGGCGATGTTGCCCGACGCGCCCGCGCGGTTCTCGACCACCACGTTCTGCCCGAGCCCCGCCTCGAGGTGCGTCGCCGTCAGCCGCGCCAGCGTGTCGAGCGAACTGCCCGCCGCGACCGACGCCACGATGCGCATCGCGCGCGCGGGCCACGTCTTCCCGGCGTCGGTCGATGCGGACGCGAGGGCGCTACCCCGCAGCGCGCTCCAGGCTGCCGCGCCGGACAATGCTGCGAGCGCGCGGCGGCGCGGGCGGCTCGTGCATGCTCTTTCCCCCATGCCGTTCCTCCGCATGCATCGATGCAATCCGGATACGCGCTCCTTCGGAGATGACCCCGGGTCCGGATCGCTCTGATCGTGAAGACTGGAATGCCGGCACCAGGGCTCGAACCCGGGACCTTCGGTTTACAAAACCGCTGCTCTGCCAACTGAGCTATGCCGGCGCGGATGCAATTCTAACGGGCGCCCGTAACATGCGCCCGCCGCGTCAGGAGCCGCGGCCGGCACGTGGCGGCGCGGCCGATCCCCCCGGGGTCGGTTCCTCGAGCGACTTGCGTCGCAGCGTGTCGGAAGGAAGCTCGCCGAAGCACGCCTTGTAGGCGCGCGAGAATTCGCCGAAGTGCCAGAAGCCTCCGTTGAGCGCCTCGGTCGAAACGGTCGTGGTGCCCTGGCTGGCCGCCAGCAGCGCCTGACGCACGCGATGCAGCCTCAGGCGGATCAGGTAAGTCACCGGCGAGAGCCCCAGGCACTCCTTGAACGCGTATTCGAGCGTTCGCTCGCTCACGCCCGCCGCGCGACACAGCTCGCTCACGTGCAGGTGCTCTCCGATTCGGGAAAGCGCATGATCCTCGGCGGTCTTGACCACGAGGCTGTACGACTGGCGGGTCGCGTCGCTTCGCGAAGGCTCGAGACGCTCGGCCGTCCCCACCGCCCGTAACAACATCTCCAGCAACTCGACTTCGGCGGCCGCGCGTTGGTCGGGCCGGTCGTCGAAGATCGCGGGCTGGCGTGCCGCCGTGGTCGCCAGCCGTCGCCCCCAATCGAACAACGCCAGGACTTCGTCGGTGCCCGCCTCCATGAGTTCGACGTCTCGGGGCCACCGGAAGGCGTGCTCCCGCTGCCGTGCTTTCAACTGTTCGCCCAGGATTCGCGGGGGTACCAGCAGCGTGACGCTCTCCCAGTCGGTGTCGACGACGAATCGCGCCTCGACGCCGGGCGCGGCGGCGACCAGAAGACCCGCTCGCACCGGCAGGCCGTCGACGGTGCCTTTCGTCCGCGGGCCGAACGTCACATAGCCGAGCAGGTCGCCATGCGCGCGCGTGCGCGTACGGACGCGAAATTGCGTCGCGTGGAACAAGACTGCCGTCGTCGCGAGACGCACGGTGATGCGGCGTGCGAGAAACGGCGCCGGCAGGAGCTTCACCGCATCCTGGCCGATCAGCTCGATGCCCGCGCCCGCCGCCGTCGGGTCGCGGATGTCGATGACGGTAACGGCCGGCGGTGGCGGCGTATCGACGGCTGTCATGACTTTCGTCGTTTGCGGAAATCCGATAGACGCCCTTCGGCGCGGCGCGCGAAAGTACGCCGGACCGCGACGAGGTAGTTACCACGCTCACAGATCGAGCCGGGACCGGGGCGACAAGGGCCGGAGCGGACCGCATCCCGGGATGCGGTCCGCCCGCCAGTATGCCGCAGTCGGACGCCACGGCGCCCCCAAGTGAAGCTGCAACAGGTCAGCGACAATTGCTTCGCGGTCCTCAACGAGAGGAACCGCATGTTCGACGCCAATTCCGGGCTCGTCAACCGGGGCGGCGGCGTCGTCGTCGACACGCAGCCCGACCTGCACCACGCGCGACGGATGATCGAACTCTTCGGCCTCGTGCGGCCGAGCATGCCGACACGCGTGATCAACACGAACGAGGACTGCGACCACATGGGGGGCAACCAGCTGTTCGCGGGCGCGGAAATCATCGCGCACCGGACGGTGCCCGAGGCGATGCGCCACGCTGCCGATCCGCGGGCACTGCGCGAGCTCGTCGAACGCTCCGAGCGTCTGCTCCCTCGACTCCCGCTGCAGGCCAGGCACCCCGGCGCGCTGGCGTGCGCACAGCAGTTGCGACAGGACTTCGACTTCGAAGGCCTCGAGCCCCTCGCACCGACGACGCTCTTCGACGAACGCTGCGTGCTCGACCTCGAAGGCACGGAGGTGCACCTGATCCACGTCGGGCCCTGCCACCGGTCGGGCGACACGATCGTCCACGTCCCCTGCGAGCGCGTGGTGTTCGCGGGAGACGTCGTCTTCCGCGGATGCACGCCGCTGGGCTGGACCGGCACGTTCCAGCGGTGGCAGGCGACGCTCGATCTCGTTCTCTGGCTCGATCCGGACGTCATCGTTCCCGGACACGGCCCGGTGTGCGGAATCGAGGGCGCGATGGAAATGAAGGCATACCTCGACTACGTGCGTGAGGAGTCGCGCCGCTGGTTCGACCACGGACTGTCCGCGGTGGAGGCCTGCGGGCGCATCGACCTCGGACCGTACGGAGAGTGGCGAAGTCCGGCGCGCATCTACATGAATGTCGAGCGCGCGTACCGCGAGTTTCGCCATGAACCGCCGGACGCGCCGTGGGATCTCGCAAGCACATTCGACGCGATCTACCGGGTCGCGAAAGCGCGGGGCATGGAGGTGGAATTCTGATGGACACCGACGACGCGAAGCACGCATCACGGCCCGAAACACGATGCGCGGAAGCGCGACCGTCGCGCGGCCGGCACGGTCCGCGCGGGCGGTACATTGCGATCGGCATCGCCGCGATCGCGACGCTCGCCGCGCCCGTCGCCGGCGTGGCAGCCGACGCGACGCGACGGCCCAACATCGTCATCATCCTCGGCGACGACCTCGGCTACGCCGACATGGGATCGTTCGGGAGCGAGATCGCCACGCCGAACCTCGACTCGCTGGCGAAAGTCGGGGTGCGCTTCACCAACTTCTACACGCACGCGACCTGCTCGCCCACGCGATCCGTGTTGCTAACCGGCGTCGATACGCACCTGAACGGCCTGGGCAACATGGACGAGTGGACCGCGCCCAACCAGCGCGGCGCGGTCGGTTACGAGGGCTACCTCAATGACCGCGTCGCCACGCTGCCGCAACTGCTCAAGGGCGCCGGCTACCACACCTACATGGTCGGCAAGTGGCACCTCGGCAAGCAGCCCGACCAGATCCCGGCCGCGCGCGGGTTCGAGCGCGACTTCTCGCTGCTCGACGGCGCGGGCAGCTACTGGGACATGACGAACTTCACCGGCGCGTCGCCGAAGTCCTCCTTCACCGAGGACGGGCGCTATCTCACGAAGCTGCCCGACGACTACTACGCGACGAAGACCTACACCGACAAGCTGATCGGCTACATCGACGCCAACCGCGGCGACGGCAAGCCGTTCTTCGCCTACGTCGCCCACCAGGCGCCGCACGACCCCTACCACCTGCCGAAGGAGTGGCGCTCGCGCCACGTCGGCGAGTACGACAGGGGCTGGGACGCGGTGCGGCAGGAGCGTCTCAAGCGCCAGGTCGAGCTCGGCATCGTGCCCGCCGGCACCGAGCTCGCCGAGCGCATGTGGTTCCTGCCCGATCCCATCGTGCTGGCGCCGGCGACCCGCGCCATCCTCGGCAAGAAGATGGAGCTCTACGCCGGCATGGTCGAGAACATGGACTACCACGTCGGGCGCCTGATCGACCACCTGAAGAAGATCGGCGAGTACGAGAACACGATCTTCATCGTGTTCGGCGACAACGGCGCCGAGGGCACCGATCTGTTCAAGATGATCGCGGGCTCGCCCGGCACGCGCGACTTCCTCTTCGCGGCAATCAACTGGTCGCAGACCCATCCCAACGCGTGGGGCGATCCGGGCTCGTACGTCGGCTACGGCCCGATGTGGGCGCAGGTGTCGATGACGCCGTTCAGCCAGTACAAGGGGTGGACCGCGGAAGGCGGCATCCGCAATGCGCTCATCGTCAGCGGGCCGAACGTGAAGCGGCCGAAGGGCAGCATCAACCGTGGCCTCATGCACGTGGCCGACATCATGCCGACGCTGCTCGAGGTCGCCGGCGCCGGCTATCCGAAGACCCTCGACGGGCACGAATTGCCCCCGCTCGCCGGCAAGTCGTGGGGCCGCGTGCTGGCCGGACAGGCGGAGTCGCCGAGGACGAGCGACGACTACCTCGCGTGGGAGATCTTCGGCAATCGCGCGCTCCGCCAGGGCGACTGGAAGATCCGCGGGGAATGGAAGCCGTACGGCACCGGCGAGTGGCAGCTCTTCAACCTCGCGGACGACCTCGGCGAGCGCCAGGACCTCGCGCGCGAGCGCCCCGACAAGCTGAAGGCGCTGCTCGCGCTCTGGGACGCGTACGCGCGAGCGAACAACGTGATCCTGCCGAGCCGCTCGCCGTACGAAACGCTCGAGGACCAGCTCCCACCGCGGGTGCCCGACGACGCCGGCTATCCGCCGCTCATCTACAAACGCCAGTTCGTGCCGCCCAAGGACAAGCTGGCCGATCCGAAGCCCTGAGCATTGCCGATCCGAAACGCCATCGACGGAGACGACGAACCATGAACGCACACGCACGTTTGACCCAGTCGGCGCACCGGACGCGATGGACCGTCGCGACGACGCTCGCCGTGTTCCTGCTCGGGGCGTCGCAGGCCGGGGCGCAGGTGCCTGCGCGCTTCTACTGGAAGACGCTGTCGGACGGGAACGCCGTGCCGCTCATCGTGAACTCGATCGACGGAAACACGAACCCGTTCGATCCCGCGCACACGGTGACGCCCGGCGCGGACTTCAGCGGGACGCTGGCGATCGCCGGCTACGCGCGCACGTTCACGCTGTTCGACCGCTCGGCGATGGCGGCGATCCTGCTGCCGATGGGGCGTGTCTCGGGCGACGTGACCGTGGCCGGCAACACGTTCAACCAGTCGGCCAGCGGTTTCGGCGATCCGATGCTCGAGTTCAACCTCAACATCCTCGGGCCGAAGGCGCAGAAGAACATCCCCGACGCGCTGCGCTACGAGCCGGGGTTCTCGGTCGACGTGCTCGCCGACCTCGCGCTGCCGATCGGCGAGTACGACAGCGACCAGCCGCTCAACCTCGGGCAGAACCGCTGGTACGGCCGCCTCGGCATGCCGGTCGTCTGGCAGCTCGGCGAATGGGTGCCCGGCCGGCGCACGACGCTCGAGTTCCTGCCTGCCGTGTGGCTCTTCGGCAACAACACCGACTACCTCGGGCAGACGCTCGAGACCGACCCGATGTTCCAGCTCGACGCGCACCTGACGCGCGACTTCACCGAGCGCTTCTGGGGCTCGATCGACGCCTCCTGGTACAGCGGCGGCAAGGCGACGATCAACGGCGTCGCCGGCGAGAAGCTCAACAACCTCGGCGTCGGGCTCACGCTCGGCTACCAGGTCAACGAGAACCTGAACCTCACCTTCGGCTACAAGTCGACCGTGAACGACAGCGCGCCCGGTGACCTCAAGATGGACGGCTTCATGCTCACGCTCGTCTACGGCTGGCACCCGCTCATCGAAGGCTCGCGCAGGCTGAAGAGCGAGTAGCCGGGCGCGGACGCCCGCGCGCGGCGCGACACGGCGTCGACATCGCCGGCTCGCCGGGCTACTTGATGACCTGCAGATGCGCGGGCCGCGTGCGCGGCTTGCGGTCATCGTCGCCGCCGGCGGAGGGCGCCTCGGCCGGCGTGTTCACGCCGGCGGCCATCGGTTCCTGCGCGACCGTGAACGCGAAGCCGTAGCCGGTTTCCTTCGCGAAGATGCCGGCGACGCTCGATACCGGCACCGCGACCTCCTGCGACTGGCCGTTGAAGCGCGCGGTGAACTGGATCCAGTCGTTGTCGATCGTGAGCTTGCGCGTCGCCGCGTGGCTCACGTTCAACACGATCTCGCCGTTCTTCACGAACGCCGCCGGCACGCGCGTCTGGGCGTTCACCTTGACCGCGAGATAGGGCGTCAAGCCGTTGTCCGCGCACCACTCGCAGATCGCGCGGATCAGGTAGGGCTTGGCGGATTGTTCCGACATTTCAGTTGGCAGTTGGCAGTTGACAGTTGGCAGCGGCGGCGGCGGCGGCGTGTCCGGTGGCGGCGCATCGAGCGCCGGATTCAGCAGTCAGGAGTCAGTTGACAGGAGTCAGGGGCAGCGGAGTTTCCGCTGGCGGCGCATCGAGCGCCGGGAGCCGTCATAGCTGAGCCAAGGGTCGTGGTCCGCATCCTCCGGATAGGCTAGCAGGATTCGAGCCCGGGCGGGGCCCACCTGCCCGAACGGCCACCCGGAGGGGCGGGACGGCGGCTGGCGGGACTGCGGATCGCGGCGAAAGGCGTCCGGTTACTGAAGCCGGACCTACGAGGACATCGCAACGGCGCTAGCTGAGGCCGGACCTACGAGGACGTCGCAACGGCGCTGGCTGAAGCCGGACCTACGAGGACATCGCAACGGCGCTCGATGCGCCGCCACCGGAGACTCCGGCGCCACTGTCAACTGTCAACTGTCAACTGACAACTCACTTGCGCATCCCCCGCTCCGCGCTCGTCAGCGCCTCGGAGAACGCGGGACGCGAGAACAGGCGCTCGGCGTACTTGAGGAGCGGCGCGGCGGGCTTGGACATCGGGACGCCGTAGTAGTCGAGCCGCCAGAGCAGCGGCGTGATCGCGACGTCGAGCATCGAGTACTCGTCGCCCAGCATGTACTTGTGCTTGGTGAACACCGGCGCGATCTGCAGGAGCGCGTCGCGGACGAGGTTGCGGGCCTTTTCCGCGTTCTTCTGGTTGTTGCCCTCGAGCGCGTCGACGTGGATGAAGAGTTCCTTCTCGAAGCGGTGCAGGAACAGCCGCGCGCGGGCGCGCATCACCGGGTCCGCCGGCATGAGCTGCGGATGCGGGAAGCGCTCGTCGATGTACTCGTTGATGATGTTGGACTCGTGCAGCACCAGGTCGCGCTCGACCAGCACCGGCACCTGGTTGTACGGGTTCATCACCGCGAGGTCCTCGGGCTTGTGGTCGAGGTCGACGTCGATGATCTGGAAGTCCATGCCCTTCTCGTGCAGCACGATGCGGCAGCGCTGCGAGAACGGGTCGGTGGTCCCGGAATAGAGGGTCATCATGGCGGGTGGTTCTCCCTGAAGCGGGGCCGCGGGCGCGACTTCGCGCGCCCGGCGCCCGGGAACGCTCACCGTGCCGCCGCGTCGCGACGGCCGGGCGAACGGTCAGTGCACGTCCTTCCAGTACTCGCGCTTCAGCCAGTAGGCGAAGAAGAACAGGACGCCGAGGAACATCAGCACGACGATCCCGAGCCTGATCCGCTGGTTGCGCGAGGGGTCGCCCATGTAGTCGAGGTAGTTCACGAGGTCGGCGACCATCGTGCGGTACTGGACCGGCGTCATCGATCCCGGCGTGTCGACCTCCACCGTCCGCACGACGAACTTGCCGCCCGGCACCGGCTCGACCAGGGCGAGCGCCTTCGTCGCGATGGCGGCGGCGACCGCCTTCTCGTGATCGTCGAACTCGGCGGTCACCAGCTTGTTCTGGCCCGACGCGGTCCACAGCACGTGCGGCATCCCGACGTTGGGGAACACCAGGTTGTTCCATCCGGTCGGGGTGCCGGCGTCGCGGTAGAAGCCGAGGAAGTAGTTGTAGAGCCAGTCGCGGCCGCGCACGCGCGCGATCACCGAGAGGTCCGGCGGCGGCGCGCCGAACCACGCCTTCGCGTCGGCCGGACGCATCGCGACGTTCATCACGTCGCCGATCTTCGCGTCGCCGAGGATCAGATTGTCGCGGATCTGGTCCTCGGTGAGCCCGAGGTCGGTCAGCCGGTTGTAGCGCATGTACTTCGCGCTGTGGCAATTGAGGCAATAGTTGACGAAGGTCCGCGCGCCGCGCTGCAACGAGGCGTCGTCGAGGCGGTTCGTCGGGGCCCGCTCCATGCGCAGGTCGGCGCCCCCGGAGGCGGCCGCCGGCGCGGCGAGCACGAGCGCCACGGCGGCGAGGAACGCCGCCGCGGCGGCGCGCATCTTCTGGGTGGTCATCGGCGTCATCCCGTCACCCGCGTCGGCTCGGGCTTGCACTTGTCGATCTTCGTGTACCAGGGCATGAGCAGGAAGAAGGCGAAATAGAGAGCGGTGAAGACGCGCGCCACCAGCGTCGCGCGGTCCCCGCCGCCGATGATCGGCACGCCGTCGGCGAACTGGCCCCACACGGTGACCGGAACCACGCCGAGGTAGCCCAGCACGAGGAAGCTCACCACGAAGATCGCGATCCAGACCTTGTAGAGCGTGCCGCGGTAGCGGATCGACCGCACCGGGCCGCGGTCGAGCCAGGGCAGCGCGAAGAAGATCAGCACCGCGAGGCCCATCACGATGACGCCCCAGACCTGCGAGCCCAGGAACGACGGCACGGCGCGCAGCATCGCGTAGTACGGCGTGAAGTACCAGACCGGCGCGATGTGCTCCGGCGTCTTCAGCGGGTCCGCCGGGATGAAGTTGTTCGCCTCGATGAAGTACCCGCCCATCTCGGGCATGAAGAACATGATGATCGAGAACACCACCAGGAACACGATCACGCCGACGATGTCCTTGATCGTGTAGTACGGGTGCGAATAGATGCCGTCGAGCGGCAGCCCGGTCTTCGGGTCCTTCGGCTGGTGCTTGACGTCGACGCCGTCCGGGTTGTTCGATCCGGTCTCGTGCAGCGCCATCAGATGCGCCGCGACGAGCCCGATCAGCACCAGCGGCAGCGCGATCACGTGGAACGCGAAGAAGCGGTTGAGGGTGATGTCCGAGATCGTGTAGTCGCCGCGGATCCACACCGCGAGGTCCTCGCCGATCAGCGGGATCGAGCTGAACAGGTTCACGATCACCTGCGCGCCCCAGTAGGACATCTGGCCCCAGGGGAGCAGGTAGCCGAAGAACGCCTCCGCCATCAGCGACAGGTAGATGAGGCAGCCGAAGATCCAGGTCAACTCGCGCGGATTGCGGTAGCTGCCGTAGATCAGCCCGCGGTACATGTGCAGGTACACGACGATGAAGAACATCGACGCGCCGGTCGTGTGCATGTAGCGGATCAGCCAGCCCCACTGCACGTCCCGCATGATGTACTCGACCGACTCGAACGCCTTCTGCGCGTCGGGCTTGTAGTTCATCGTGAGGAAGATGCCGGTCACGATCTGCAGGACCAGCACGAAGGCGGCGAGCGAGCCGAAGTAGTACCAGAAGTTGAAGTTCTTCGGCGCGATGTACTTGCCCCACTGCGACTCCCAGAGCGCGGTGAGCGGGAAGCGTGCGTCGATCCAGGCGAGCATTTTCTGCATGGCGTCCTCGCGTTCAGGCCTTGTCGTCGCCGATCAGCACCCGCGTGTCCGACAGGTACTTGTGCGGGGGGACGACGAGGTTGAGCGGCGCGGGCATGCCCTTGTAGACGCGCCCGGCGAGGTCGAACTTCGACTGGTGGCAGGGGCAGAAGAACCCGCCGAGCCAGTCCGGCCCGAGGTCGGCCGGCGCGATGTCCTTGCGGTAGGTCGGCGAGCAGCCGAGGTGGGTGCAGATGCCGACCGCGATCCACAGCGGCGGCTTGATCGCGCGGCTCTCGTTCTTCGCGTAGGACGGCTGCTGGTCCTGATTGGAGTTCGGGTCCGCGAGGCGGTCGGTCAGTTTCGGCAGCGTCGCGAGCATGTCCGGCGTGCGCGAGACGAGCCAGCACACCTTGCCGCGCCATTCGACGTCGATCTTCTGGCCGGGCTCGATCTTCGAGATGTCGATTTCGACCGGCGCGCCCGCGGCTTTCGCGCGCTCGCTCGGGAAGAACGACATCACGAACGGAACGGCCGCGGCGACCGCGCCCACGCCGCCGACGACGCCCGTCGCGCCGATCAGGAAACGGCGCTTCCCCTTGTCCACCAGTGCTTCGTCCATGATCGCCTTGCGCGGAGGATGCTTCTCGAGGAGTCCGGGGCGTTGCACCGACCTGCCTTGAACCCTGTCCCGCTGCGCCAGATTCGCGCGGTTGCCCCTTGTGACCCGCAAAAACCCGCCGATTATACGGGATTCGCCCGGTCCGCCGGAAGCGCTTGCCGAAAAGCGTTTCAGGATCAGCATCTTGCGCCGAAAACCCGGCGCCGGCGGCGATGGCCGGCCGCCGGTCCGGCGCTATACTCGATCTCCCGCCGCCTTCCGGTCACCCAACCGTGCTTCGACGTTTCTGGCTCCTCTTCGCGCAGGCCTCCACGCTGTGCGTCGCCGCGCTGTTCGTCGTGGCGACGCTGCGTCCCGACCTCCTGCCCCGGAACGCCGCCCGCATCAGCCCGGTCGTGCTCACGCAGGAAGCGCCCGCCGTTCCGACGGGAACGGTGCGCACGGCCCCGCCGGCATCGCTCGCGCTGGCGGCACGCAAGGCCACGCCGGCGGTCGTCAGCATCCGGACCAGCAAGGAGACGGCCGCGCGCGTCAACCCGATGTTCGACGACGAGATCCTGCGCCGATTCTTCCCGGAACTCGCGCAGCGCGCCGCGCCGCAGAAGCTCACCTCGCTCGGTTCCGGCGTGATCGTCTCGCCCGAGGGTTACGTCCTCACCAACCACCATGTGATCGCGGGCGCCGACGACATCGAACTCGCGCTCGCCGACGGGCGCCCGCTGTCGGCGCGCATCGTCGGGACCGATCCGGAGAGCGATCTCGCGGTCCTGAAGGCCAACGCGACCGGACTGCCGTCGATCACCTTCGGGTCGCTCGATCACGTCGAGGTCGGCGACCCGGTGCTCGCGATCGGCAACGCGTACGGCTTCGGACACACCGTCACGTCGGGCATCGTCTCGGCGCTCGGGCGCAAGGCGCTCAACCTCAACCGGTTCGAGGACTTCATCCAGACCGACGCGCCGATCAACCCGGGCAACTCGGGCGGCGCGCTGGTCGATGCGAACGGCAACCTGATCGGCATCAACAGCGCGATCTTCTCGCCGTCGGGCGGCTCGCTCGGCATCGCGTTCGCGATTCCGGTCACGCTCGCGCGCTCCGTCCTCGAGCAGATCATCCGCGACGGCGAAGTCACGCGCGGCTGGCTCGGTGTCGAGCCGCAGGACCTGAACCCGGAGCTGCAGCGCGCGCTCGCGCTCGATCGCAGCGACGGCGTGGTCGTGCGGGCGCTCGTCCGCGACGGACCGGCCGACAAGGCGGGGCTCCGCCCGCTCGACCTCGTCGTCGAACTCGAGGGCAAGCCGACGCGCGATACCGCGGCACTCCTCTCGCGCATCGCCGAGCTCGAGCCCGGGTCGAGCGCGAAGGTCGTGGTCGTGCGCGCGAAACAGCCGGTGAGTCTCGTCGTGGTGGTCGGCAAGCGGCCGAAGGTCACGTCCTGAGGCCGGGCGTCCGACGCCGGCTCTACCAGGGCACCGCGATGTGCCCGCCCCCACGGGCGGGGGACAGCTTCGCTACGCCGCTTCGTCGCCGACCGGCGCGGCGCCGGTCCCGATGATCCGCGCGAGCACGAGTCCCAGTTCGAAGAGCACCCACAGCGGGATCGCGAGCATGAGCTGCGAGACCACGTCGGGCGGCGTGAAGATCGCGCCGATCACGAACGCGCCGACGATCACGTAGGGGCGCGCCGCCCGGAGCTTCTCGAGCGACACGATGCGCAGGCGCACGAGCACGATGACGACGACCGGCGTCTCGAACGTGAGTCCGAACGCGATGAACATCGTCAGCACGAACGACAGGTACTTGTCGATGTCGGTCATCATCTGCACGCCCGCGGGCGCGTAGCCGGCGAAGAAGCCGAACGCGACCGGGAACACGAAGAAGTACGCGAACGCCATCCCGACCGCGAAGAACACCACCGACGACACGATCACCGGCAGCGCGAGCCGCTTCTCGTGGTGGTAGAGGCCGGGCGCGACGAACGCCCACGCCTGCCACAGCACGTAGGGCAGCGCCAGCACGAACGCGGCCATCGCGGTCACCTTGAGCGGCACGAGGAAGGTGCCGGTGACGTCGGTGGCGATCATCGTCGCGCCGTGCGGCAGCACCGCGAGGAGCGGCCGCGCGAGCAGCGCGTAGATGTCCTTCGCCCACGGGAACAGCGCCAGCATCACGACGACGACGGCGATGATCGCGCGCAGCAGCCGGTCGCGCAGCTCGACCAGGTGCGAGATGAACGTCTCCTGCTGCGTGGCGTCGGCGGGCTCGCTCAACCCGGGCTCCCGTCAGATCCGATCGAAGCCGGGCAGGCTCGGCTGGCGCGCGGGTTCGCCCGCGGGCGCCTCGACGCCCGCCGTCACGGCGGGCGGTGCCGGATCGGAGGAAGGCTGCGGCTCGGCCGTCGGGGTCTCTCCCGCCGTGTTGAGCTGGCGCTCGACGTCGCGCACGCCGCTCTCGACGTCCTGCGCGGCGGTCGTGACCGACTGCTCGAATTCGCGCGCCGCGGACTTGACCTCCTGCTGCACCTTCCTCAGTTCCTCCAGCTCCATCTCGCGGCTGATGTCCGACTTCACCTCGTTCACGTAGCGCTGCAGCCGCCCGAACAGGTGGCCGAGCGTGCGCGCGGCCTTGGGCAGACGCTCGGGGCCGAGCACGATCAGCGCCACGACGGCGATGACGACGATTTCGGAGAAGCCGATGTCGAACATGACGGTGCCGCGCGCGCGGCGCGGCGCCGGGCGCGAGGACTCGCGCGGAGGCTACGACCGGGTCGTCGTTTCCTTGCGGACCTCGCCTTCGAGGGTCTGTCCGCCGAGCTTCGCCGGGTTCGTGGCGTCGGCGGCCGCCGACTTCGCGGCGTTCGCGTCGTCCTCGGCGCCCTTCACGCCTTCCTTGAAACCCTTGACCGCGCCACCGAGGTCCTGCCCGATATTGCGAAGCTTCTTCGTGCCGAAGATCAGCACGACGACCAGAAGCACGATCAGCCAGTGCCAGATCGAGAGACCGCCCATGTCCTTCTCCTTACGGTTCCTTGCGGGGGAGCATCCGGCCCAGCGGGTCCGGCCCCCCGATCACGTGCAGATGAACGTGCTGCACTTCCTGATTGCCGACGCGTCCGGTGTTCACGATGACCCGGAACCCGTCGTTCGCGCCCTGCGCCTTCGCGATCGAGGGCGCCAGCGCCAGCATGCGCCCCAGGAGCGCCTCGTCGGCGGGCGCCGCATCGTACAGCGTCGCGATGTGCTTCTTCGGGATCAACAGCACATGCACCGGCGCCTGCGGCTGGATGTCGTGGAACGCCAGGACCTCGCCGTCCTCGTGCGCTTTCCGGCAGGGAATCCTGCCGGCGACGATCTTGCAGAAGATGCAGTCCGGATCGTGCATGGATCAGCGTGGTCGGTTGGCCGCGGCCCGCGCGGCTTCGATGGCGTCGTGGAGCCCTCCCGGGTCGTCGCTCCCGATCATGACCGCCCGCTCGGAGGCGAGTTCCAGCCGGACTGCCCAGCGGCCGCCGACATTGTATAGCCAACCGGCCGGCGTCAGATGGACGCCCCATCCCCACAGGACCCGCGTCCGGACGACCTCGGCCTTGCGCACGTCGGCGATCTCGACCGATTTGCGCAGCAGTCCGACGCCCATGACCGCGTGCAACCTGCGATCGTCGACACGCACGCGCATCCAGCCCACGAGCAGGAATCCCGCGACGAGCACGCCGCAGAGCGCCCAAGTCAGCCAGGGGACGGCCTCGCGCGTCGCGGGCGACACGACGAACGCGAGCACGTAACCCGCGGCGGCGAAGCCCAGGAGCGTCCCCACCGCCATCAGGGTCCCGAACTGGGTGCGCTCGTAGGGCACGCGCCGCGGATCGCGCGCCGCCTCAGCGCCGCGAGGCCTTCTCGTCGTGTCCGGAGCGGCCCTCGCGCCGCTCGAGTTCCTCGAGCACGTCATCGGGCGAGAGTCCGTGATGCGCGAGCAGCACGAGGCAATGGAACCAGAGGTCCGCCATCTCCGCGGCGACACGCGAGGGGACGCCGTCCTTCGACGCCATGACCGTTTCGGTCGCCTCCTCGCCGATCTTCTTCAGGATCGCGTCGCGGCCCTTCGCGAGAAGGCTAGCGACATAGGACGATGCCGGATCCGCGCCGCGGCGCGACTCGATCGTCGCCGCCAGGCGCGCGAGAACGTCCGCGCGCGTGCCGTCAGTCGCCATAGATCGCCTTCGGGTCGCGCAGCACCGGTTCGTCGACGCGCCACGCGCCGTCGTCGAGCCGCTGGTGGAAGCAGCGCGCGCGGCCGGTGTGGCAGGCGATGCCGCCCGCCTGCTCGACGACGATGAGGATCGCGTCCTCGTCGCAGTCGAGCCGGATCTCGCGCACGTGCTGGACGTGGCCCGAGGATTCGCCCTTGCGCCACAGGCGTCCCCGCGAACGCGACCAGTAGTGCGCCTCGCGCGTGGCGGCGGTGCGCTCGAGCGCCTCGCGGTTCATCCAGGCGAGCGTCAGCACCCGCCCGGTCGCCTGGTCCTGGGCGATCGCGGGAACGAGACCGTCGGCGTTCCAGCGGACGGCGTCGAGATAGCTCATGGCCGGAGCGCCGCGTTCGAACCGCCCGCGCCGCGAGGATCCGTCGTGCGGGTCGCGTATCCGGTCGAGCGGCCGCGAAGTGCGGCAGGCATCGGACAACGGAGGTCCCGGCGCATCATCGCACCTCGATGCCCGCGCCGCGCATCGCGGACTTCGCCTGCGCGATCGTGTACTCGCCGTAATGGAAGATCGACGCGGCGAGCACCGCGTCCGCGCCCCCCAGGACGATGCCGTCGACCAGATGTTCGAGCGACCCGACGCCCCCCGACGCGATGACCGGAACGTCGACCGCGTCGGCCACCGCGCGCGTGAGCTTCAGGTCGAAGCCGGTCTTCGCGCCGTCGCGGTCCATGCTCGTGAGCAGGATCTCGCCGGCGCCGAGCGACGCGACCTCCCGCGCCCAGTCGATCGCGTCGAGCCCGGTCGGCGTGCGTCCGCCGTGGATGACGACCTGCCAGGCGTCCACCGCGCATTGCTTCGCGTCGATCGCCGCGACCACGCACTGCGCGCCGAAGCGCGCCGACGCCTCGGCGATGAACTCGGGGCGCTTCACGCCGGCCGTGTTGATGCTGACCTTGTCGGCGCCCGCGTTCAGAAGCGCGCGGATGTCCTCGATCGTGTTGACGCCGCCGCCCACGGTCAGCGGGATGAACACCTGGTCGGCGACCGCCTCGATCATGTCGCACAGCAGTCCGCGCGTCTCGATGCTCGCGCGGATGTCGAGGAACGCGAGCTCGTCCGCGCCCTCTTCGTCGTAGCGCCGCGCGACTTCGACCGGGTCGCCCGCGTCACGCAGGTTCACGAAGTTGACGCCCTTCACGACGCGGCCGGCGGCGACGTCGAGGCAGGGGATGATCCGTTTGGCCAGCATCAGTGTTCAGTTGGCAGTTGGCAGTTGACAGTGCGGTCGGCGTTTCCGGTGGCGGCGCATTCAGCGCCGTTGCGGGTCGGCGGCAGGTCCGACTTGAGTCGGACGCTCTTCGCGTCGACACATCGAAATTCGCAGGCTGACGGTTGACCTACCACGATCTCGCAGCGGCGCTCCACGCGCCGCCACTGGAGACTCCGGCGCCACTGCCAACTGCCAACTGTCAACTGTCAACTGACTTCTGCCTTCCCGCCTCGACCGCCTGCGCGAAGTCGAGCGTGCCCTCGTAGATCGCCCGGCCCGCGATCGCGCCGACGATGCCGTCGGCCTCGTGCTTCATCAGCGTGCGGACGTTGTCGAGCGAGGACAGGCCGCCGGACGCGATCACCGGCACCTTGATCGCCTTCGCGAGCCGCACCGTCGCCTCGACGTTGATGCCGGTCAGCATGCCGTCGCGCCCGATGTCGGTGTAGACGACCGCCTCGACGCCGTAGTCCTCGAACTTGCGGGCGAGGTCGATCACGTCGTGGCCGGTCATCTTCGACCAGCCGTCGGTCGCCACCTTGCCGTCGCGCGCGTCGAGGCCGACGATGATGTGGCCGGGGAACGCGTAGCACGCATCGTGCAGGAAGCCCGGATTCTTCACCGCGGCGGTGCCGATCACCACGTAGGTGATGCCGTCGTCGAGGTAGCGCTCGATCGTGTCGAGGTCGCGGATGCCGCCGCCCAGCTGGACCGGGATCTCCTCGCCGACGACGCTCACGATCTCGCGGATGGCGAGTTCGTTCTTCGGCCGCCCGGCGACCGCGCCGTTCAGGTCGACGATGTGCAGCCGCTCCGCGCCGCGCTCGAGCCAGTGCTGCGCCATGGCGGCGGGATCCTCGGAGAACACGGTCACCGCCTGCATGTCGCCCTGCTTCAGGCGGACGCAGTGGCCGTCCTTGATGTCGATGGCGGGAATGATCAGCATGGCCGCGGGCGTGGGGGATGGCGGCGGTGCGGAGGGCGCGCCCGTCAGGCGCGTCCGTTCCAGGCGACGAAGTTGGCGAGCAACTGCAGACCGGCGCGGTGGCTCTTCTCCGGATGGAACTGGGTCGCGAAGATATTAGCCCGTGCCACCGCGCAAGTAAACGGCGCGGGATAGTCGGTGGTGGCCGCGACCACGCTCCGGTCCCCCGGGACCGGATGGTAGCTGTGCGCGAAGTAGAAGCGCTCGTCGTCGGCGATGCGCTCCCAGAGCGGGTGCGCACGCGCCTGGTGCACGCGGCTCCAGCCCATGTGCGGGACCTTCAGGCGCTCGCCGTCCGGAAGCGCCATCGCGTCGTCGCGGAAACGCACGACCTGTCCGGCCAGGATCCCCAGGCACGCCGTCGGCCCTTCCTCGCTCGCGTCGAACAGCATCTGCAGCCCGAGGCAGACGCCGAGGAACGGCCGGTCGCGCGCGACCTCGATCACGACTTCGCGCAGCCCGGACGCATCCAGGCAGCGCATGCAATCCGGCATCGCCGCCTGCCCCGGCAGCACGACGCGCTCCGCGCGCCGCACGACCGCTGCGTCGCCCGTCACGACGACCTCGCTCGCCGGCGCGACATGCCGCAGCGCCTTCGCCACCGAGCGAAGGTTGCCCATGCCGTAGTCGATGACCGCGATCATTCAGTGTTCAGTTGACAGTTGTCCGTTGGCAGTAGCGACGGAGTCTCCGGTGGCGGCGCGTCGAGCGCCGGGTTCAGGAGTCAGTTCACAGTTGACAGTTGGCAGTGATGCCGGTGTCTCCGGTGGCGGCGCATCGAGCGCCGGGTTCGGTAGTCAGTTGAAAGGCGTAGTACCACCGGAAGCGCCGCCACCACTGCCAACTGTCAACTGACAACTGACAACTGTCAAAGCGCTCCCTTGGTCGAGGGAATGGCCCCCGCCGCGCGCGGATCGCGGGCGACCGCCATGCGCAGCGCGCGCCCGAACGCCTTGAACACCGTCTCGCACTGGTGATGGGCGTTCGCGCCGCGCAGGTTGTCGACGTGCAGCGTCGCGAACGCGTGGTTGGCGAATCCCTGGAAGAATTCGTGCGTGAGATCGACGTCGAAGGTCCCGACGCGCGCGCGCGTGAAGGCGACGTGGAACTCGAGGCCCGGCCGCCCCGACAGGTCGATCACGACGCGCGAGAGCGCCTCGTCGAGCGGCACGTAGGCGTGGCCGTAGCGCGCGAGCCCGGTCTTGTCGCCGACGGCCTTCGCGAGCGCCTGCCCGAGCACGATGCCGATGTCCTCGACCGTGTGGTGCGCGTCGATTTCGAGATCGCCCTCGGCTCGGACGGTCAGGTCGACCATACCGTGGCGGGCCACCTGGTCGAGCATGTGGTCGAGGAACGGGATCCCCGACGCGAGGTCGGAGCGCCCGGTGCCGTCGAGGCCGAGTTCGACGACGATCCGGGTCTCGCGCGTGTGGCGCTCGACGCGGGCGGTGCGGGCAGGAGGCGGGGCGTTCATGGCGGGGTCATCGCGCGAACCAGCGCATCGTTCTCGGCGGGCGTGCCGACGGTGATCCGCAGGCAGTTCGCGGTCAGCGGATGCCCGCCGTGCAGATTCTTCACCAGGATGCCGGCGGCGCGCAATCGCGTCGCCATGGCGTCCGCATCGGGCACGCGCACCAGCAGGAAGTTCGCGTCGCTCTGCGTCACCTCCGCGCCGGGGACGGCGGCGAGCGCGGCAGCGAGGCGCGCGCGTTCAGCGACGATCTTCGCCACCTGGGCCGCGAGCACGTCGGCGGCAGCGAGCACCACCGGGACCGCGGCCTGCGTCAGCGCGTTCACGTTGTAGGGCGATCGCACCTTGTCGAGTTCCGCGATCCAGGCCGGATGCCCGACCGCGTAGCCCAGGCGCGCGCCGGCGAGCCCGATCTTGGAGAGCGTCCGCAGCACGACCAGGTTGGGGAAGTCGAGCACGCGCGGCAGGAAGGAGGTCCCGGCGAAGTCGGCGTAGGCCTCGTCGACGACCACGAGGCCGGGCGCGGCGCCGAGGATGCGCTCGATCGAGGCGCGCGGCAGCGCGCGCCCGGTCGGGTTGTTCGGGCTCGCGAGCCACACGAGCGCGGGACGTTCGCGTCCGATCGCCGCGGCGAACGCTTCGTCGTCGAGCGTGAAATCCGCGCGCAGCGGCACCGACACGTAGCGCACCGCCGATTGCGCGGCGTAGATCCGGTACATGACGAAGGTCGGATCGGGCGCGAGGATCGCGGCGCCCGGGCGCGCCACCGCCGCGGTGATCACCTGGATCAGTTCGTCGGAACCGTTGCCCAGCACCATCTCCGCGCCGTGCGGGATCGGCAGCGCGGCGGCGAGCGCGCGCTTCACGCCTTCACCCGCGCCTTCGGGATAGCGGTTCACCGCCGCCTCCGCCAGCACGGCGGCGAGTTCGCCGCGCAGCGACGCGGGCAGCGGAAAGGGATTCTCGTTCGCGTGGAGCTCGATCATGCCCGCGGGCTTCGCGGTCGCGTAGCTCGTCGTCGCGAGGATCTCCCCTCGAATGGTCGCGGCCACGCGGGCCTCGACCGCCGACGCCTCGACCGCGCGAACGGGCGCCGGGCCGCTCATGTCGCGGCCGGTTCCCGCCGCCCTGCCGCGGCGGCGAGCCGGGCTTCCGCCGAGCGTGCGTGCGCGGTGAGGCCCTCGCCGTGCGCGAGCGTCGCGGCGATCGGCGCGAGCGTGCGCGCGCCGGCCGCGGAGATGCGCAGCACGCTCGAGCGCT
The DNA here is from genome assembly GCA_015075645.1 of Burkholderiales bacterium. Lineage (NCBI taxonomy): Bacteria > Pseudomonadati > Pseudomonadota > Betaproteobacteria > Burkholderiales > Burkholderiales bacterium. Next base: position 305,650 of record JABTUF010000003.1, on the reverse strand, counting down.
TCTGGAAATCGTGGACGCCGAGCGGCGACGAGAAGCGCGCGGTGCGGCCGGTCGGCAGCACGTGGTTGGGTCCGGCGCAGTAGTCGCCGAGCGCCTCGCAGGCGTGGTGGCCGACGAAGATCGCGCCGGCGTGCCGGATGCGCGGCAGGAGCGCGTCGGGGTCGGCCACCGCGAGTTCGAGGTGCTCGGCCGCGATGCGGTTCGCGACCTCGCAGGCTTCCGCGAGGTCGCGAACCTTCACCAGCGCGCCGCGCTTCGCGAACGACGCCTCGATGACGGCGGCCCGGGGCATCGACGCGAGCGCGCGGTGCATCGCCGCGTCCACCGCGTCGAGCAGCGCGTCGTCGGGGGTGAGCAGGATCGCCTGCGCCATCTCGTCGTGCTCGGCCTGCGAGAAGAGGTCGATGGCGACCCAGTCCGGATTCGCCGACGCGTCCGCGATCACCAGGATCTCGGAGACGCCGGCCACCATGTCGATGCCGACCGCGCCGAACACCCGGCGCTTGGCCGCCGCGACGTAGGCGTTCCCCGGCCCGCAGATCTTGTCGACCGCGGGGATCGTCTCGGTGCCGTACGCGAGCGCGGCGATCGCCTGCGCGCCGCCGACCGTGAACGCGCGCGTCACACCCGCGAGGTGCGCCGCAGCCAGCACCAGCGCGTTGCGCACGCCGCCCGGTGTCGGAACCACCATCACGATCTCGCGCACGCCGGCGACCTGCGCCGGGATCGCGTTCATCAGCACCGACGACGGGTACGCCGCCTTGCCGCCCGGCACGTAGATGCCGACGCGGTCGAGCGGCGTGACGCGCTGGCCGAGCACGGTGCCGTCGGGTTCGACGACCTCGAAGCCGCCGCCGTGCGCCCTCTGCGCCTCGTGGAACGCGCGGATGCGCGCCGCGGCGGCCGCGAGCGCGTCGCGCTGGCCGTCGGGCAGGAGTTCGTACGCGCGGCGCATCTCGTCGGCCGAGATCTCGAACGCCGCCGCCGAGGGCAACTCGAGCCGGTCATGCTTGCGGGAGAGTTCGAGGAGGGCGTCGTCGCCGTGCCGGCGCACCTCGTCGACGATGCGCGCGACCGCGTCGTCGATGTCCGGGTCCTGGCCCGCCTCGAACGCGATCAGCCGCCCGAGTTCGGCGTCGAACTCGGCCGAGACGGTCGACAGCCGGCGAAACACGACGGTCACGCCGCCGCCTCCGCGCGCGCGGGCACGGCCGCCGCGATCGCGTCGACGAGCGGCTTGACGACGTCGCGCTTCAGCTTGAGCGCGGCCGGGTTCACGACGAGCCGCGCGGTGATCGGCATGACCGTCTCGACCTCGACGAGATCGTTGGCCCTGAGCGTGTTGCCGCTCGACACGAGGTCGACGATCGCGTCGGCGAGCCCCGAGATCGGCGCGAGTTCCATCGACCCGTAGAGCTTGATCAGGTCGACGTGCATGCCCTTCGAGGCGAAGTGCTCGCGGGCGATCGTCACGTACTTGGTCGCGACGCGGATCCTCGCGCCGCGCTGCACGTTGCCGGCCCAGTCGTAGCCGCGGCGCGTGGCCACCGACATCCGGCAGCGCGCGACGCCGAGATCCACCGGCTGGTAGAGCCCGTCGCCGCCGTGCTCGAGCAGCACGTCCTTGCCCGCGATGCCCACGTCGGCGGCGCCCCACTGCACGTAGGTCGGCACGTCGGTGGCCCGCACGACCATCAGCGACACGCCGCTCCGGTTCGTCGGCAGCACGAGCTTGCGCGAGACGTCCGGATCCTCGGCCGGCACGATCCCCGCCAGCGCGAGGAGCGGCAGCGTTTCGTCGAGGATGCGTCCTTTCGACAGGGCGATCGTGAGCGACATGGAACCGGGGATTCTACCCGTTCGCCCGCGCTCGCCTCCCGGGCCGTCGCCGGGCCACGCCTCATCGATCGCCGGGCAACGTGATGTCGCGGCCGGCGGGCCGGCCCGCGCTATTGGCGCACGTCGGGCGCCGAGCGCGCGCGCCAGGTCGCCTCGCTCGAACGGAACGGATTGATGTCGATCCCGCCGCGACGGGTGAAGCGCGCCTCGACGGCGAGCTTGCTCGGACGGCACGCGGCCGCGACGTCGACGAAGATGCGCTCGACGCAATGCTCGTGGAAACCGGGGTGGTGCCGGTAGCCGACGAGGTAGGCGAGGAGCGAGCCGCGCTCGATGCGCGGGCCGCGGTAGCGCAGGCTCACGGCCGCGTAGTCGGGCTGGCCGGTGACCGGGCAGACCGAACGGAACAGCGAGGTGAAGAGCGTCTCGTCGCCGTCCCACGGCGTGGTCGCGAGGCGCGAGGCGTCCGGCGCGTCGGGCACCGAGACGAGCGGCGCCTGGTCGATCGACGCCCCATCCATCGGTTCGCGGGCGAGCCCGCCATAGGCCGGCGGCAGCGCGAGCGTCACACGCACCTCCGCGCCCGTCGCGCGCCCGAGGTCGCGTCCGATCGCCGCGACGACCTGTTCCCGCGACTCGAAGCGTTCGTCGTGCAGCGACGCGAGGAAGAGCTTCATCGACTTCGACTCGACGATGCGCGGCGACGCGGCGGGAACCTCGAAACGCGCCACCGCCGCCTGCGGGCGGCCGTGCGCGTCGAGCCAGGTGAGTTCCCACGCGGTCCACGCGTCGTGGCCGACGAACGGCAACGGCGGCGCGAGCCCGATCGCGGCGCGCGCGTCGGCACGATCGACCGGGAACAGCAACTCCGGGTCGTAGCGTCCGGGCTGCGGCGTCGGACGGGCGAGCGGCGAGGCACCCAAGTCTGTCAGTTTGTCACTCCGCGCATCGCAGCGGGCGGCCTCCGTCCCCAAGGGGCAGGCCCCCGCCGATCCGCCTCAATGACCCGCATGGCTCGCGTCATCGCTCATTTGACGCGATGGATGGAAGCGCCGAGCGCGGCGAGCTTCTCCTCGAGCCGCTCGTAGCCCCGGTCGAGATGATAGATCCGATCGATCGTCGTGGCCCCGTCGGCGACGAGCCCGGCGATCACGAGGCAGGCCGAGGCGCGCAGATCGGTCGCCATGACGTTCGCGCCGGTCAGGCGTCCGACGCCGCGCACGATCGCGGTGCTCCCCTCGACCTCGATGTCGGCGCCGAGCCGGACGAGTTCCTGCACGTGCATCATCCGGTTCTCGAAGATCGTCTCGGTGACGACCGACGTGCCCGAAGCGCGCGTCGCCAGCGCCATGAACTGGGCCTGCATGTCGGTCGGGAACGCGGGATAGGGCGCGGTGCGCACGTTCGCCGCGACGAGCGGCCCGTCGCGCACGATCCGCAGCGCGCCGGGCGCGACGTCGATCCTCGCGCCGGCTTCCACGAGCTTGTCGATCACCGCTTCGAGCGTGTCGGCGCGCGCGCCGGTGAGCGTCGCGTCGCCGCCCGCCGCCGCCACCGCCGCGAGGAACGTGCCGGTTTCGATGCGGTCCGGCATGATTCGGTGCCTCGCTCCGCCCAGGCGCTCCACGCCCTCGACGACGATGCGGTCGCTGCCCGCTCCGCTGATGCGCGCGCCCATCGAAACCAGGCATTGCGCGAGATCGACGACTTCCGGCTCGCGCGCCGCGTTCTCGAGGACGGTCGTCCCCTCGGCGAGCGTGGCCGCCATCAGCAGGTTCTCGGTGCCGGTCACGGTGACGACGTCGAACACGAAGCGCGCGCCGCGAAGCCGCGTCGTGCGGGCGCCGATGTAGCCGTGGTCGAGGTCGATCTCGGCGCCCATCGCCTGCAGCCCCTTGACGTGCTGGTCGACCGGCCGCAGGCCGATCGCGCAGCCGCCGGGCAGCGACACCCGCGCCTCGCGGCAGCGCGCGAGCAGGGGGCCGAGCACGAGGATCGACGCCCGCATCGTCTTGACGAGCTCGTAGGGCGCGAGCGGCCATTCGATGCGGGAGGCATCGAGCGCGAGCGCGCCTCCCGCCGTCTCGTCGATCCGCACGCCCATCTGCGACAGCAGCGTGCGCATCGTGCGCACGTCGTTCAGTTTCGGCACCTGCGAGAGCTCGAGCGGCTCGTCGGCGAGGAGCGCCGCGCAGAGGATCGGCAGCGCGGCGTTCTTCGCGCCCGAGACGGCGACCGTGCCCTCGAGGGGCCGGCCGCCTTCGATCACGAGCTTGTCCACGACGTCGTTCCGCGAAGCGTCAGGCCGGGCCGATGCCGCGCGGAGCGGCAGCGCGAAGGGGGCGAGCGTAGCCATGCGCCGAGCATCGCCCGCGAACCGGGCGGCGGACCGGCGAACCGCCGGGCGAACCGCGGCGGGATTCGGGCTTTCTCATGGCGCGCCGGCCTCGCGCGGGCGGCGCGCCTCCCACTCGGCGGGGGTGAGCGTCGTCATCGACAGCGCGTGGATCTCCTCGCGCATCCGCTCGCCGAGCGCGGCGTAGACGCGCTGGTGGCGCTGCACGCGGGGCAAACCCTCGAACGCGGCGGAGACCACCAGCGCGGCGAAGTGGTGCCCGTCGTCGCCTTCCACGTCGAGGTGTTCGCAGGCGAAGCCGGCGGCGATCGAGGCACGGATCGATTCGGGAGTGACCATGGTGTGGTTCAGGGACGGAGCTTCCAGCCGCGGCCGATCAGCGCGAGCGCCGCGCCCGCCAGCGCGAACGCGAATCCCGCGACGATCGCGAGGCTCGCGAGCGGCGGCGAGTCGGAGAGGCCGAAGAAGCCGTAGCGGAAGCCGTCGATCATGTAGAAGAACGGGTTGAACTGCGACGCTGCCTGCCAGGCCGGCGGCAGCGAGTGGATCGAGTAGAACACGCCGGACAGGAAGGTGAGCGGCACGACGATGAAGTTCTGGAACGCCGCGAGCTGGTCGAACTTGTCGGCCCAGATGCCGGCGAGGAGCCCGAGCGTCCCGAGGATCGCGCTGCCGAGGAGCGCGAAGACGACGACCCAGCCGGGATGCGCCGGGAACATGAGCGCCGGCGCGAACGCGAGCGTCACGACGAACACGCCGAGCCCGACGGCGAGGCCGCGCACCATCGCGCCGGCGACGTACGCGGTGAACAGTCCCTGCGGACTCAACGGGGCCAGCAGCACGAACACGAGGTTCCCGGTGACCTTCGACTGGATGAGCGACGACGACGTGTTGGCGAAGGCGTTCTGCAGCACCGACATCATCACGAGTCCGGGCACGAGGAACTCGGTGTAGCGGACCCGCCCGTCGAACACCGCGACGTGGGACTCCAGCACGTGCGAGAAGATCAGGAGGTACAGGAGCGCCGTCAGGATCGGCGCGGCGATGGTCTGGAAGCTCACCTTCCAGAAGCGCAGGACCTCCTTGCGGAACAGCGTCCAAGCGCCGACGCCAGTCGGCATCGGGGCCGCAGCGAGGCTCACCACGACACCTCATCGGCGCTCGTGGGCATCCCGGGCCGGTTTCCATGCGCCACGGGCGCCGCCGGGGCGGGACCCGACTGCATGATGCGCAGGAACACCTGTTCGAGGTCCGCCTCGTCGAGCGTGAGTTCCTGGACGGGGATGCCGGCGAGCCGCATCGCCGAGAGCAGCGACTCGAGTTCGGCGGGGCGTTCGATGCCGAGGTGCCAGGTGTCGCCGGTGCGGCGGAGGAGCCTCGGCTTCCAGGCGTCGGGCAGGTCGCGCGCGACGAGGCGAACGGTGAGCCCCGCGTTGCGCGACAGCAGCGCCTGCGTCGTGTCGAGCGCGACCACGCGCCCGGCCTTCAGCATCGCGATGCGCCCGCACAGCGCCTCGGCCTCCTCGAGATAGTGCGTCGTGAGGATCACCGTGTGGCCGTCGGCGTTGAGCCGGCGGACGAAGGTCCACAGGTTCCGGCGCAACTCGACGTCGACGCCCGCCGTCGGCTCGTCGAGCACGATGACCGGCGGACGGTGCACCAGCGCCTGCCCGACCAGCACGCGGCGCTTCATGCCGCCGGAGAGCGAGCGCATGTTCGCGTCCGCCTTCTCGGTGAGGTCGAGGTGGTGCAGGATCTCGTCGATCCAGTCGTCGTTCCGCGCGAGCCCGAAGTAACCGGACTGGATGCGCAGCGTCTCGCGCACCGAGAAGAACGGATCGAACACGAGCTCCTGCGGCACGACGCCGAGCGCCCGGCGTGCCTCGCGGTAGTCGGCGACGACGTCGTGGCCCATGACGCGCGCGTACCCGGCGTCCGCGCGCACCAGCCCCGCGAGGATCGAGATCAGCGTCGTCTTGCCGGCGCCGTTCGGGCCGAGGAGGCCGAAGAACTCGCCCTGCGCGACCGCGAGGTCGACGCCGTCGAGCGCCTGGACCGGCCCGAACCGGCGCGCGAGAGCGACGATGTCGACGGCCGCGGTCACGCGCCGATCAGTTCGTCGACCCCGTAGACGCGCGCGAGCGACGCGAGCAGCGGCGGCATCGACACGAACGCCAGCGCGGCCCCTTCCGCGACGGCGCGGCGCCGCAGCGCGAGCAGCACGGCGAGTGCCGCGGAGTCGGCGTGACCGAGTCCCGAGAGGTCGACCTGCCCGTCGGACGGCAGCGGGAGCGCACGCGCCGCGTCGAGCACCGTCGTGGCGTTGTCGAAGGTGATCTGGCCCGCGCAGTTCCAGCGCGCGCCCCCTTCGGCGAGCGCGAAGCCTCCCGCGGGGGCCGTACCGCTCACTTGGCCGCGCCGCCCTTGTTGCGCGCTGCGAGCGACGCGATCAGGCCGTCGACGCCGCCCGAGCGGACCTGTTCGTTGAACTCGTCGCGGTAGTTGGTGACGAGCGACACGCCGCCGATGATGACGTCGTAGGCGCGCCAGCCGTCCGGGCCCTTCGCCATGCTGTAGTCGATCGGCACCGGCGCCTGGCCGGAACGCACCACCTCGGTTCGCACCGTGACGTCGGTCGCGCCCGCATCCGCGCGGAGCGGCTTGTAGTCGATCGTCTGGTTGCGGTACTGCACCAGCGCGCCGGAGTAGGTGCGCACCAGCAGCGAACGGAACTCGTCGGCGAGGCGCTTCTGCTGGTCCGGCGACGCCTTGCGCCAGTTGCGGCCCATCGCCAGCGCGGTCATCCGCGGGAAGTCGAAGTGCTGCAGGAGCTTCGTCTCGACCACCTCGCGGATGCGCGCCTGGTCGCCGTCCTGGACCTTCGGGTCGGTCTTGATGATCTGCAGCACCTCCTGCGACACGCGCTTCACGAGCGCGTCGGGCGCCTCCTGCGCGTACGCGGGGCCGGCGACGAGCGCCACGAGCGAGGCGAGGACGATCCCGCGGCGTCCCCGGTCGAATCCGCGAATCATTCGTCGTCCTCCCGTTTCGGCGGATTGCCGTCCCAGACCAGGTACTCGCGGCGCTGCAGGTACGAGCGCCGGATGAACGTGTAGCGGTCGATCGCGGCCTTGTCGATCATCGCGGACGCATCGAGCGCCTGCACGCGCAGGTCGAGCGCGCCGATGAAGTACAGGACGTTCCGCAGCGGCACGTCGCTGACCGCGTAGTAGATCGGCGACATGTAGGCGCGGATGACGAGCCCGGTCCCGTCGCGGAAGGTCGTCGGCCCGATGATCGGCACGAACAGGTACGGGCCCTGCGGGAAGCCCCAGTAGCCGAAGGTCTGGCCGAAGTCCTCCTCGCCCTTCGGAATGCCGGCGTCGGTCGCGATGTCGATGAACCCGAAGCCCCACACGTTGACGGTCAGGCGCCCGAGATCGTTGCCGGCCTTCTCCCACTTGCCCTGCAAGAGGCCGTTCAGCGCCGAGAAGCCGTCGTCGATGTTGCCGAAGAACGTGCGCACCGCCGCCTGCACCGGCGACGGCACGTAGTCGACCCAGGCCTGCGCGAGCGGGCGGAACGCGTGCTGGTCGATCGGCTCGTGGATCGCGTACATCGCCCGATTCATCGGCTCGAACGGGTCGGCCTTGTTCGCCTCGCTGCCGTCCGGCAGCGTCGCGCAGCCGGCGAGCGCCGCCGCGAGCACGAGCGCCGCGCCGGCGCGGCCGATGCGTGACGGTATCGTCACTTCCCGCTCCCCTGCTGCTGCGCCTTGTCGAACAGGAACTGGCTGATGAGCTTCTCGAGCACGACCGCCGACTGCGTCTTCGCGATGCGCCCGCCGTCGGCGATCATCTGCGGATCCCCGCCGGCGTCGAGACCGATGTACACCTCGCCCAGGAGGCCCGAGGTGTTGATCGACGCGATCGTGTCCTTGCTGAACTTGTACTGCGGGTCGATGACGAGCGTCACGACGGCCTCGAAGGTCTTCGGGTCGAGCCGGATGCGCTCGACGCGCCCGACGACCACGCCGGCCGCCTTCGCGGGGGCGCGCATCTTGAGGCCGCCGATGTTGTCGAACGCCGCCTCGATGTGGTAGCCCTCGCGGGTGTTCGTCTGCAGCAGGTTGCCGACCTTGAGCGAGAGGAACAGGATCGCGCCCAGGCCCAGCAGGACGAAGATGCCGACCCAGAGGTCGATGGTCGATCGGTTCATGGCAGTGGGTTCGTGGACGTGACCGGCGAACGCGCCGGGCGGGTTCGCCCGCGCCGCGCGGTGGACGATCGTTCGCGGCGCCGGTCCCGTCGCAGGTCTGCCCCAGCGTAGCACGCGCGGCGCAGGGACGAGCGGGAGGGAGGCGGACGCGACGGCGCCATCAGATCACCCCGACGCCGCGGAACATGAATACGGTGAGGACGAAGTCCGCCGCGAGGATCGCGAGCGACGAGCCGACGACGGTGCGCGTGGTCGCGCCCGACACGCCTTCGGCGGTGGGCGCGGCGTCGTACCCCTCGAACACGGCGATGAGGCTCACGATCAGGCCGAAAACGACGCTCTTGATGATCCCGTTGACGATGTCGCTGCGGAAATCGACGACCGACTGCATGTTGCCCCAGAACGAGCCGGCGTCGATCCCGATCAGGCGGACGCCGACCAGGTAGGCGCCGAAGATGCCCAGCGTCGAGAACAGCGCGGCGAGGAGCGGCATCGAGATCACGCCGCCCCAGAAGCGCGGCGCGACGACCCGGGCGAGCGGATCGACCGCCATCATCTCCATCGCCGAGAGCTGTTCGGTGGCCTTCATCAACCCGATCTCGGCGGTGATCGCGCTGCCGGCGCGGCTCGCGAACAGGAGGCCGGCGACCACCGGTCCGAGTTCGCGCACGAGCGAGAGGGCGACGAGGATCCCGAGCGATTCGGACGCGCCGTAGCGCTGCAGCACGTCGTAGCCCTGCAGTGCGAGGACCATGCCGACGAACAGGCCCGACACCAGGATGATGACGAGCGACAGCACTCCGGCGAAGTAGATCTCGCGCAGCGTCAGCCGGATGCGACGCAGGCCCGCGGGCGAGTGCGCGATGACCGCGACGAAGAAACGCGCCGCGAACCCCAGCCGCGCGACCGCGCGCCGCGTTCCCGCGCCGATCCGGCGCACGCCGTCGGCGATGGCGCTAGCCGGCATGGCCGATCGCGAACGAGCGCTCGAGCGGCGGCGCGGCCACGTGGAACGGAACCGGTCCGTCCACCTCGCCGTCGACGAACTGGCGCACGAACGCGTCGCCGGAGGCTCGCACCTCGTCGGGCGTGCCCTGCGCGACGATGCGCCCGTCCGAGACGAAGTACAGGTAGTCGACGATCTTGAGCGACTCGTACACGTCGTGGGTGACGACCACCGAGGTGATGCCCAGCGCGTCGTTGAGCTTGCGGATCAACTGGCCCACGACGCCGAGCGAGATGGGATCGAGCCCGGCGAACGGCTCGTCGTACATGACGAGCATCGGATCGAGGGCGATCGCGCGCGCGAGCGCGACGCGGCGGGCCATGCCTCCGGAGAGTTGCGAGGGCCTGAGCGCGGCAGCGCCCCGCAGGCCGACCGCGTTCAGCTTCATCAGCACGAGGTCGCGGATGAGCTCGTCGGAGAGATCGGTGAGCTCGCGCAACGGGAACGCGACGTTCTCGAACACCGACAGATCGGTGAACAGGGCGCCGAACTGGAACAGCATGCCCACCTGCCGGCGCAATTGGTAGAGGCCTTCGCGGTCGAGGTCGGGCACCGACTGCCCGGCGACGACCACCCGTCCCGCCGTCGGCCGCACCTGGCCGCCGATCAGGCGCAGGATCGTGGTCTTGCCGCATCCGGATCCGCCCATGATCGCGACGACCTTGCCTTGCGGAATCGTCATCGACATGCCCTTGAGGATCGGGCGCGTGCGGTCGTATCCGAACGTCACGTCGGCCAATTCCACCGCGGTCGCCTGGCGGCGATCGAAGGTCGCGGCCGGTCGGGCCGTGGAGGATGGGGTCACGTTCGGGGGCATCGAGGGCGGAACCCGCCATTGTAGCGGGCCGGCTCCTCAACCGTCGAGCAAGCGGCCCTCCGCGATCGCGAGACTCTCCGGCCGGCCGAGCAGCACGATGACGTCGCCGGGTTCGAAGCGCCAGTCCGGCGTCGGACGCGCCGGACGCGCGCCGCGCCGCCGCACGCCGTTGACCTCGACCAGGCCCGCGAGCGCGACCTCGTCGAGCGTGCGCCCGACCGCCGCGGCGCGCTCGGTGAGCACCACCGTGTGCAATCGCGGCTGCAGGTTCTCGGCGGCGTCGGCGGCGTCGGTCGCGCCATGGAAGAAGCCGCGGAACAGGTTGTAGCGCTCCTCGCGGATCGCCCGGATGCGCGCGAGCACGCGGTTCAGCGGCACGCCGAGGAGCAGGAGCGAGTGCGACGCGAGCATCAGGCTGCCTTCGAGCACCTCGGGCACCACCTCGGTCGCGCCCGCCCGGAGCAGGCGGTCGAGTTCCGCGTCGTCGACCGTGCGCACCACGACCGGAAGTTCCGGCCGCACGGCTTGCACCAGGTGCAGGATCTTGAGCGCGAGCGGCACGTCGGCGAAGGTCACGACCACCGCACGAGCCTTCGGGAGTCCGGCCGCGACGAGCGTCTCGCGCCGGCCGGCGTCGCCGTAGACGACGCTTCCGCCCGCGCCCGCGGCCTCGCGCACGCGTTGCGGATCGTTGTCGAGCGCGACGTAGGGAATGTCCTCGGCGTCGAGGAGCCGCGCGAGATTCTGCCCGCTCCGTCCGTAGCCGCAGACGATCACGTGCTCCTGCCGGGCCATCGCCTGCGACGCGATCGCGGTGACCTGCGCCGCGCGCGCGAGCCAGTCGTTCGCGGTCAGCCGCCGCACGATCGGCTCGATGAACTGGATCTGCACCGGCGCGGCGAGCATCGACAGCACCATCGCGGCCAGCACGATCTGCAGACTCGCCCCGTCGATAAGTCGGTTCTGCGCCGCCAAGGCGAGCATCACGAGCGCGAGTTCGCCGGCCTGCGCGAGGTAGAGGCCGGTGCGCATCGCGGTCGCGAGCGGCGAGCCGAACGCCCGCGCGAGCAGCACGATCAGCGCGAGTTTCGCCGCGACCGGGACGATGAGGAGCGCGAGGACCCAGCCGATGTTGGCGCCGACGACCGCGAGGTCGAGCGCCATCCCGATCGTCACGAAGAACAGGCCGAGCAGCACGTCGCGGAACGGCGCGATGTCCTCCTCGACCTGGTAGCGGAACTCGGTCTCGGCGATCAGCATCCCGGCGAGGAAGGCCCCGAGTTCCAGCGACAGCCCGGCGAAGTCGGTGAGCGCGGCCAGTCCCAGCGTGACGAACAGCACGTTCAGCGTGAAGAGTTCGCGCGAGCGCTGCCGGGCCACCAGCGAGAACCACCAGCGCATCGGCCGCTGTCCGGCATAGAGGACGACCACCAGCGCGACGGCCGCCTTGAGCGCGGCGAGAGAGAGCGCGAGCGCGAGCGTGGATGCTTCCGCGTGCAGCGACGGGATCACGATCAGGAACGCGACGACGGCCAGGTCCTGGAACAGCAGGATGGCGATCGCGTCGCGCGCATGGGGCGTCGCGAGTTCCCCGCGCTCGGCGAGCATCTTCGAGACGATCGCGGTCGAACTCATCGCGAGCGCTCCGCCCAGCACCAGTCCGGCTTGCCAGCCGAATCCCGCGACCGACAGGGCGGCGACGCCCGCCAGCGTGGTGATCGCCACCTGCGCGAGGCCGAGTCCGAAGACCGCGCGGCGCATCGCGCGAAGCTTGGGCAGGCTGAACTCGAGGCCGACCGAGAAGAGCAGGAACACGATCCCGAACTCGGCGACCTTGCGCGTGGCCTCGTCGTCGGCGACCCATCCGAGCGCGTGCGGACCGATCGCGGTCCCGACGATCAGGTAGCCCAGGATCGGCGGCAGGCGCGCGAGCCGGCAGGCGACGACCACCACCACCGCCGCGGCGAGGAGGACGAGAACGAGCGGAAGGGCGTGGAGCATGGTCGCGGTTCGGTGCTCCGACGTTAGCACGCCCGCGGCGGCGCCGCCGCGCGCGTTTCGACGCGGACCGTATACTTGGCCGCCGTGGACCGTCCCGCCTCCCCGTCCCCGCCAGGCGTCGTCGCAGGACGCGCGCTCGCGCTCGCGCGCGAGGTGCTCGCGACCGAGGCACGCGCCATCGACCGTCTCGCCGAGCGCCTCGGCGCGTCGTTCGTCGACGCGGCGCGACGGATCCACGACTGCCGGGGGCGCGTCGTCGTGTCGGGACTCGGCAAGTCGGGCCACATCGCCCGCAAGCTCGCGGCCACGCTCGCCTCGACCGGAACGCCGGCGTTCTTCGTGCATCCGGCGGAAGCGCAGCACGGCGACCTCGGCATGATCACCGCCGACGACGTCGTCGTCATGCTGTCGAACTCGGGCGAGACCGATGAGCTCGTGACGCTGGTGCCGCATGTCAAGCGCCAGGGCGCGGGCATCGTGGCGATCACCGGGAACCGCGAGAGCTCGCTCGCGGCCGCCGCGGACGTCCACCTCGACGCGGCGGTCGACGCGGAGGCCTGCCCGCTCGGCCTCGCGCCCACCGCGAGCACGACCGCGGCGCTCGCGCTCGGCGACGCGCTGGCGCTCGCGCTCCTCGATGCGAGAGGATTCTCGGCCGACGACTTCGCCCGTTCGCACCCGGGTGGCGCGCTCGGCCGGCGCCTCATCCGCGTCGCCGACGTCATGCGCACCGACGCGGCCGTGCCGTCGGTGGAGAGCGGCGCCGCGCTCCCGGCGGCGATCGCCGAGATGAGCGCCAAGGGGCTCGGCATGACCGCGGTCGTCGATCGCCGGCGGCGCGTGCTCGGCATCTTCACCGACGGCGACCTGCGCCGCGCGGTGGCCCGCGTGCGCGATCTCCCCTCTGCCCGAGTCGACGACGTCATGACGGCCGGGCCGCGCACGATCGGCGCCGACCGGCTCGCGATCGACTGCGTCGGCCTGATGGAGACTGCGCCGAAGGTGTCGCAACTGCTGGTGGTGGACGGGGAAGGCGTGCTGGTCGGCGCGCTGCACCTGCACGACCTGTTCCGCGCGAGGGTGGTCTGACGTGGACGATCGGAGGTTCACGCCCGAGGACCACGATCCCGCGCCGATCGACGCCGCGCTCGCCGCGCGCGCACGCGCGGTGCGTCTCCTCACCTGCGACGTCGACGGCGTCCTGACCGACGGACGCATCCACGTCGACGACGACGGCCGCGAGAGCAAGGCGTTCCACGCCCACGACGGGGTCGGCCTCAAGCGGCTGATGGCTGCCGGCGTCGCGGTGGCCTGGATCACCGGCAGCGCCTCGTCCTCGGTCGTCCACCGGGCGCGCGCGCTCGGCGTCGTCCACCTCGTCCGCGGCACCGACGACAAGCTGCCCCACTGGGAACGGCTCCGCGCGGACCTCGGCGTCGAGCCGGCCGCCTGCGCGCACATCGGCGACGACCTGCCCGACCTGCCGCTGATGCGCGCCTGCGGCTTCGCCGCGACCGTCCCGAACGCGCCACCGGTCGTGCTGCGCCGCGCGCATTACGTGACGCGGCTTCGAGGCGGATGCGGCGCGGTGCGCGAACTCGCCGACCTGATCCTCGCCGCGCGCGACCGGATTGCATGAAGGCGGTTGCGCCGCCGCCGGGAATCCCCCACGCTAGCGGCTGCGGCGCCGTTCCGCGCGTCCCCGGCGGATGTCGGGGCGCCGCGAACGCGCTCCGCGAACCCTGACGCATCCACCGCACCGATCGCCGCCGACATGAACTTCCGACGCTTCCTCGATCGGCTGACCGCGTGGTCGCCGGCGCTGATGCTGGGCGGTCTCGCGGCGCTGACGTACTGGCTCGACGCGCAGGTGGGTCCGGCACCGGACAAGGACGCCCGGACGGCGCGCCACGAACCCGACATGTACATCGAGAACTTCCGCGCGGTCGGCCTCGGCCCGGACGGCACGCCGCGCCAGTCGCTGACCGCGAAGCGCGCCGAGCACTTCCCCGACGACCGGACGAGCGAGTTCACCGAACCGCGTCTCGTGCTCACCGAGGCGGGCAAGCCCTCGCTCGAACTGACGGCGAAGCACGGGAGGCTCTCCGCCGACCAGGACGACGCGTGGTTCAGCGGCGACGTGCGCGCGGTGCGCGATGCGCCGAAAGACGGCGCGCCGGACGGCTCTCCAGGCGGGAAGATGACGCTCAGGACCGAGGCGCTGCACGTCGCGACGCGCGAGGAGCGCATCGACACCGCGGAGCCGGTGACGATCGAGGACGCGCGTGGCATCATCCGCGGCGTCGGCCTCGATTTCGACAATCTGGCGAAGACCGCGTCGCTCCGCGGCCAGGTCACCGGCACCATCGAGCCGCAGTCCCCGCCCGCCAAGACCCCGTGACCCGACCGACGCGCCTGCTCACCGCGATCCTCGCCGCCGTCGTCGCCACGGTCTCGAACGCCGAGACCGGCGACCGCGAGAAGCCGATCAACTTCTCGGCGGACCGGGGCGACCTCAACTACGAGACGAAGCTCGGCAAGCTCGACGGCAATGTCGTGCTGACGCAGGGAACGATCACCGTGCGCGCCGACAGGCTCACGTTCCGCCAGAATCCCGACAACTCGATGCAGGTCACCGCGACCGGCAACCCGGTGTCGTTCCGCCAGAAGCGCGACGGCAGCGACGAGTACTACGAGGGGTTCGCGCAGCGCATCGAGTACGACGGCGCGAAGGACCTGCTCGAACTCTTCGACCGCGCGCTCCTGAAGCGCGGCGTCGACGAGATCCGCAGCAACTACGTGTCCTACAACACGAAGACCGAGGTGTTCAAGGCCGAGGGACGCCCGGACACCCCGGCCGCGGCGGCCTCCGACACCGGACCGGGCGCGCGCGTGCGCGGCACGTTCCAGCCGCGCGAGGGCGAGTCCCTCGCGCCGAACTCCGCGCCGAAGGGCGGCGCGAAGGCCGCGCCGAAGGGGTCCGCCGCCGGACAGGGCGCGAAGGCGACCGACTCGCTCGAGCTCCGTCCGGCGGGCGAGACGGCCGCGAAGTGAGCCAGCTCTCGGCGACCCACCTGCGCAAGCGCTACAAGTCGCGCACCGTCGTGCACGACGTGTCGCTCGAGGTCGCGAGCGGGGAGGTCGTCGGATTGCTCGGGCCCAACGGAGCCGGCAAGACCACCTGCTTCTACATGATCGTCGGCCTCGTGCCCGGCGACGGCGGCCAGATCACGATCGACGGCCGGAACCTGTCGCGCCTCGCGATCCACCAGCGCGCCCGGCTCGGACTCTCCTACCTGCCGCAGGAGGCGTCGATCTTCCGCAAGCTCACGGTCGCGGAGAACGTGCGCGCGATCCTGGAACTGCAGGAGTCCGATCCCGACGCGATCGCCAACCGGCTCGACGCGCTGCTCGAGGACCTGTCGATCGCGCATCTCGCCGACGCGCCGGCGGTGTCGCTCTCCGGGGGGGAGCGCCGCCGCTGCGAGATCGCCCGGGCGCTGGCCACGCGGCCGCGCTTCATCCTCCTCGACGAGCCCTTCGCGGGCGTCGACCCGATCGCGGTGCTGGACATCCAGCGCATCATCGGCTTCCTCAAGGAGCGCGGCATCGGCGTGCTGATCACCGACCACAACGTGCGGGAGACGCTCGGCATCTGCGACCGCGCCTACATCATCAACGAGGGCAGCGTGCTGGCCTCGGGCGCGCCGGACGAGATTGTCTATAATGAAGCGGTCCGCAAGGTCTATCTCGGAGAGCACTTCCGCCTGTAGATGACGCCACGCCGGCACTCGTCGCGCCTTCCCGTCCCGCCCGCGCAGACACGCTCGCGCAGCCATCGCGAGAACGTGCCGGGCCCCTTCACCGGCGGCCGATGAAGCCGACGCTGCAGCTCAAGCTCTCGCAGCACCTCACGCTGACGCCCCAGCTGCAGCAGTCGATCCGGCTCCTGCAGCTCTCGACGCTCGAGTTGAACGCCGAGGTGGAGCGCATGCTGCAGGAGAACCCGCTGCTCGAGAAGGAGAACGAGGACGAGGACGCCCCCCCCGCAGAGGCCCTCGTCACCGCGCCCGGCAGCGCGCCTTCCGAATCCGGGGACAGCGCGCGCGCCGGAGACGGCGACGACGAACGCGCCGAGGAGCCGGTCGACACCGCGGAGGCCGCGGAAGGCTCGGCGCCCGCGTCCGAGACGGATTTCGGCGACGAAGGGGGAAGCGACGGCGACTGGGGCAGCGCGGGCCCCGGCGACGACGACGACGAGTTCTACCCTCAGCAGATCGCCTCCTCGACGCTGCGCGACCACCTGATGGCGCAGCTCGGCATGCTGTCGCTGCCGCAGCGCGACCGCCAGCTCGTCGCGGCGTTGATCGATGCGCTCGACGAGGACGGTTTCCTCTCGAGTTCGCTCGAGGAACTCGCCGAGCTGTTCCCCGAGGAACTCGAGATCGATGTCGGGGATCTCGCGATCGCGCTCCGGTACCTGCAGGGCCTCGAGCCCACCGGCGTCGGCGCCCGCGACATCGGCGAGGCGCTCGCGCTGCAACTGCGGGCGCTGCCGGAAGGAACGCCGTTCCGCGAGGCCGCGCTCAAGGTCGTCGACGGCCACCTCGAACTCCTCGCCAACCGCGACGTGACGCGGCTGCGGCGGCTCCTGCACTGCGACGAGGCGACGGTCCGCGCGATCCGCGACCTGATCCGGACGCTCAAGCCCAAGCCCGGTGCCGCGTTCGCGAACGCGGAGGCCAACTACGTCGTGCCCGACGTGCTCGTGCGGAAGGTGCGCGGCCAGTGGGTCGCCTCGCTGAACGAGGCGGCGATGCCGAAGCTGCGCGTCAACCGCATCTACGCCGACATCCTGTCGCGCAGCCGCGACGCGTCGAACCAGCAGCTCGCCGCCCAGTTGCAGGAGGCGAAGTGGCTGATCCGCAACGTGCAGCAGCGCTTCGAGACCATCCTTCGGGTCGCGCAGGCGATCGTCGACCGGCAGCGCCGATTCTTCGAGCATGGCGAGGTCGCGATGCGCCCGATGGTGCTGCGCGAGATCGCCGACATGCTCGGGCTGCACGAATCGACGATCTCGCGCGTCACCACCCAGAAGTACCTGCTGACCCCGCGCGGCACCTACGAGCTCAAGTATTTCTTCGGCAGCCACGTGGCGACCGACACCGGCGGCGCGGCCTCCGCGACCGCCATCCGTGCGTTGATACGCCAGTTGATCGGGGCGGAGGACCCGAAGGCGCCGTTGACCGACAGCAAGATCGCCGAGGTGCTGGGCGAGCAGGGCATCCTCGTCGCCCGCCGCACCGTGGCGAAGTACCGGGAGGCGTTGTCCATCCCTCCCGTCAACCTGCGCAAGTCGCTGTGACGCGCGTCCCGCGCACACGGCTCGCGCGATCCGCAGACGTCCGGAAGGAGTACGCATGAACCTGAACCTCACCGGCAATCACCTCGAGATCACGCCCGCGATCCGCGACTACGTCGTGGCCAAGCTCGACCGCGTCACGCGTCATTTCGACCACGTCATCGACGTCAACGTGGTGCTGTCGGTGGA
The DNA here is from genome assembly GCA_015075645.1 of Burkholderiales bacterium. NCBI lineage: Bacteria > Pseudomonadati > Pseudomonadota > Betaproteobacteria > Burkholderiales > Burkholderiales bacterium. The sequence continues at coordinate 287,862 of JABTUF010000003.1, read as the reverse complement.
CAAGCTGCGACAGAAGGTGGAGGCGAACCTGCACATACGCGGCAAGGACATCCATGCGGAGAGCGTCGAGCCGGACATGTACGCCGCGATCGACGCGCTCGCCGACAAGCTCGATCGCCAGGTCCTGAAGGCGAAGGAGAAACGCGTCGATGGGCGCCACGACCCGGCGGTCAAGCGCGATCCCGAGACATGGGCGCGCAATGCCGACGGCTGAACGTCCCGCGGCCCGGCATCCGGGCGTCGCGCCCTTCCCGGACGCACGCGGTGCGACGTCCGTCGAGGGCGCCCCCCGCGTGTAGAATCGACGATCGGTCCTCGACCCTCGCCGGCGGACTCCGCGGTCCGCCGGTCGTCATTTCGGGGACCTCCACGATGAACCGAATCGCCGAGCTCCTGCCGGAATCCCACGTCGCCGTCGGCCTCGACGTCGCGACGAAACGCGACCTGTTCGCGACCGTCGCAGCGATGTTCGAGGCGGGCGGGTTGGCCCGGACCGCCGTGATCGATGCGCTCTCCGCGCGCGAGAAGCTCGGCTCGACCGGGCTCGGACAGGGCATCGCCATCCCCCACGGCCGCATCAAGGGGCTGAAGGACGCGCTCGGGGCGTTCGTGCGCCTGGCGCAGCCGGTGGCGTTCGACGCGCCCGACGGTCGACCGGTCAACCAGGTGTTCGTGCTGCTCGTGCCCGAGCACGCGACCGAGCAGCACCTCGAGCTCCTCTCGGAACTGGCGCAGATGTTCAGCGAGCGCGCGTTCCGGGAACGCCTCGCCGCGGCCGCGGACGCGCACGCCGCCTGGATCGCGATCCGCGACTGGGTGGCGAGGGCCTGACCGGCGGCACGATGTCGGCCGACACGCACCTGCGGCAGGTCAGCGTCGAGCGGCTCTACGCGGACAACCGCGAGCGCCTCGGACTCGAGTGGGTCGCGGGCCGCGACGGCGGCAACCGGGTGCTCACCGGCGAGGCCGCGATGAAACCCACCGTCGGCCAGGTCGGGCACATGAACTTCATCCACCCGTTCCGCGTCCAGCTCCTGGGCGCGGCCGAGGTCGCCCACCTGAAGGCACTGCCGCCCGGCGAGTTCGCCTCGTCGCTCCGCCGGCTGTTCGACGGCGAACTCGTCGCGATCGTCGTCGCGAACGGCGAGGCCATGCCGCCCGATCTCGAGGAGAACTGCGACGCGCACCACGTCCCGCTCTTCACCTCGCCCCAACCCTCGCCGCACGTCGTCGACGTGTTCAGGCTCTACCTGTCGCGCGTGCTGGCCGAGTCGACGACGCTGCACGGCGTGTTCCTCGACGTGCTCGAGATGGGCGTGCTCATCACCGGCGCGTCCGCGATCGGCAAGAGCGAACTCGCGCTCGAACTCATCTCGCGCGGGAACGGCCTCGTCGCCGACGACATCGTCGAGCTCTACCGGATCTCGCCGGACACGGTCGAAGGCCGCTGCCCCGCCGTGCTCCGCGACTTCCTCGAGGTACGCGGCATCGGCGTGCTGAACATCCGGACGATCTTCGGCGAGACCGCGGTGCGCCCGCGCAAGCTCCTGAAGCTCATCGTCCATCTCGAGGACCACGGGCACGAGGCGTTCTCCGAGCTCGACCGCCTGAAGGTCGATGCGAACACCCAGGAAGTGCTCGGCGTCCCGATCCGGCGCGTGACGATTCCGGTCGCGGCGGGGCGCAACCTCGCCGTGCTCGTCGAGGCCGCCGTGCGCAACTTCGTGCTGCACCAGCGCGGCATCGACAGCACGATGGAGTTCATCGAGCGCCAGCAGAAGCTGATGGACGATCAGGGCTCAGGAGTCAGTTGACAGTTGGCAACTGACAACTGACTCCTGACATGGATCTCCTGCTCATCGGCGGCGTCTCGGGCTCGGGCAAGAGCGTGGCGCTGGCCGCGCTCGAGGATGCGGGCTACGACACCGTCGGCAACCTGCCGCTCGCGCTCGTCGTGCCGACCGCCGACCATCTCGCGCGCGAGGCGGCCGGGACGCGCGTGGCGATCGCGCTCGACGCGAAGAGCAGTCCGGGGCTTCCCGGGCTCGAAACCACGATCGCGGCGCTCAAGGCGCGCGGCTGGCACGTGCGTTTCGTGTTCCTCGACGCCAAGGTCGAGACGCTGGTCAAGCGCTTCTCCGAGACGCGCCGCCGGCATCCGTTCTCGAGCGACGACCGCACGCTCGTCGAGGCGATCGTCCACGAACGCAGCCAGCTCGAGGGAGCACGGCTCCTCGGCACGGTGTTCGACACGAGCGACCTGCCCGCGGCGGCGTTGCGTCACTGGGTCCGCGACTTCCTGAGCGTCGATCCCACGCGCCTCGCGCTGCTGTTCGAGTCGTTCGGCTTCAAACTCGGCGTCCCGCTCGACGCCGACCTCGTGTTCGACGTGCGCTGCCTCCCCAATCCGCACTACGAGCCGTCGCTCGCGCCCAGGACCGGCGAGGACGCCGAGGTCATCGCGTTCCTCGAACGCCATCCGGAAGTCGAGCGCATGTACGGCGACATCTACCATTTCGTCGCGAGCTGGCTGCCCGACTACGCGCGCGACAACCGCAACTACCTGACGGTCGCGATCGGCTGCACCGGTGGACGGCATCGGTCGGTCTACCTGGTCGAGCGGCTCGCGCGCGCGTTCGCGCCGCGCTACCAGGTGCTGCGCCGGCATCGCGAACTCGGTTGACCGGGCATTCGATGCGGCCCGCGCGCGGCGCCACGATCCCGCTGTTTCCGCTGCGCGCGGTGCTGTTCCCGGGCGGCATCCTGCCGCTCAAGGTGTTCGAGCAGCGCTACATCGACATGACGAAGACCTGCATGAAGGAGCGCAGGCCGTTCGGCGTCGTGACGATCACCTCGGGTGACGAGGTGGCCGGGCAAGGCGGGACACCGTCGTTCTCGAAGGTCGGGACGCTCGCGGCCATCACCGGCTGGGACATGCCCGAACTCGGCATCCTCCACGTCGCGACCGAGGGTGGCTCCCGCTTTCAGGTGCGCGAGCACCGGGTGCAGCCGAACCACCTCGTCGTCGCGGACGTCGCCGACATCCCGGACGAGCCGCGAGTGCCGCTTCCGTCGGACGCGGAGCCGCTCGCGCGCCTGCTCGAACTCGCGGCCGCGCGCGTGGGCGCGCGGAATTTCCCGGCCGTGCAGGACTACGGCGACGCGAGCTGGGTGGGCTACCGGCTCGCCGAACTGCTGCCGCTGCCGCTCTCCGTCAAGCAGGGCATGCTCGAGATCAACGATGCCGTCGTGCGGCTGTCGGTGCTGCGGCGGTTCCTCGAGCAGCAAGGCGTGCTGTAGGGCCGATCCCGCCGCCCGCGGAGGCTATAATTCCGGCCCCGGCACACCGATTCGTCGACGCGTCATGGCAGGCCACAGCAAGTGGGCGAACATCAAGCACAAGAAGGCCGCGGCGGACGCGAAGCGCGGCAAGATCTTCACGCGCCTCATCAAGGAGATCACCGTCAGCGCCCGCCTCGGCGGTCCCGACGCGTCGTCGAATCCGCGGCTGCGGCTCGCGATCGACAAGGCCCGCGAGCAGAACATGCCGAAGGACACGATCGACAACGCGATCCGGCGCGGCGCGGGCCAGCTGGACGGCGTGAGCTACGAGGAGATCCGCTACGAGGGCTACGGCATCAACGGCGCGGCGGTGATCGTCGACTGCATGACGGACAACCGCACGCGCACCGCGGGTGACGTGCGCCACGCGTTCTCGAAGCACGGCGGCAACCTCGGGACCGACGGATCGGTCGCCTTCCTGTTCCGGCACTGCGGCCAGATCGTGTTCGCGCCCGGCACGAACGAGGACAAGGTGATGGAAGCGGCGATCGACGCCGGCGCGGACGACGTCGTGACCCACGACGACGGCAGCATCGAGGTAGTCACCGGCCCCTACGATCTCGTCGCGGTCAAGGACGCGCTCGCGAAGGCGGGCCTCGTGCCCGACGTCGCCGAGGTCGTGATGAAGCCGCAGAACGAGGTCGAGATGGCCGGCGAGGACGCCGTGCGCATGCAGAAGCTCATCGACGCGCTCGAATCGCTGGACGACGTGCAGGAGGTCTACACGTCGGCGGTGTTCGAGGACGCCTGATGCCCGCGACGGCGAAGCCCGGCGCGAGCACGGCCGTCGCCGATTGAATCCCGGATGTCTCCCGCCAGACGCATCCTCGGCATCGATCCGGGGTTGCGCCTGACGGGCTTCGGAATCGTCGACTGCACGGGCGGCGCGCTCGCCTGCGTCGCGAGCGGCGTCGTGCGCACCGGCACCGGCGACATGCCGGGGCGGCTCGGCGTCATCGTCCGCGACCTCGCGCACGTGATCGCGGAGTTCTCGCCGGCGGAAGTCGTCGTCGAACGCGTGTTCGTCAACGTGAACCCGACGTCGACGCTGGCGCTCGGACAGGCGCGTGGCGCCGCGATCGCCGCCGCGGTGCTCGCGGGACTTCCGGTGCACGAGTACACCGCCGGCCAGATCAAGCAGGCGGTGGTCGGCGGCGGCCGCGCGGCGAAAACGCAGGTCCAGGCGATGGTGAGCCGGCTGCTCGCGCTGCCGGGCCTCCCTTCGCCCGACGCGGCGGACGCGCTGGCGGCGGCCATCTGCCACGCGCACGCCACGTCCGGCATCGGCGCGCTCGCGCGCGGCACGCCGCGCATGCGCGGCGGACGGATGCTGCGCATCCGCACCCGCTGATCGTGCGCGACCCCCTGCCGCTATGCGCCGTCGTCCTCGACATGGACGGCACGCTGCTCGACACCGAGCCGCTCGCCGCGCGCGCATGGCTGGAAGCGGCCTCGAATCTCGGCGTCCGGTTCGACGAAGCACTGCTGCCGTCGATGGTCGGCCGCACCTACGTCGACTGCCGCGCGCTCCTGGTCGCGAGCGTCGGCGACTCCGACGCGGTCGACCGCCTGATGCATGGCTGGCACGCCGCGTACGACCGGATCGTCGAGCGCGAGGGCCTCGCGTTCAAGGTCGGCGTCGCCGAACTCTTCGACTGGCTCGACGACGCGGACGTTCCACGCGCCGTCGCCACCTCGACCCGGCGTGGCCGTGCGCTCGCGAAGCTCCAGAGCGCCGGCCTCGCTGCGCGTCTCCACGCGGTCGTCGGCGGCGACGAGGTCGCGCGCGGGAAGCCCGCTCCGGACATTTTCCTCGAAGCCGCGGCACGTCTCGCCATCGCGCCCGCGGACTGCGCGGTGCTCGAGGACTCGGACGCGGGCGTACTGGGCGCGCTCGCCGCCGGCATGACGCCGATCATGATCCCGGACGGGCGGCCGCCCTCGCAGGAGGTGCTCCGCGCGAAGCCGCTGGTCGTGGAGACGCTGCAGCATGCGATTCCCCATCTCGTTGCGCTGATCGGCGGAGAGCGCACCGCCCGCCATCGAACGATCGTGCGATAATCGCCCACCTCTTCGCACGGCGCGCGACGATGATCGGCCGACTGTCCGGCACCCTGCTCGAGAAGAACCCGCCGCAGATCCTGCTCGACGTCGGCGGCGTCGCCTACGAGGTCGACGTCCCGATGAGCACGTTCTACAACCTGCCGGACGCCGGCGGGAAGGTGACGCTCTTCACCCACCTCGTCGTCCGCGAGGACGCGCACCTCCTCTACGGTTTCGGGTCGGAGGGCGAGCGCCGCGCGTTCCGGCTGCTGACGCGGATCAGCGGCATCGGCGCGAAGATCGCGCTCGCGGTCCTCTCGGGCCTGTCGGTCGCCGAACTCGCGCAGGCGATCACGTTGCAGGAGTCCGGCCGGCTGACGAAGATCCCGGGCATCGGCAAGAAGACCGCCGAGCGGATCCTCCTCGAGATGAAGGACAGGCTCGGCGCGGATCTCTCGTCCGCGGTCGGCGTGCACCGGGCCGCGCCGGCGTCGTCGGACATCCTGAACGCGCTCGTCGCGCTGGGCTACAGCGACAAGGAGGCGGTCGCGGCGGTGAAGGACCTGCCCGAGGGCATCGCGGTCGCCGACGGGATCCGGCAGGCGCTCAAGCGCCTCGCGAAGGCCTGACCCGGGCGGCTTAAGATAGCGCGATGGCCATCGAGAGCGACGCCTTCCACCGCGTGGTCGGCACGAAACCCGCGGACGCGCGCGAGGAGGCGTTCGAACGCGCGCTGCGTCCTCGCATGCTCGACGAGTACGTCGGCCAGGAGAAGGTGCGCGGCCAGCTCTCGATCTTCATCGAGGCCGCGCGCAGGCGGAACGAGGCGCTCGACCACGTGCTCTTGTTCGGCCCGCCCGGCCTCGGCAAGACGACGCTGTCGCACATCGTGGCGCACGAACTGGGCGTCAACCTGCGGCAGACCTCCGGCCCGGTGCTCGAACGCCCCGGCGACCTCGCGGCGCTGCTCACCAACCTAGAGCCGCGCGACGTCCTGTTCATCGACGAGATCCACCGGCTGTCCCCGATCGTCGAGGAGATCCTCTACCCGGCGCTCGAGGACTTCCAGATCGACATCATGATCGGCGAGGGTCCGGCGGCGCGCAGCGTCAAGCTCGACCTGCCGCCGTTCACGCTGGTGGGCGCGACCACCCGCGCCGGCATGCTCACCAATCCGCTGCGCGACCGCTTCGGGATCGTCGCGAGGCTCGAGTTCTACACGCCAGGCGAACTCACGCGGATCGTGTCGCGCTCGGCGAAGCTCCTCGCGATCGGCGTCGACGCCGAGGGCTCGCTCGAGATCGCGCGCCGCTCGCGCGGCACGCCGCGCATCGCCAACCGGCTCTTGCGCCGGGTGCGCGACTACGCGGAGGTGCGGGCGGGCGGCAGCGTCGACCGCGGCGTCGCCGACGCGGCGCTGTCGATGCTCGACGTCGACGCGTCCGGCCTGGACGCGATGGACCGCCGACTGCTCGACACCGTCGTGCGCAAGTTCGACGGCGGCCCGGTCGGCGTCGAGAGCCTCGCCGCCGCGATCGGCGAGGAGCGCGACACGATCGAGGACGTCCTCGAGCCGTTCCTGATCCAGCAGGGCTACCTCCAGCGCACGCCGCGCGGCCGTGTCGCGACCTCGCAGACCTGGCGCCTCCTCGGCCTCTCGCCGCCCTCTCCCGGCGCCGCGGCCGACCTGTTCCCCGGCGCATGAACCCCGCCGCCGGGCCGTTCGCGTTATCCGTCCGGGTGTACTACGAGGACACCGATGCCGCCGGCGTCGTCTACTACGCGAACTACCTCAAGTTCCTCGAACGCGCGCGCACCGAGTGGCTCGAGCGCCATGCGCTGCCGCTGCCGGAACTCGAACGCGCGCACGGCGTCGTATTCGTCGTGACCCGGGCCGAGATCGACTTCCGCGGCGCCGCCCGCCTGGGCGACCGCCTCGAGGCCACCGCCGCGTTCGAGGCGGCCGGCCGCGCGCAACTCGTGGCACGCCAGAGCGTGCGGCGCGACGGCGAGGTGCTGGTCGACGCGCGCATCCGACTCGCCTGCCTCGCGCGCGAAGGCTGGAAGCCCGCGCGCGTACCCGCCGAACTCGCCCGCCTGCTGGAGGATGACCGTTGAACGTCCACGCCGACCTGTCGTTCCTCGCGATGGTCGCCAACGCTTCGTTCGTCGTGCAGGCGGTGATGGCGCTGCTCGCGCTGCTGTCGATGTGGAGCTGGTGGCAGATCTTCCTCAAGATGTTCCAACTGCGCGCCGCGAAGCGCGACGCCGACCGGTTCGAGGACGAGTTCTGGAAGGGCGGCGACCTGAACGAGCTCTACCAGCGCTCGGCGCAGGGGCGAAGCGGCGCCGGCCTCGAGCCGATCTTCGTCGCGGGTTTCCGCGAGTACGCGAAGCACCGGAGGCAGGGATCGAGCGCGACGCTGACGCTCGACGCCGCGCGTCGCGCGATGCGCGCGGCCTGCCAGCGCGAGATCGACGCGATGGAAGCGCACCTGTCGGGCCTCGCGAGCGTCGGATCGGTGTCGCCCTACATCGGCCTCTTCGGCACCGTGTGGGGGATCATGAACGCCTTCCGCGGCCTCGCGAACGTCGCGCAGGCGACGCTCACCCAGGTCGCGCCCGGCATCGCCGAGGCGCTCGTCGCCACGGCGATGGGCCTGTTCGCCGCCATTCCGGCCGTGGTCGCCTACAACCGCTACACCCACGACGTCGACCGCCTCGCCACGCGCTACGAGACGTTCATCGAGGAGTTTTCGAACATCCTGCAGCGGCAGGGGTAGCAGTTGTCAGTTGTCAGTTGTCAGTTGTCAGTTGTCAGTTGCGGCGGTGTTTCCGGTGGCGGCGCATCGAGCGCCGTTGGGGCGTCATCGTTGGAAGGACGGCATGGCATGCGAAGAGTAGTCGTCCCGGGAGTGCTGGTCGAGGCCGTGTCGCGACGCGCCTCTGGCCACTCGACGGGATCTCCCATCCGCGCTCGATGCGCGGCCGCGGGAATCGCCGCCGCAACTGCCAACTGTCAACTGTCAACTGTCAACTGACATGCGCCGCGCGAGAAAATCGATGAGCCAGATCAACGTCGTGCCGTACATCGACGTGATGCTGGTGCTGCTCGTGATCTTCATGGTCACGGCTCCGCTCGTGTCGCCCGGCGAGATCGCGCTGCCGTCGGTCGGATCGAGGCTCACCGTGCCGGTCGCGCCGATGGAGGTGACGCTGCGGACCGATCAGTCGCTGTGGTTGCGCGACCGCGCGGCCGCCGGCACTTCGCCGATCCGGTTGTCGCGCGACGAACTGGTCGCGCGCATCGTCGAGAAGCAGGCGCGCTCGCCCGACCAGGGCGTCGTGATCGCCGCGGACAAGGCCTCGCGCTACGAGGACGTCCTCGCGATCCTCGACCTCCTGCAACGCAACGGCGTGCGCAAGGTCGGACTACTCGCCCGGCCGCCGCAGACGTGACCCGAGGCATGCGATGAAGGGCGAGCGCCGTGCGGGCAACGGCAGCGCGCGCCGGAGTCCGGGCCGGACGCTCGCGCTGGTGCTCGCGATCCTCGTGCACGTCGCGTTCGTCGGCGTGCTGATCTGGTCGGTGCGCTGGCAGAGCCGGCCGCCCGAGCCGATCGTCGCGGAGCTCTACGCACCGCCCCCGAAAGTTCGCGCGCCCGACCCTGAGCCGAAGGTGGAGCCGCCGCCGCCCCGGACCGAGCCGAAGGTCGAGCCGCCCCCTCCTCCGCCTCCGCCGAAGGCGGAACCCGACCAGGCGGAGATCGCGCTCAAGGCGAAGCGGGAGGAGGAACGCAGGGAGCGGGAGCGAGAACGTCTCGCCGACGAGAAACGCAAGGCCGACGAGAAACGGGCCGCGGAAGAAAAACGGATCGCGGACGAAAAACGCAAGGCCGACGAGAAGCGCGCGGCCGAGGCGCGCGAGCGCCAGAAACGCGAGACCGACGCGATGCTCGCTCAGGCGCAGAAGGAGGCGACGCAGCGCGCCGAGCAGGACGCAAGGGCGCGCGTCGAGGCGGAGGCGCGCGCGAAGGCACAGGCGGAAGCGAACGCGCGCGCGACCGCGCAGGCCGACTGGATTCGGCGCATCCAGGCGAAGATCCGCGGCAACGTGACGCTGCCGCCGGGCATGCCCGGCAATCCGGAAGCGGTGTTCCGGGTGATCCAGTTGCCGACCGGCGAGATCCTCGACGTGCGCTTGGCGAAGTCCAGCGGCGTCAAGGCCTACGACGATGCGGTCAACCGCGCGATCCTCAAGTCGAGCCCGCTGCCGCGCCCGGATCGGCAGGAGATGTTCCAGCGCGAACTCGAACTGAAGTTCCGCCCGCTCGACTGATCCGCCCGACCGGTGCGCCACGACCTCCTGATCGCCGGCGCGAGCTTCGCCGGCATCGCCTGCGCGGTCGCCGCCGCGCGCGCGGGCGCGCGGGTCGCGCTGCTCGAGCGCAAGCGCGACGCGGGCGAACGGCTCCACACCACCGGAATCGTCGTCAAGGACGCTCTCTCGTCGATCGAGGCGATCGCTCCGATCCCGCCGGCGATCGTGCGTCCGGTCGAAGGGGTGAGACTGCACGCGCCGGGCGGTGCGAGCCTCGCGCTCGACTCCCCCGGCTACTTCTTTCTCGCGACCGACACGCCGGCGATGATGCGCTGGCTCGTCGATTGCGCCCGCGAGTCGGGGGCGGCGGTGGCGCTCGGCGAGCCCTGGGCGGGCGCCGAGCGAACGTCGTCCGGCTGGCGCACGAGTTCCGGGCGCGAGGCGCACTTCCTCGTCGGCGCGGACGGCCCCGCGTCGCGGGTCGCACGCGATTGCGGCCTCGGCATCAACGCGCGCTTCCTGTTCGGCGCCGAACTCGAAATCCGCGGCGCGACGCTCACGGAACCCGATCGCCTGCACTGCTTCCTCGACGCGAAACGCGCGCGCGGCTACCTCGGCTGGGCGTTCGCCGGGGTCGGCGTCATCCAGGTCGGGCTCGCCTGCGCCCGCGACGCGCGACGGGATTTCCCCGACGCGGAAGCGTTCGCGCAGGCGATCGCGCCACGCATCGGGCTCGCTGGAGGAACGGTCGTCGCGAAGCGCGCCGGGCTGATCCCGGTCGGCGGTCCCGTGCGTCCGCGCGCAGGCGATCGCGTCACGCTCGTGGGCGACGCCGCGGGACTCGTGTCACCGCTCACCGCGGGCGGCATCCACACCGCGCTCGATTCCGGCTTTCGTGCCGGACGCGCGATCGCCGCCGCGCTGGCGGAAGACCGCGGAGGGGCGCTCTTCGTCGATCCGCCAGTGCCCGACTTCACCGTCAAGCGCTGGCTGCGCCGGGTCTACGATCGGGTGCAGCACGACCGCCTGTTCGACCTCGCGATCCGCACCGGCGCGTTCGCCGCGTTCGCCCGCCGCGTGTTCTTCCATCGGAGGGGGTCAGGCGTCAGTTGACAGTTGTCAGTTGTCAGTTGTCAGTAGCGCCGGGTTCAGGAATCAGGAGTCAGAGGACAGAAGCCGAGGTGATTCCGGTGGCGGCGCATTGAGCGCCGTTGCGGAACCGCCATGTCTCGAGACCCGAGCTGGCGGGGGTTGCCGCATTGAAGCGAAAGGCATGCGGCTGCCGCCGGGCCCAATGGGGGCCTCGCAGCGGCGCTGAATGCGCCGCCACCGGACACACCGACGCGTCTGTCCTCTGACTCCTGAACGCCGCCGAAGTCGGCGTATCAGACGCGCGCCTTCTTCTCGAGGATCTGGATCGTCGCCCAGCTCCACTCGGCGCGCTGCTCGACCAGGTGGCGCATCGCGACGGTGTAGATCGAGCGCCCGGTCATCAGGATGACGCTGCGGCCCTCCGAGTACTCGGAGGTGGGGACGATGAGCGTCTTCACCGCGAGCGGCTTGTCGGGCCGCGACGGCGGCGGCAGGTAGAGGCCGTCGAAGCGCGAGCCGATCGTCGCGACTTCGATGCCGTTGACGACGAACCCCAGGTCATCGCGCGGCTCGCGGCGCATGTGCAGCGTGACCGGCACGAAGCGCTCGGCGATGATCGATACGCCGGCCTCGACCTCATCGTTGCTGACCTTGTTCAGGCGCCTCACGACGCCCAGCACGAAATCGGACACATCGCTCTGACGCACCGCGACGATCCCGCCGAGCGCGAGACTCTGCCCGATGCCGCCGGATGCGGCGATGCGCAGGCCCGCGATGCTGCGGTCCTTGACCTGCCACATCGGGTCGGAGAACGAAGAGAGGCTCGCGACGAGCGAATCGTGCTCGTCGTGGGCGGGCCGCCGGGGGCGGGGGGAATCCGCGACCGCGTAGACCTCGATCTGCTCGGCGCCGCCGCTGTCGGGCACGGCGTCCGCCACGCCCTTCGTCGCGAGTTCGCGGCAGATGCGCGCGAGCCCGATGCGTACGCGCGCCGAGACCTTGCAGGCGATGCGCGGGTCGCGCCGCAGATCGCTCAACAGGCTGGGCGCCACCGACGGCCGCACCTTCTCCAGCGTCGCGATGCGAAGCTGGTTGATCGGCGCCGCGGGTCCCGCGTCGGTCGACTCCGCGTGGCGCAGCGCCGCGATGGCGCGGTCGATCTGGTCGGCGAGCGGCGAGGTGTCGAGGTAGCGCAGCATCGAACCGGAATCGTTGCCGGTTCGCCGCTGCAGCCCGGTGCGACCGGCGATGTCGACGAAGAACCCCTCGGGCGTGCGCGGCACCGCGTCGAGTTGCAGGCGGCGGCTCCAGGCGCGAAGCTGCGAGCACGCCCAGTCGATCTCGCCGGGTGTCATGTTGCCGGTGTTGAGCTGGTGCACGAGCAGCGTGTAGACGTACTCCTGCTCGAGCGTCCACTGCGTCGCGTTCGCGCCGGTGCCCACGAGCGAGGTGGGCGTGCGCTCGACGCCGAGTTCGGTCGCGCGCAGGAACGTACGGTGCAGTTCGGCCCATTTCGCCGGGATCCAGCGCTCGTAGCGATACACGCGCAGCTTGGCGTCGGTGCCCGCGTAGTGCGTGAGCCGCGTGAACAGGAGCGGGATCAGCGGCTTCCAGCGGGCGTTCGCGGGCTGCGACAGGGCCTCCTCGAGCGACGCCTGGTACGCCGACATGAACCCCTGCGCGAGTTCATAGACCGCCTGCCACAGCCGTTCCGCGAGCTTTGGGCTGGTTTCGGCGTTCTCGACGTACTGCTTGATCAACTGGCGGCGATCGGTGCCGAGCGCGGAGTCGAGGAACTGCACCGCGAGCACGCGAGCGGGATCGAACGGCTTGCGCGACAGACGCATGCCGTCGAACGCACGCATCACGTGCTGCTGCCGTCCGACGACGTCGAGCGCGGGCAACTGGCGCAGCCAGCTCGACACCGATTTCGCCGACACCAGCGGATCGGTGCTGTCCTTGCCCGGCGATGTCAGGAACTCGAACATGCCCTCAGAATCCGCCCACGGCCTTCGCGACTGCGACGCGCTCCCCTGCCGGCCCGGGAGGTATGCCGACAATCCAGGTTCGTAACGCGAACCTTGATTTATAGACCAATTCGCACGGCCCCGCCAGAACCGGGAATCGGCGCTCCGATACAATGGCCGCCCCCGAAACCCGGCGCGCGATGGCGCGCGGCCGGGCCGGCAGCTCCCTGCGGGTCAGCCCCGCACCAACATGACCGAGCCCATGACCCGATTGACGTTCCATGCCCTGTCCCTGGTAGCCCTTCTGGCCGTCTGCATGTCGCCGGCGACCGCCCAGCAGGGTTCCGCTCCCACGCCCAAGGAGGCCAGCAAGATGGATGCCACGGTGACCAGTCTCAAGAAAATCGATACGAAACAAGGCGCTGGCGCCGAAGCCGTCAAGGGCAAGCCGGTGGCCGTCCATTACACCGGCTGGCTCTACGACCCGTCGAAGCCGGAGGGCAAGGGGGCAAAGTTCGACAGTTCGCTCGACCGCCGCGAGCCGTTCGTGTTTCCGTTGGGTGGGGGGCGCGTCATCCGCGGCTGGGACGAGGGCGTCGTCGGCATGAAGGTCGGCGGCAAGCGCACCCTGATCATCCCGGCGGACCTGGCGTACGGCGCGCGCGGCGCGGGCGGCGTCATTCCGCCCAACGCCGTGCTCGTGTTCGACGTCGAACTCCTCGAGGTCCGTTGAGCGCACTCTCCCCGCTGGACGGCCGCCCGAGCGCGAAACGGCGCTCGGATTACCGTCCACCGGCATTCCTCGTCGACAAGGTCGCGCTCGAACTCGACCTCGACCCGGCCGCGACCGAGGTCACCACGACGCTCTTCTTCCGGCGCAATCCGGAGGCCACCGGCGAGGACCGCTATGCGCCGCTCGTCCTCGACGGCGAAATGCAGGATCAGGTCCGCGTCGAGTTGAACGGCCGGGCGCTCGGCGCCGCGGAGGCGGTGCTCTCCGATGTCGCGCTCGCGCTGCCCGACGCACCCGACCGCGGCACCGTCGTCGTGCGTTCGCGCATCGCACCGGCGAAGAACATCGCGCTCGAAGGGCTCTACGTATCGTCGGGCGTCTTCTGCACCCAGTGCGAGCCGGAAGGGTTCCGCCGCATCGCGTACTTCCCCGATCGTCCGGACGTGCTCGCGTCGTTCACCGTCACCTTGCGGGCCGATCGCGAGCGCTATCCGGTCCTGCTGTCGAACGGCAACCTCGTCGCCACCGGCGGGCTCTCCGACGGCCGCCACTTCGCGACCTGGCACGACCCGTTCCCCAAACCCACCTATCTGTTCGCGCTCGTCGCGGGCGACCTCGCCTCGCTCGAGGACAGTTTCACGACGATGTCGGGACGGCGCGTGCACCTCGCGATCTACTCGACGCCCGCGAACCTGCCGCGCTGCGCGTTCGCGATGGAGAGCCTGAAGCGCGCGATGCGCTGGGACGAGGAGCGCTTCGGACGCGAGTACGACCTCGACCGCTTCATGATCTTCTGCGCCGACGACTTCAACATGGGCGCGATGGAGAACAAGGGCCTCAACATCTTCAACAGCAAGCTCGTCCTCGCCGACCCGCAGACGGCGACCGACGACGACTACGGCGCGGTCGAGGCGGTGGTCGGCCACGAGTACTTCCACAACTGGACCGGCAACCGCGTGACCTGCCGCGACTGGTTCCAGCTCTCGCTCAAGGAGGGGCTCACGGTCTTCCGCGACCAGGAGTTCTCGAGCGACCTGGGTTCGCGCGCGGTCGAGCGCATCGGCGCGGTCGAGGGCCTGCGCCGCATGCAGATGCCCGAGGACGCGGGCCCGATGGCGCATCCGGTGCGCCCCGACGAGTACCAGGAGATCAACAACTTCTACACCGCGACCGTCTACGAGAAGGGCGCCGAGGTGATCCGGATGCAGCACACGCTGCTCGGGCCGGAGCGCTTCCGGCGCGGCATGGACCTCTACTTCGAGCGCCACGACGGGCAGGCGGTCACCTGCGACGACTTCGTGCAGGCGATGAGCGACGCGTCGGGCGTCGACCTCACGCAGTTCCGGCGCTGGTACGCGCAGGCGGGCACGCCGGTCGTGCGCGCGCGCGGCCGCTACGATGCGGCGGCGAGGACCTACGCGCTCGAGGTCCTCCAGCACACCGACCCGACGCCCGGACAGGCGGAGAAGCTGCCGTTCCACATCCCGTTCGCGGTCGGACTCGTCGGTCCGGACGGACGCGATCTCGCGCTCCGCCTCGACGGCGAAGCGGAATCGCCCGGGACGACGCGCGTGCTCGACGTCGTCGCGCCGAGCCAGACGTTCACCTTCGTCGACGTGCCTGAGCCGCCGGTTCCCTCGCTCGCCCGCGGTTTCTCGGCCCCGGTGCGCGTCGAGTTCGACTACGGCGACGACGACCTCGCGCTCCTCGCCGCGCACGACAGCGATCCGGTCAACCGCTGGGACGCCGCGCAGCGGACCTTCACGCAGGCGGTCCGGGCGATCGCGGCGCAGCACCGCGCGGGACTTCCCGAGGCGCTGCCGCCGACGCTCGTCCGCGTCGCCGCGGCGCTCCTCGACGATCGCACGAGCGATCCGGCGCTGATCGCGCTGGCGTTGACGCCGCCCGATCCGGCCGTCGTCGCCGCGCTCGACCCGGTGCTCGACATCGACGGCGTCGATCACGCCCGCGCCTTCGTGCTGCGCGAACTCGCGCGCGCGCTCGCCGATCGCTTCGAGCGCGTCCACGCCGCGCAACAGCGTCGCGGACCCTACGAACCCACGCCGAAGCAGGTCGCGATGCGCAAGCTCGCGAACACCTGCCTGCGCTACCTGGGCGAGCGCGGCGACCCCGCCGGCCGGGCGTTCGCGGTCGCGCAGTTCGAGGCCGCCGACAACATGACCGACACGATCGGCGCGCTGGCGGCGCTCGGCGACCAGGCGTCCGACGAACGGAACCGCCTGTTCGCGAGCTTCGAAGAGACCTGGCAGCACGAGCCGCTGGTACTCGACAAGTGGTTCGCCCTGGAGGCGCAGTCGCGCCGCGAGGGCACGCTCGCGCGCGTGCGCGAACTCGTGCGGCATCCGCGCTACAACGCCAAGAATCCGAACCGCGTGCGCTCGCTCCTCGGGGCCTTCGCGCTGCGCAACTTCGGGCGCTTCCACGCCGCCGACGGCTCCGGCTACGCGTTCGTCGCCGACCAGGTGCTCGCGATCGACCCGATGAATCCGCAACTCGCCGCGCGCCTCGCCGGCGCCTTCGAGCTGTGGAAGCGGCTGCCCGAACCGCGCCGCGCCCGCGCGGAGATCGAACTCCGGCGCATCGGCGCCGCGCCGGCGTTGTCGCCGGACGTGGGCGAGATCGTCTCGCGCAGCCTCGCCGACTGACGAGGTCGCGCGGCGCAGGCTCAGCGCCAGCCGTTGCCGACCTGCAGGTAGAACGCCGTGTCCTCGGGGCCGCGCGCGACGTCGATGCCGACGTAGAGTCCGAGCCGGCGTGCGATCAGGTAGCGCAGGCCTGCGCCCTTCGACACCTCGGTCGGTGAGTCGGCGAACGACGCGTTACGGCCCCAGGCGCGCCCGGCCCCGATGAATCCGACGACCGACCAGCGCCCGTTCACGTCGTAGCGCACCTCGGTCTCCAGCACGCCGGTGTTCTGGTCCTGATACCGCGCGGCGGGAATGCCGCGCATGTCGATGAACGGCAGGAAGTAGAACGGGACGTCGCCGCGCGCCGCGCGACCGTCGACGCGCAGCCCGACCGTCAGGTCGTCGCGGGCGGGCCAGTACGCGAACACGTGGGCCCGATACGCCTGGAAGCGGTTCGCGCCGCCGAAGTCCGGTTCGTAGAACGTCGCTTCCACCGCGCCGATCCACCCCTTGTTCGGCGTGAAGATGTTGTCGCGCGAGTCGTGCTCGACGACGAGCCCCAGGCCGGAGTTGCGCTTGGCGAGTTCCCTCGACGTGAGGCCGGCGTCGCCCGCGCCCACGTCGAGCGAGGTCGAGAGGTCGGTGTAGATCCAGCGCGCACCGACGAAGGTGTCGCCCTTCCCCAGCCGGTACATGCCCTGCTGGAACGAGCCGAAGCCCTGCAACGTATAGCCGATGCTGGCGACCGGGATCGGGAGCCGGCCGCCGATGCCGTAGAAGTCGAGGTTGACGCGGAAGTCGCCTACGCCGCCACGGTAGCGCCAGCGATCGTCCTGAAAGGTGAACTGCCCGCCGATCGCGACGCCGCGCGTGCCGTTCTCCGTCGCGAAGCCCGCCAACGCCCAGATGTCCGGCGGCACGAGGTGGCCGCCTTCCGCCTTCGCCTTCTCGATCGCGTTGCCGATCGTGCCGCTGATGAACACGAGCGCGACTCCCGCGCCGTACCCGACCGCGGGCTCAGTGATGATGATCGGGACCGGCAGGAAGCCCTTGCGGTCGAGCAGCCATTCGGACAGGTCGAGTTGGCCGTCCTGAGGATCGATGAAGCGTTTGAAGGTCTCGCGCACGTCGGCAGCGAACGCGGCGTGCGGTGCCAGCATCGCCAGGACGAGCGCGGCCCGCGCGGACCAGGTTGCCCACGGGCGCGTGCGTGGGGGAGTCGAGCGTGTCATGAACTCAGGCGGGGCAGGTGACGGCCACGATCGCCGCGCAAGGACCGATCCGTCCGCGTTGAGCGTCGCAAACGGAACGCTGCGAGGAGGGCAGTCGCTGCGGCAGTAACCGGCGACCGCTCGCGAGTGGGCCAGCACATTCGCACGCGCTCCAATCGGCCAGCGTTGAACGTCGCAAACAGGACACCGCGGGGTGGGCAATCGCTGCGGCAATACCCGTCGATGGTTCGCGAATGCGCCACCCTTTCTTCACGCCCCCAGTCGTCCGCGTTGAGCGTCGCTACGGCGACGCTCGAACGCGGACCGATATTCCGGCGCGATGCTGGATTCATTCGGAGCTTCGGAACACGCACCAACCCGTCCGTGTTGAGCGTCGCAACCGCGACGCTCCAACGCGGACCGATATTCCGGCGGGGCCGCCGGCGGCGCATGTCTTCCCGCATCGCGAACACCATCGCCCGCCGCCGGCCCCGTCCGGAATATCACCAGTAGGTTTCGAGCGTCACGTGCCCCGGCTCCTTCCGCCGGTGCCGCCGCATCCCGCGCGAGGCGAGCACCGCCTGCACGTCGTCGACCATCGCGGGATTGCCGCACAGCATCGCGTGCGCGCTGTCGGCGGTCAGCGGCATGCCCGCGCGCGCCTCGAGCCGGCCGTCGGCGATCAATGCGGGAATGCGCCCGGTCAGCGCTGCGGGGTGAGGCTCGCGGCTCACGACCGGCACGAACGTGAACACGCCGGCACGCTCGCGGGCGAGCGTCGCGATCACCTCGGGATAGATGAGCGCGCCCGCCTGCCGCACCGCGTGCACGAGCACCACGCGACCGAACTTCTCCCACGGTTCGGCGGTACGCAGGATCGACAGGAACGGCCCGATGCCGGTGCCGGTCGCGAAACACCACAGCGCGTCGGCGGCGGGCACCTCGGGAATGCTGAAGAAGCCGTTCGCGCGCGCGCCGAGCCACAACGGATCGCCGGGCCGCAACGCGGCGAGACGCGGGGACAGCGGCCCGCTTGGCACCACGTTGAACGTGAACTCGTGGTGCGGCGTGCCGGGCGGATTCACGAACGAATAGGGCCGTCCGACCATCGGGTCCTTCTCGCCCGGCGGCGCGGGGAGTCCCAGGCGGGCGAACTGGCCGGCGACGAAGTCGAGCGCCGGTGCCTCGACCTCGAGCGAGAACAACGCGTCGGTCCAGGCGCGGCACGCCGCGACGCGGCCTTCGATCCACGATGACATGATGCGCGGTCCGGGACGGTAATATGCGGATTATGCCTACCGTGCGGCGGGGGGACGTTCTGGTGCGACATCCCGCGAACGCGGATCGTGCCGCGTTCCTCGCCGCCGCCCGCGCGAGCCGGCGCCTGCACGGGTCCTGGGTGCGCGCTCCGGACACGCCCGCCACGTTCAGCGCCTATGTGAAGCGCTACGGCGATGCCGGCCCGCGCGCGAACCACGCGGGACTCCTCGCGGTCCGGCGCGCGGACGGCGCGCTCGTCGGCGTCCTCAACTTCAGCAACATCGTTCGCGGGCCGTTCCGCAACGCCTTCCTCGGCTACTACGCGTTCGCGCCGCACGCCGGGCAGGGCTACATGGCCGAGGCGCTCGCGCGCGCACTCGACTTCGCGTTCGGGAAGCTGCGGCTCCATCGCGTCGAGGTGAACGTGCAGCCGGCGAACCGCAGGTCGGTCGCGCTCGTCACGCGGACCGGCTTCGTCCGCGAAGGCTATTCGCGCCGCTATCTGAAGATCGGCGGGCGCTGGCGCGACCACGTGCGCTTCGCGATGCTCGCCGAGGATTGGCGGGCGTTGAAGCGCAAGCACAGGGAACGCCGGCGATGAAGGCCCATACCGGGGCGTTCGTGCTCACGATCGCGTTGGCTTCATGCGCCACGCCGGCGCCGGATGCCGCCCGCACGGCCGACGCGCTCTGGATCCAGCCCTACGCGATCCACGAGGTCTGCTTCAAGCTCGCCGAAGGCGACCGGGTCGACTGGCGCTTCGAGTCGCGCCAGCCGGTCGATTTCAACTTCCACTACCACGAGGGCGCGGCCGTCGTGTCGCCGCTCGTGAAGACCGCGAGCTTCGGCGACTCCGGCATCTTCCCGGTGCGCGTGCCGCAGGACTACTGCGCGATGTGGGAGGCCGGGCCGCTCGGCGCGTTGATCAGCTACCGCGTCGTGCCGGTCCGCGCTGCGCGATGAGCGATCCACCGCGCGTCACCGGATCCGGCGCGGCCGACGCGCTGCTGTTCGACCTCGACGGCACGCTCACCGACAACTTCACCGGCATCGCGCGCTCGATCGTCTACGCGCTCGACCACCTCGGGGTCGAGACGCCCACCGCCGCGGAACTGCGGCAGTTCGTCGGGCCGCCGCTCCGCACGACCTTCGCCGCGCTGCTCGACACCGGGGAGTCCGACGCGATCGAGCACGCGATCGCGCTCTACCGCGAACGCTATTCCGACCTGGGCTGGCGCGAGAACGTCGTCTACGACGGCATTCCCGAGGCGCTCGCCTCGCTCGCGCGCACGCGGCGGCTCTTCCTGTGCACCGCCAAGCCGGAACTCTACGCGCGCCGCATCGTGACGCTGTTCGGACTCTCCGAGTTCCTCGACGGCGTCTACGGCTCCGAACTCGGCGGGCGCCACGACGACAAGGCGGAACTCCTCGCGCACCTCGCGGCGACCGAACGGATCGACGCGGCGCGCGCGGTGATGATCGGCGATCGCAGCCACGACATCCGCGCGGCCCGCGTCAACGGCGCTCGCGCGGTCGGCGTGCTCTGGGGCTACGGATCGCAGGATGAACTGGCGGGTGCCGATGCGATCGCACGCACGCCGGCGGAGCTTCCCGGCGTTCTCGAGGCGCTGGAGTCGCGGATGAGCGCGCCGGGCTGAAGGCGAGTACGCGTCGGGCTGAAGCCGGATACGCGTCGGGCTGAAGCCGGATACGCGTCGGGCTGAAGCCGGATACGCGTCGGGCTGAAGCCCGACCCACGGGAGAGGTTGTGGGTCGGCCTTCAGGCCGACATTGCATCCCGCCGCGAGGGATCGTCACCGCCACGCCGCCGCGCAGGCCGCCATCGTCCGGTCGTGGATGTCGAGGACGCGCGCGAGCGGCTCCTGATAGCCGCCGGCGAGGTTCCACGCGATCGGCAGCCCGGCCGCGCGCGCTTCGGTGAACACGATCGCGTCGCGCCGCGCGAGCTCGTCGTCGTCGAGGTAGCCGCCCAGCGGATCGTCGACGTGCGGATCGGCGCCGGCCTGGTAGAGCACGAGGTCGCATCCGGCGAACGACCGCACGATGCCGGGCAATGCCTCGAGGAAGCGGGCCGCGTGGCGCGGGTAGTCGCGACCGGCGGTGATGTGTCGCACGACGTCGCGGGCGCCGGTGCGCGCGATGATGTCCTCGGTGCCGTCGCCGTAATGCTGGTCGCAATCGAGTATCCCGATCCGCCGCGCCGCGCCTTCCGCGCGCAAGGCGAGCACCGTCACCATCAGCCCGTTGAACGTGCAGAAGCCTGCCGCACCGTCCCAGTGCGCGTGGTGGAAGCCGGAACACGGCGCGCAGGCGACCGCGCGGGTCGCGAGCGCATGGCGCGCGGCGGACAGCATCGCGCCGCTCGTCCACGGCAGCGATGCGGCCACGGAGGCGCTGCGGTTGCCGAAACCGTTGTCCTCGCGCAGCGAGAGGACCGCCTCGACGTACTCCGGATCGTGGGCGCGCGCGAGTTCGTCCGGCGTCACCGGACTCGGCCTGCGCTGGACGATGGGCCGGTGGCGCTCGTGCCAGCGCGCGACGACGTCGCGCGGCTTGCTGGCCGACGGGGAGCCGAACTGCGGTTCGGCGACCTGCTCCGCCGCGAAGTACACGGGGATCGGCAGGTGGGTGGAAGGGGTCGGGGTCTCGTTCCGGAGGGAGTCGGTCATGCCCGGACGATACGTTGCGCGAGGCTCAGGGCGTGAGCCAGGTAGCCGCGCGGTCGCGGCAGCCCGCGTTCGGGCATCCTAGACTTCCGGGAGCGGCTTCAACAGGTCCGGCCACGCGTAGGTCGCGCCGTTGCGGACCTTGCCGAGGATCACCTGCTCGACGATCTTCGCGGCCGCGACCTCGGGCGCGACGAGCCTGCGGTCGGCGTGGAACTTGCGGAACATCGCAACCGACGGGAGCACGTCCTCGGACTGCTCGCGCGCGCGGGTCTGCATGTCGGTGTCGATGACGCCGGGACGCAGCGACACCGCGCGGAACGCCGGATCCTGCGATTCGACCGCGAGCACGCGGGTCAGCATCTCGAGGCCGGCCTTCCCCGCGCAGTAGAGCCCGGAGCCCGCGATCGCGGCGCGCGCGGTGCCCGACGAGACGTTCACGATCCTGCGCTCGACGGTTGCCTCGGGGAACGCGCGCAGGAACAGCGCGGCGAGCGCGACCGGCGCCCCCAGGTTCACCGCGAGCGAGCCCGCCACCGCGGCGCCGTCGTGGCGCGGAACGACACCGAACGGTTCGGTCGTCGCGGCGTTGTTGACGAGGCACGCGAACTCCGGCGCGAGCCCGGCCAGCCTTACATTCCGCACATCGGCGGACGCAATTGGAGTGAATTTCCGGAGGCGAGGCCGGAAGGCTGGGGCGTCACGCGCAGACGCGGTAGGCGTGTGCGGGAACTCCGAGCAACGCGAGGACTTGGCGCTGCAGGTCGGTGAGGTCGGCGTCAAAGGTCTGGACGGTTTGGCCGTCGCGCAACAGGCGGTGGCGTTGGGCGAGGCTGAACAGGCGCAGCACCTGCTCGGTGGTAGGCCGCCGACATTGACGCTGCTCCGGATACAGCGGTAGCTCGGCGATCACCTCGTGGCGCATCGCGCCGCGTAATTCACGCTCGATGAGCGCCTGCACGAGCAGGGCCAGGAAGTACAGCGTGAACAGGGCCTCGATGCGCCCTTCGTTCTTGAGGAAGATCGGGGCGATCTCGTGCACGGTCTTCACCTGCTCGAAACGCTTCTCGATGGTGGGCTGGCCCTTGTGGGCCTCGAGCACTTGGGCGGGGGTGAGGGTCCGGTCGTTGCTGAGCAACGGATACATGCCATCGCTCTTCTGGTCGTAGGCCACGGCGGCGGCGTCGATCGACCATTCGATGTCGAAGCGCCGGCGGGTGATCTTGCGGTACGCGGTGTCGGGGCCAGGACGACCACGGCGGACCTGCTTGAAGCTGTGCTCCTCGCGCACCACGCGTTTGACCTTGAGGTAGCGGGTGACCCGGTACTGCTCGAGGATCTCGGCCACGCGCTGATCGATCTCGGCAGCACCCCGCAGCCGCGCGCGGGTTGCGATCAGGCGCCGGTGCAACTGTTCGAGCGCTTCGCTGGCCGCGGCGAGCTGGCGGTCGCGTCGGGCACGCTGGTGCAGCGTGAGCAGCGTGCTCCACACCCAGGTGATCGGCCAGACCTCCATCGAGGGCAACGGTTGGCGGTAGACGTACCAGCAGTCCCGTGGTCCGTCACGGTGCCGAGTATTCGGCCGATCCCAGACTTGTTCCCAGGCCGGGTCATGGGTCTGGATCCACTGGCGAAAGCGTGCATCCTCCTGGCGGCTGCGTGGCATCACGGTAACGAAACGCCCGCCCGCGGCATCGATGTGACGCATGTTCTCGTAGGAGCACAGCTTGGAATCGGCGACATACAGGAAGTCGGCACGGCCGGCCACCGCCCGCAATGCCTCCCAGGTCTGGACGTGGGTGACCGAGTCGCTGGTATTGCCGTCGGCGCAGCGAAACGACGCCGGAACCCCCTCGGCGGTGACGGTGAGGATGAACAGCAGCTGGCGCAAATCCGGGCGGTGGTCCTTGGAAAAGCCGAAGGCGATCGCCGGTGCGGTGCGCCCGCGCAGCTCGCGGCCGGTCGCCGCCCGGTACTGGCCGCAGAAGGCGATCGAGGTCGAGTCGTTGTGCAGCCGCTCGAAGGTCACCCCGAAGCGCTGCCCCACTGCGACCACCACCGCGGTGAGCAGGGCTCCACGGTCGGCGTCGAAGAGCCGATCGAGCGCGCGCCCAATGCGGTCGTCGGTCAGCCGCACCATCTGCGCCGCGTCGATGCCGAAGCACCCCGGCGCAAAGCCGTGCACGGTCTCCTGCTGGCGGTAGACGGGCTCGCGCTCGACCAGGATCGAGCGCAGCAGCACGCCGAGTGCCTGCGCGTGGCTGACGGCACGGCGTCGATCGGCGGTGGGCACGAACTTCTCGAGCAGCGCCGGCAACCCCATGCGCTCGAGGAAGTGATTGACCAGGGGTAGCGGTCCCAGTCGCTCGCTGTTCAGGGCGAAGCGTTCGGGCGGGTAGACTTGTGGTTTCTTCAACCTGACGATAGTATTATCGCCAGACATGACCAAGTCAAGCCCCCCATCCAAGCGATCCCTCGCCACCCAGGCCAGACGGTCGCGGCAACGCATCGAGAAGATTCGCGCTGCCGTCGGCACGATCGACTACCTGTGCACCGGCACGCTCTACGAACATCTGAGCCGCTGCGGCAAGGCTGGCTGTCGCTGCGCCACCGACCTGGCAGCTCGCCACGGGCCGTACTACGACTGGGGGTACATGCAGGACGGCAAGCTCGTGCGTCGCCGCCTCTCGGCCGAGCAGGCCCGCCTCATGCGCCTGGCGATCGCCAACTACCGCAAGCTCAAGAAACTGCTACGCGAATGGGAGAGAGAATCCGCGCGACTCATCGAAGCCGAACAACCCCGCGATCACTGACTCCGACGTGCGATCGGGAAATTACCGAGAAATGCGTCTGCCGATGTGCGGAATGTAAGGCCAGCGCGCCGAACGCGCCCGCGAGCGCGGCGTCGATGCCCGCGAGATCGGCGAGGTCGCAGGGCGCGAACCGGTAGCGATCGCCTTCGAGCCCCGCGGCCGACGAGCGCCCGACGCCGAGCACCGTGAGCCCCCGGTCGAGCAGTACGCGCGCGATCGCCGGACCGAGTCCGCGCGACACGCCGGTGACGATCACCACGCGCATGGAGCCTCCGAAGTCAGCGACCCGACATCGCCCCGAAGACGAGGAACAGCACCAGGATGCCGAGCGCGACGAACGCGATCTTCCAGAAGCTCTTCGGATACTCGCCGGCGACCTTGCCGGTCACGCCGTTGATCGCGCACTGGAACGCGCGGCGACCGTAGTCGTACGAGAGCAGCCATACCGGCGCGAGGATGTGCTTGTAGGTCTGCCCCGACCAGTCGGCCCGCACCGACAGGTTGCGATACGTGTCGCCGGGGACCTGCCGTCCGCACATCGCCTCCAGTTGCGCCGCCATCGCGGCGCGCGCGCGTTCCGCGGCCGCGGCGAGGTCGATCTGGTAGCGCTCGACGACCCAGCCGGCGACGAAACCCGGATCGTAGGCCCGAAGTTCGCCGGTAGGGAAGGGTTCGATCCCGCGCATGAGTCCCGGATGCACGCCGATCGACGCGCAGACGAGGTCGTCGTCGAAGAAGTGGGAGACGTGCCCGGAGGCGGGCACCCAGCGGACGTGGCGCACCTGCCGGGTGCGCGTCTGGCCGTTCTCGACGTACGTCTCGGTCGTGTAGTAATAGTGTCCCGCCTCGGCGGTCCAGTCGGCCTCGACCTTCGCGTCGAAGGTCCAGTAGGGCAGGTAGACGCCGCGCACCGTGTCGGTGAGCGCACGGCGCTTCAGGGCGTTCGGCGCGAACCACAGCTTGCCGAACCAGGCGCGCAGCCGGTCGCGTGCATCGCTCTCCGCGATGCGGAACGGCAGCACGCTCTCGGGACGGAACGCCGGCGCAGTCTCGTCGTAGGGCACGAGCTGCGCGGAACCGCAGAATTCGCAGTTCTGCGCCTGGCGCGCGGGATCGAGTACCGAGATCGCCCGGCAGCTCTGGCAGCGCACCTGCCGCTTCGCCTCGGTCCAGTCCGGCGCATCGCGCACGAGGCTCGCGAGCGCGCCGGCGAGATCGTGCTCCTGCGCCGTCGCCGCGACTTCCGGCGGCGCGGGCGACTCGGTGCCGCAGAACGGGCACACGAGCTTCTGCCGGCCGGGATGCCAGACTGCCTCGCCACCGCAGGCGGGGCAAGCGAACTTCGCGAGTGCGTCGCGCTCGGTTTCCGGCCGGGTGCCGGTCATCGCTGGATCGAGTAGCCGACCACGCGCCAGCGGTATCCGTCGACTTCGAGCGTCACCAGTTCGCGCGCCACCGACTGGTTGGCGAACGAGGTGCGGAAGGTGATGAGCGCGAACTCGCCCGCGGGCCTGCCCGCGATCTCGTTCGAGAAGGTCGTGCGAACCGCGGTGCGCTGGACCACCGCACCCAGCGGCTGGCGCACCTTGCGCATCGCCGCGACCCAGCCGTCGGCCTTGAGCGCCTCGCGGAAGAGCGCGCCGGCGGCCTCGAAACTTCCCTCGATGTCGAAGCGGTCGACGATCGCGAGCCATTCGCGCGCCGCATCCTGCGCCGCCGCGGAGCGTGGGTCCTGCGCGCGCGCGAGCGGCGCGAGGACGCCCGCGGCGATCGCCGCGAGCGCGGCGCGTCGTCCGGCGAACCGTGTCATGAGTGGAGGAACGTCTCGACCGCGGCGCGCGTGACGCGCCATTGCGTGCCGATCTTCTTGCCCTTGAGATCGCCCGAGTCGAGGCTCGCGAGCACGTCGGACTCCGACACCCCGAGCGCCTGCGCGACCTGCGCGGGGGTCAGCAGTTCCGGCAGCGGGGCACCGCCCGGCGCCGCCGGCCCCTTCACTCCCGGCGTCGTCTGGGCCATCAGGCCGCCCGACTGGTTCATCATCTGCTGCGCCATCGCCATGCCGACCGCCATCTCGGCCGCCATGCCGCCGGCGCCGCCACCGCCCTTCTCCATGCCCTGCGCCATCTGGAACTTGACGTAGTCGTTCAGGTTGCCGACCGCCGCCATCGAACTGCGCTTGTCGATCGCCTGCTCGACCTCCGGCGGCACCGACACGTTCTCGACCACGAACGTCGTCATCTCGAGGCCGTACTTCTCGTGCAGAGCGGGATTGATGAGCGGCAGCAGCGCCTCACCGAGCTCTCCATAGCGCGACGCGACGTCGAGCGCCGGGATCTTCGCGCCGGCGAGCGCCTCGGAGAACACCGAGACGAGCCGCGAGCGCATCACGTCGGCGAACTCGTCGAGGCGGAAGTGGTGATCGGTCCCCGCGACCTCCTTGAGGAAGCGCGGCGCGTCGACGATGCGGAAGTCGTAGGTGCCGTACGCGCGGAGCCGCACGACGCCGAAGTCCGCGTCGCGCATCATCACCGGATTCGCGGTGCCCCACTTGTTGCCGGTGAACACCCGCGTGACGACATAGTAGACGTCCGCCTTGAACGGGCTCTCGAGCGCGTACTTCCAGCTCTTGAGATTCGTGAGGATCGGGATGTTGTCGGTCGTGAGCGTGTGCTTGCCCGGGCCGAACGCGTCGCCGAATTGCCCGAGGTAGACGAACTGCGCGAGCTGGCTCTCGCGGACGACGAGCTGCGCGCCGTTCTTGATCTCCTTGTCCTCGTCGGGGAACCGCCACGACAGCGTGTCGCGCGAGTCGTCGGTCCACTCGATGATGTCGATGAACTGCTTCTTCAGGAAATCGATGATCGCCATGCGCGCGTGTCCCCTCGTCTCGTCAGTGTCGCATCAATGGGGTCAGACTCGATTGATCCAATCGCCCTCGATCAATCGGATCAATCGAGTCTGGATCAATCGAGTCTGACCCCATTGATCTGTGGGTTACTTCTTCGCGAGCTTCTTCGCCTCAGCCTCGGCGGTCTTCATCTCGGCCTCGAGGCGCGTGAGCGGCAGCGCGCCGGGCAGCACCGAGCCGTCGGCGAGGATCATCGTCGGCGTGGCCTGGATGCGGAGCTTCTGCCCGAGCGCCTGCGTCGCAGCCACCGGGTTCGGGCAGTCGCCCTTGTTGTCGGGGACCTTGCCGGTCGCGTAGTAGGCGTCCCAGGCCTTGGTCGGATTGTCGGAGCACCAGATCTGGCGCGACTTCTGCGCGGCCTGCGGATGGAGCTGGTCGATCGGGAAGAGGAACGTGTAGACGGTCACGTTGTCGAGTCCCTTCATCTCCTCCTCGAGCTTGTGGCAGAACGGGCAGTCGGCGTCCGAGAACACGACGAGCTTGCGCTCGCCGTTACCCTTGACCTTCTTGATCGCGAGTTCGAGCGGCAGGCTGCTCCAGGCGACGCGGTTCAGCTTGCGCAGGCGGTCCTCGGTGAGGTTGGTTTTCGCGACCGAGTCCCACAGCGCGCCGACCAGCACGTGGTTCGCCTTCGCATCGGTGTAGACGAGGCGGTCGTCGAACTGCACCTCGTAGAGCCCGCCGAGGTAGTTGGTCCGGGTGATCGCGCCGATCTCGGCGCCGGGGAAGCGCTCGGCGAGCACCTTGCGCAGCGCCGCGACGTCGGGCGAGGCGGCCGTGGAGGCCTGCGGGGCGGTCGCCGGAGCGGGCGACTGCGCCGAGGCGATGCCCGTCGTCAGGGCGGCCAGGAGGAGCGGCAGCGAAGGTCGGGCGAGGCGGGCGAGAACGAGGGTCAGGGACATGGCGACTCCAGGGCGACGTGATCGGAAACAGGGGGGAGGGGTCAGCGCAGCGCAGGCTCGGCCAGCGCGTGGCGGACCGGCGGGAGCTTCGACACCGCTGCCAGCCCAAGGTTGCGCAGGAAGGCGACGCCCGGCGTCCGGGCGCCGAACAGGCGGGCGAGACCATCGGTGACCGCCTGCATCGCCAGAACCGGGGCGGCGCGGCGCCGGGCATACCGCTCGACGAGGATCGGGGCGCCGGGGTCGGCCACCGGACCACGCGTGGCCAGCACCGCCGCGAGCGCCTGGGCATCGCCGAAACCGAGGTTCACGCCCTGTCCGGCCAGCGGATGGACCCCATGGGCGGCGTCGCCCACAAGGGCCAGGCGATGGGCGATGACCGTGGGGAGGCGCAGGAATGCCAGCGGGAATCGGGCCGCCGGCGTGACGAGCGAGAGGCGCCCGAGCCTGCGACCGCCGGTGTCGGCCACGCGCGCGGCCAGGTCCTCCGGCGCCAGCGCGGCCAGTTCGTCAGCCAGCGCGGCGGGCGCCGACCAGACGATCGAGATCCGGTTGCCGGGAAGCGGCAGCCAAGCCAGCACCCCGCCGTCGGGCAGGAACCATTGGTGCGCGACGCCCCGGTGCGGAGTCTCGGTGGCGAAATTCGCGACGACCGCCGTCTGCCCATAGGCTCTCGGGGTCGCGTGGATGCCGGCGGCCGCCCGGACCCAGGAGCGCAGGCCATCGGCGCCGACCACGAGCCGGGCCGCTATCCGGCGTCCGTCCCCGAGGACGAGCGTTCCTGCCGGCGCAGACCACTCGAGCGAGGCGAAGGCCGCCGGCGCGACCACCTCGACGCCCGCCTCGTGTACCTGCGCGACCAGCGCCGCACGCAATGCACGTTCCTCGACGATCCAGGCGAGCGCGCGTTCGTGGAGGTCGTAGGCGTCGAAGCCCAGGTTCGCGCCGCGATCGCCTTCGATCGCCATCGCCTCGACCGGCGCCAGCCGATCCTCGGGCAGGACCTGCCAGGCGCCGAGCGAGCGCAGGAACGCCGCACTCCCCGGGCTGATCGCGTAGATGCGCGCGTCCCAGGTGGCCGGGTCCGGTTCAGGCGCCGCAACCGGGTGCCGGTCCGCGAGCACCACCGACAGTCCGGCGCGGGCGAGCGCGATGGCCGTCGCGAGCCCGGGTAGGCCCGCTCCGGCGACGAGCACGTCGCAAACTGCGTCCACGCGCCCCTCGGCGTGCTGCTCGTCGCAGGTCGTACCGTCATGCGTGGACTTCGCCGTCACAGCGTCTCGATCACGTGGTTCTGGTTGGTATAGATGCAGAGCTCGCCGGCGATAGTGAGCGCTTGCTTCACAATCTCGGCCGCCGACAAGGTACTGTGTTCCAGCAAGGCCCGTGCCGCCGCTTGGGCGTAGGCGCCGCCCGAGCCGATGGCGACGATCCCGTGTTCGGGCTCCAGCACGTCGCCGTTGCCGGTGATCACGAGCGACGCCGACGCGTCGGCGATCGCGAGCATCGCCTCCAGCCGGCGCAGGATGCGGTCGGAGCGCCAGTCCTTCGCGAGTTCGACGGCGGCGCGCGTCAGGTGCCCCTGGTGCTTTTCGAGCTTGCCCTCGAAGCGCTCGAACAGCGTGAAGGCATCGGCGGTCGCGCCGGCGAAACCCGCCAGCACCTTGTCGTGGTAGAGGCGGCGAACCTTGCGCGCGGTCGCCTTGATGACGACCGCGCCGAGCGTGACCTGGCCGTCGCCTCCCAACGCGACGGCGCCGTCGCGCCGGACCGACAGGATCGTGGTGCCGTGAAAGACGTCCATGAAGTTGCCGAGCTCGGCTTTCAAACGGGGCCAATTTCAAAGGGGTCAGACTCGATTGGCAACGACAAGCACGTGACCGGAGCACGTTGTAGCCGGACCAATCGAGTCTGACCCCTTCGCCGGAGGCGCGCTACTGTGCCTTCCTGAGGAAATGCCGGGGCGAGATTCCGATGAGCAGCAGCAGCGCGCGGACGATCGGCGTGGCTCCGACGATCTGGACCGACTTCCGTTGCGCCTCGATGCGGTTGATCGCGTTCAGCATCGAACCCGCGCAGACGAAGTCGACGCGCTCGACCGACGACATGTCGACCGGCACGATCGCGCGACCTTGCGCGTACTCGGCGAGCTTCGCGAGCTGCGGCAGCGCTGCACCCGCCATCACGCCG
The DNA here is from genome assembly GCA_015075645.1 of Burkholderiales bacterium. Lineage (NCBI taxonomy): Bacteria > Pseudomonadati > Pseudomonadota > Betaproteobacteria > Burkholderiales > Burkholderiales bacterium. The sequence continues at coordinate 257,742 of JABTUF010000003.1, read as the reverse complement.
CTCCACACGAGCATATCGCCTTCGTGCACCGGCGCCGCCGCTTCGCCGGTAGCATCGACCGCGGCGTCCTGGGCTGCGGCGGGCGGCGTGGGTGGCGGCTCCCACGACGGCGGTGACAGTTCGAAGGCGACCGCATACTCGATCGCGAGGTTCTCGAACGCGTCGCGCTGCTGCTGCCACTGCAGGAGTTCGAGCGCGAGGAGCCATGCGCCCTCGCCGCCCTGGACACCCTGCTTCACCGCGGCGGCAAGCCAGGTGCGCAACTTCTCCGGACGCTGGACGGCGAGCGGGCAGGCGCGCTTGCGGGCCGCCGCGAGCGCCCCCGCGAGGAGCTTCGCGCCTTCGTCGTCAAAGCCGGAGACCTGCGAGAGGTCGACGCGGGCCTGCGTCATGCCTTTGTCGATCGCGCGGCGCACGCCGTCGACCTGTGCGGCGGAGGCGCCGGTGAGCTTGCCGCTGATCGCGACATAGCCGCCCTGCCCGGCCCTCGCGGCCTGCGACCTGTCCGCGGAATCCTCCCACGACGGCGCCGAGCGCTCGAATTGCACGACGTACTGGAGCGAGAACTGGTCGAAGGCGGCGCGATCGCCGCCCCGCTGCAGCAGGTCGAAGAGCGCGAGCCAGGCGAGTTGCGAGAGCTTCGTGTCGTGGTCGTTGGCCACGCCCTGCTCGAGCAACGCGCGGGCAGGTGCCGCCTGTCCGCTCGCGAAGAGGAGCGCCGCGTTCTCGAGCACGGCGCACAGCCCCGGGTTCGCCTGCACCACCTCGAATCCCGGCTGGTCGCGCCCGGTGTCGAGGAGACTCGCGCCGGTCACCGTGATGTCGTTGCCGGCGGGCTCCGCGGGCGCCCGATCGGGTTCGACCTTGCGCCCCTGTGCCTTCGATGCGAGTTCGTGCGCCGACGGCCGCTTCGGCGGCGGTGGCACCGGACGCGTCGCGGGCGGCGTTGCGGCAGACTTCTTGACCGGCGGCTTGGAGAACAGCGCCATCGTGAGACCGGGCTCCTCGAAACGTCGGGGCCCCCGAAGGGGCCCCCGATTATCGTCCCGGGGTCGCCCCGGGGACAACCCGCCCGCGCGGGTTCATGCCGACCGCCCGCGTCATCCGCGAGCGAGATTCTCCTCGGCGAAGCCCCAGTTCAGCAGCCGGTCGATGACCGCATCGACGTAGGCCGCGCGCTTGTTCTGGTGGTCGAGGTAGTACGCATGCTCCCAGACGTCGATCGTGAGGAGCGGTTTCTGGCCCTTCGTGAACGGCACTTCGGCGTTCGCGGTCTTCACGACCTTGAGCGCGCCGCCCTCGGCGACGAGCCAGCCCCAGCCGGAGCCGAACTGCGACACCGTGGTCGCGGAGAGCTGCTTGCGGAACTCGTCGAAGCTGCCGAACGACGCGTCGATCATCGACGCGAGCGTCGCGCCCGGCTTCCCGCCGCCGCCGTGCTTCATGCTGTGCCAGTAGAACGTGTGGTTCCAGATCTGCGCGGCGTTGTTGAAGAGCGCGGCCTTGTCCGCCTTCCCCGCCGTCGCATGGACGATCGCCTCGAGGGTCTTCCCCTCGAACTCGGTGCCCTTGACGAGGTTGTTCAGGTTGTCGACGTAGGTCTTGTGGTGCTTGCCGTAGTGGAACGAGATCGTGTTGGCCGAGATCACCGGGTCGAGGGCATTGTCGGCGTAGGGGAGCGCGGGGAGCGTGAACATGGCTGGCCTCGTTTGGCGGGCTGTCGATACGAACCGCACATGATACGACACCCTCGCCGCGCCGGCCGCCGGGGTGAACGCTCATGGCCAAAGGGATCAAAGGGGTCAGACTCGATTGACGGACGCGTTGGGGCCCGCCTTGGATCAATCGAGTCTGACCCCTTTGATCTGATACGCTCATGGGCGCGTCGGACGCATTCCGACGATCCGCCCGCCCGCCAAGGGATTCGCGCAACGGCGTCCCGATGAAGTCACCGCTCGACTCGCTCGCCGCAACCATCGCCTGCGGCGTAGCCCTGACCGCGGTCCTCTACGCGATCGTGCACGCACTCGCGTCCTGACCGATCCGGATTCCAGTGGACGTCGTCCCCGCCCTCGCCCGCTTCATCCATTTCGCCGCCGCGATCATGTGGCTCGGCCTGCTCTACTACTTCACCTTCGTGCAGCATCCCGCGTTGCAGGCCGCCGCAGCCGACCAGACGGCGACCGGCATCCTGCGGCACGTCGCGCCGCGCGCCCTCTTCTGGTTCCGCTGGTCGGCCGTCGTCACCTGGCTCGCGGGAGCGGCGCTCCTCGGCGGGCGATTCGCCGACGCGTTCACGCTCTCCGGCGGCATGGCGGGCATCGGCGTCGGCGCGTGGCTCGGCACGATCATGCTCGTCAACGTCTGGGCGATCCTCTGGCCCGCGCAGAAGAAGGTGCTGGGAATCGTCGCCGCGTCCGACGACGAGAAGGCGAGGGCGCGCCGCACGGCGTTCCTCGTGTCGCGGATCAACCTGATGCTGTCGATCCCGATGCTGTTCTTCATGGCCGGAGGATGGTCGCATCGCGCGACCTTCGGCCTGTGACGGTGCCAGCGGGCATGCCGCAGGCGCCGGGGAGCGCCCGCCCTGCCGACCGTGCGGAACGACGCCTGCCGCGGGGGGGCCCGCGCGTGCCGCGGTCAATCGTCGCCGTAGAGCTTCTGCACGCGCTCGCGGCGCTCCTGCGCCTCGAGCGAGAGCGTCGCGGTCGGGCGCGCGATGAGGCGCGCGACGCCGATCGGCTCGCCGGTTTCCTCGCAGAAGCCGTAGCTGCCGTCGTCGATCATGCGTATCGACTTCTCGACCTTCTTCAGCAGCTTGCGCTCGCGGTCGCGGGTGCGGAGCTCGAGCGTGTACTCCTCCTCGAGCGTCGCGCGGTCGGACGGGTCGGTCGTCACCTCGTTTTCGCGCAGGTGCTCGCCGGTGTCGTCGGCGTTCTGCAGGAGCTGGTCGCGAAGTTCGACGAGCTTGCGCTTGAAGAACGCGAGCTGCGCCTCGTTCATGTAGTCCTTCTCGGGCGCCTTGAGGACGTCCTCCTCGGACAACTCGCGGACCTTCTTGACGGCGGTTGCGGTCTTCCCTGCCATGCTGTGCCCTGTTCGGTTCGGGTCTCGTGACAAGGTGGCGTTCGGGCCGGCCACCAGAAACAGGGGATTATAGCGTCTCGCACCCGGTCCTGGCCAGCGCGGGTCGTCCGCTCGGGCCGTTGGAGTCTCCCACCTAGAATCTTGATATCTCAAGCAAATCCGATGCCCGACGCCCCCGAACGCCTGACGCTCCGCCGGCCCGACGACTGGCATCTCCACCTGCGCGACGGCCCCGCGCTCGCCGCGGTCGTCGGTGCGACCGCGCGCGTGTTCGGCCGGGCGCTGGTCATGCCCAACCTGCGGCCGCCGGTGACGACCGTGGATGCCGCGCTGGCCTATCGCGACCGCATCGTGGCGGCAGCCGGAAACGGGACGCGATTCGCGCCGCTGATGACGCTCTACCTCACCGACGCGACCTCCGCCGACGAGATCGCGCGCGCCAAGGCATCGGGCGCGATCGTCGCGGTGAAGGCGTATCCGGCGGGCGCGACGACGAACTCCGACGCGGGCATCTCCTCGCTCGCTGCCGTGCGCGGCGCCATCGCCGCGATCGAGAAGCACGGTCTCGTGCTGTCGCTGCACGGCGAGGTGACCGACCCGGACGTCGACGTCTTCGACCGCGAGCGCGTGTTCGTCGAGCGCGAGCTGATCCGCCTCGTCCGCGACTTCCCCGGGCTCCGCATCGCGCTCGAGCACGTCACGACGCGGGAAGCGGCCCAGTACGTCGCCTCCGCGCCGCCGACGGTCGCGGCGACGATCACGCCGCAGCACCTCGTCTACTCGCGCAACGCGATGCTCGTCGGCGGCATCCGTCCGCACCTCTACTGCCTGCCGATCCTCAAGCGCGAAACGCACCGCCGCGCGCTCGTCGAGGCCGCGACCTCGGGGAGCCCGAAGTTCTTCCTCGGCACCGACAGCGCCCCGCACGCGCGCGACACCAAGGAACACGCGTGCGGCTGCGCGGGCTGCTACAGCGCGCCCTCGGCGCTCGAGTTGTACGCCGAAGCCTTCGATGCGGTCGACGCGCTCGACCGGCTCGAAGGCTTCGCCAGCCTCCACGGCGCGGCGTTCTACGGCCTGCCCGCGCACGACGAGGCGATCACGCTCGTGCGCGAGCCCTGGCAGGTGCCCGCCGAGTACCCGTACGGGGACGACACGATCGTGCCGCTGCGCGCGGGCGAAGTGGTTCGGTGGCGGGTGGACTGACGCCGGCCCGGCGTCGCCGATCGGCCCGGGAACTCCTGCGGTGCGGTGCTATCCTACCTGTCCGAAGTCCGCCAGACCGTCGCTGCCCGCCCGGTGAAAGCCGGAACGGGGAGAGGAAAGTCCGGGCTCCAGAGAGCGGGATGCCGGGTAACCCCCGGCCGCAGCAGCCGCGGCTTCGCCGCCGCGGTCAAGGCGAGGAACAGGGCCACAGAGACGAGTCGCTTCCGGTCACACGGAAGCGGGTGAAACGCGGCAACCTCCATCCGGAGCAACGCCAAATAGGCGGACCATGACGTGGCTCGCGTCGTCCGCGGGTAGGCGGCTCGAGCGTTCCGGCAACGGAACGCCTAGAGGAATGACGGTCATAGCGCGCGCGAGCGCGCCGTAACAGAACCCGGCTTACCGGCGGACTTCGACTTTTTCCAGCGGTCAGCGCCGAAACCCCGCAGGTGCTCCCGGGTTTCGGCGCCGATCCCCTCGGGAGCAGGTGATGGACGAAGAAGCGCTCAACCAATCGATCCGGCGGTTTCTCAAGATGGTGGGCATCCGCTCGCAGCGCGAGATCGAGCAGGCGGTCGCGAAGGGACTCGCCGAACGCGCGATCTCGGAGAAGGACACGCCGTTCCCGGCGACGATGCGCTTGCACGTCGAGAGCCTCGGGATCGACGTGACCTTCGACGGCGAGATCGACCTCGCGCCGCGCGCACCGGCCTCCGGCGGCGATCGCTGAGCCCGGTCAGCGCCGTCGCCGGACGTCCTTCAGGATCTCGCGCGCGGCGTTGCGCCCCGGAATGCCGGTAACGCCTCCGCCCGGGTGCGCGCCCGCGCCGCACAGGTAGAGCCCCTTCACCGGCATCCGGTAGTTCGCCGCGCCGAGCGTGGGCCGCGTCGCGAAGAGCTGGTCGAGGCCGAGCGCGCCGTGGAAGATGTCGCCGCCCGAGAGCCCGAACTCGCGCTCGAGGTCGAGCGGCGTGAGCGCGCGCCGGCCGACCACGCTCGCGCGGAAGCCCGGCGCCATCGCGTCGACCGTGTCGATCATCAGGTCGGCCACCTCGTCGCGCGCATCGTCCCAGCCGCGATCGGGACGCACCGACCCCAGGTCCGGATGGACGTGCTGGCAGAAGAGGCTCGCGACGTGCATCCCCTTCGGCGCGAGCGTGTCGTCGACGACCGAGGGAATCAGCATCTCGACGATCGGCGCGCGCGACCAGCCCGAGGTCTTCGCGTCGAAGTACGCGCGCTCCATGTAGCCGAGCGATGGCGCGATCACGATGCCGCTCGCGTGGTGCGTCGCGGGTTCTTCGCCGGGCAGGCACGCGAAGCCGGGCAGTCGCGACAGCGCGACGTTCATCCGGAACGTGCCCGACCCGCAGCGGTACGCGGCCATCCGCGCGCGGAAGTCCGCGTCGACGTGCTCGGAGGCGACGAGCCGCTCGAACAGGAGCTTCGGGTTGACGTTCGCGACGACGCGCTTCGCCTCGACGACCTCGCCGCCCTCGAGTTCCACGCCCGCGGCGCGCCCCGCCTTGACGATCACGCGCGCGACCGGCGCACCGATGCGGATCGTCACCCCGCGCGCGGCGCACTCCTTCGCCATCGCCCGGGTGATCGCGCCCATGCCGCCCTTCGCGTGTCCCCACTGCCCGCGCTTGCCGTTCACCTCGCCGAACACGTGGTGCAGCAGCACGTACGCCGAGCCCGGGGCGTAAGGGGACGCGAAGTTGCCGACCACCGCGTCGAAACCGAAGGCCGCCTTCACCGGCGCGGACTCGAACCGGCGGTCGAGGATCTCGCCCGCGCTCTTCGTGAACAGGTCGACGACGTCGCGCCGCGCGGAGAGCGGCAGCGCCTTGAACGAACGCAGCGTCTTCCAGGCATCGAGGATCGCCCCGAGGTCCCGGCGCGCGGGGTCGGCGACGTCGGGCGGCGTGCGGTGCACGAGTTCGCGCAGCACGTCCGCCACGCGGTCGAGCATGGCGTAGTAGGCGGGCAGCGCGTCGGCGTCGCGGCGCGAGTGGCGCGCGAATTCGCGCCGCGTCGCCTCGAGCCCGCCGCCCACCTTCAGGTAGTCGCCCGGCCGCGCCGACAGCGGCAGGAAGTTCGTGATCGGCCGCTCGACGATCGAAAGCCCGTGCTCGGCGAGACGCAGGTCGCGGATCACCCGCGGGTCGAGCAGGCTCACCGTGTAGCTCGCCGTCGAGTTGCGGAAGCCCGGGTGGAACGCTTCGGTGACCGCCGCGCCGCCGACCACCTCGCGGCGTTCGCACACGCACACGTCGAGTCCGGCCGCCGCGAGATACGCTGCGCAGACGAGGCCGTTGTGGCCCCCGCCGACGAACACCGCGTCGAAGACGCGCGAAGTCATCGCGACAGGTCGCGCGGCGCAGGGGGCGGGCGCGTCAGCCTTCCGGGTCGCCGCCGACCGCGACGGTCGAGTAGCCGCCGTCCACGTAGAGGATCTCGCCGGTGATCGCGCTCGACAGCGACGAGAACAGGAACGCGGCGGCGTTGCCGACCTCGTCGATCGTGACGCTGCGGTGCAACGGCGCGGTGGCCTCGAAGCGCGCCTGCAGCTTGCCGAAGTTGCCGATGCCCGACGCCGCGAGCGTACGGATCGGGCCGGCCGAGATGCCGTTCGCGCGGATGCCTTCCGGCCCGAGGCAGGTCGCGAGATAGCGCACGTTGGCCTCGAGGCTCGCCTTCGCGAGGCCCATCACGTTGTAGTTGGGCACCGAACGGATCGCGCCGAGGTAGGTGAGCGTGACGATCGACCCCGGCCGTCCGCGCATCAGCGGTCGCGCGCCCTTCGCGAGCGCGGCCAGGCTGTAGCTCGAGATGTCGTGGGCGATGCCGAACGCCTGGCGCGAGATCGTGTCGAGGAAGTCGCCGGCGAGCGCCTCGCGCGGAGCGAACGCGATCGAGTGCAAGAGTCCGTCGAGCGCGCCCCACTCGCGGCCGAGCGTGTCGAACACCGCGTCGATGTCCTCGTCGCGCGCGACGTCGCAGCGGTAGAGCGGGGCCGGGCCGAAGTCCGCGGCGAGTTTCGCCACGCGATCCCGCAACTCGTCGTTCACGTAGGTGAACGCGAGCGTCGCGCCCTCGCGCCTGCAGGCGCGCGCGACGCCGTAGGCGATCGAACGGCTCGACAGCATGCCGGTGATGAGGATCCTGCGGTCGGCGAGAAATCCCATGGGACGTCCTTCGAGGCGGTCAGTCGCGAAACAGGTCCATGAACGAGCGCACCGGCCCGAGCACTCCGCACAGCACGAGGCGGTTCGGCACGCCCGGAACGACGTTGTCGTCGACGCGCGCGCCCGAGTGCACGACGACCGAGCGGCCCTCGACGCCGTCCGGCGCGGCGAGCGTCACGCCGCGCAGCGTCGTCGACAGCACGCCGTTGCCGTTGCTGCCGATCATGATCTCCGGCAGCATCTCGCCGGCCGGCCGCGGGAATCCGGGCGGTGCCCACGGTTTTCCGGCCGAAAAGCCGTTCGGCGAACTGCAGTTGCCGCGCTCGTGGATCGCGAAGCGGTAGACGCCGGTCATCAGATTGTTGACCGTGCCCACGACCGTCAGGGTCCCGTTGCGATCGACCATCTTCAGCGAGCCCTGCGCGGCGCTGCCGTTCACCGGCGTGAGGACGGCTTCCACGCCCGGCCCGCGCGCACGTTCGCGCGGGCCCTGGTCGGGCATCTCGAGCGGGCCGGTCGCGCTGCCGCAGGCGCCGAGCAGGAAGGCGAGCGTCCAAAGCGCGAGCGCTCGCACGACCGGGCGGATGGATGCTTCGGACGAGCGCATGGGCTCGCATGATAGGCGATGGCGCGCCGCGCCGCCATCGGTCGCCGCAGCGTGTCGCGGTACAATGAACCCTCCCGGGCGCGCTCGCGCCCGTCGTCCCGCTCCCCGCAAACCATGTCGTCGATGACGCCGCAGGAGATCGTCTCCGAACTCGACAAGCACATCGTCGGCCAGCACGAGGCGAAGCGGGCCGTGGCGATCGCGATGCGCAACCGCTGGCGCCGCCAGCAGGTGCCCGAACCGCTGCGCGGGGAGATCACGCCGAAGAACATCCTGATGATCGGACCGACCGGCGTCGGCAAGACCGAGATCTCGCGCCGCCTCGCCCGGCTCGTCGACGCGCCGTTCGTGAAGGTCGAGGCGACCAAGTTCACCGAGGTGGGTTACGTGGGTCGCGACGTCGACACGATCGTGCGCGACTTGATCGACGCCGCGGTCAAGCAGACGCGCGAGTCCGAGATGCGCAAGGTCCGCGACCGCGCGACCGACGCCGCGGAGGACCGCGTCCTCGATCTGCTGCTGCCGCCGGTGCGCGAGGTGAACCTCGACGACATGAAGCCGACCGACTCGGGCACGCGCCAGAAATTCCGCAAGATGCTGCGCGAAGGCCGGCTCGACGACAAGGACGTCGACGTCGAGGTGGCCGCGCCGGCGCCGTCGATGGAGATCATGGCGCCGCCGGGCATGGAGGAACTGACCTCGCAGATCCAGGGCATGTTCCAGCAGATGGGCGGCGCCCGGCGCAAGGTGCAGCGCATGAAGGTCGCCGACGCGATGAAGGCGCTGACCGACGAGGAGGCCGCGCGGCTCCTGAACGAGGACGACATCAAGTCGAAGGCGCTCGCGGCCGTCGAGCAGAACGGCATCGTGTTCCTGGACGAGATCGACAAGATCGCTTCGCGCTCGGACCTGCAGGGTGCCGACGTGTCGCGGCAGGGCGTCCAGCGCGACCTGCTGCCGCTCGTCGAGGGCACGACGGTGACGACCAAGTACGGCATGGTGCGCACCGACCACATCCTGTTCATCGCTTCGGGCGCGTTCCACCTGTCGAAGCCCTCCGACCTCATTCCCGAGCTGCAGGGCCGCTTTCCGATCCGCGTCGAGCTCGCCTCGCTCACGGTCGAGGATTTCGTCCAGATCCTCACCGCGACCGACGCGTGCCTCGTGCGCCAGTACGAGGCGCTGCTCCGCACCGAGAACGTCGAGCTCGACTTCCGCCCGGACGCGATCCGCCGCATCGCCGAGATCGCGCACGCGGTCAACGAGAAGCAGGAGAACATCGGTGCGCGGCGCCTCTACACGGTGATGGAGCGCCTGCTCGAGGAGATCTCGTACTCGGCCTCGAAGCACGACCGCGAGACCATCGCGATCGACGCCGCCTACGTCGACGCCCGGCTCGCCGGGGTGGCGGGCGACGACAATCTCGCCAAGTACATCCTGTAGCGGGAATCCGGGATCAGCCGGGCGCCGCATGCAGGAGCACCGGGGACCGCCGACGACGCCCTGTTCCCTGTTCCCTGTTCCCTGTTCCCTGATTCCTGATCCCCCGATGCTCGAACGCCTGCTCGGCATCATCCTCCCGGTGTTCGCCGTGGTCGCGCTCGGCTGGTTCTGGGGGCGCCGGGCCAATCCGGACATGTCGGTCGTCAACCGGCTGTCGATCAACGTGCTCGCTCCGGCGCTCATCTTCTCGGCGCTGTCGTCGAAGTCCTTCGACCTCTGGGAGAACCGCCTGCTGATCGCCGGCAGCATCGGTATCGTGCTGGGCTCCGGGCTCCTCGCGTGGCCGTTCGCGCGCCTGTTGCGCGTCGACCATCGGACCTTCGTGCCGCCGATGATGTTCAACAACTGCGGCAACCTCGGGTTGCCGCTCGCGGTGCTCGCGTTCGGCGACGCCGGCTTGACCGCGATGGTCGCGCTCTTCACGATCAGCAACCTGCTGCATTTCACGCTGGGCGTGTGGATCATCGACCACCGCGCGAAGTTCGGGAACCTGCTGAAGAACCCGATGGTGTGGTCGACGGTGGCGGGTTTCGCGTTCGCGGTCGTCCATCCGCCGATGCCCGAGGTCGCCGCGGTCACGCTGAAACTCGTCGGCGACGCGATGATCCCGCTGATGCTGCTCTCGCTCGGCGTGCGCATGACGGCGATCCGCTGGGGCGACGCGCAGCTCGGCGTCATCGGCGGCCTCGTGTGCCCGTTGACCGGACTCGCCTGCGCGGGCCTCATCGCGCCGCTGCTCGGGCTCGACCGGACGCAGACCGGGCTCCTGTTCCTGTTCGGCTGCCTGCCGCCGGCGGTGCTCAACTTCATGGTGGCCGAGCAGTTCCGGCAGGAGCCGGGACGGGTCGCCTCGATCGTGCTGATCGGCAACGCGATGGCGGTGATCTTCGTGCCGATCGGGCTCGCGATCGCGCTCCACTGATCCGGAGGGATGGCGATGGCGAGGATCGAGGCGATCCTGTTCGACCTGGGCGGCGTGCTGATCGAACTCGCGGGCGTCGAGCGGATGCTCGCCTGGAGCCCGTCGCTTTGCACGACCGAGGAGCTGTGGCGCCGCTGGCTCGCTTCGCCGGCGGTGCGCGGCTACGAGTCGGGCAGGACCGGCCGCGACGCCTTCGCCGACGGCATCATCGAGGAGTTCGCCCTGCCGGTGTCGCGCGAGGCGTTCCTCGCCGAGTTCGCCCTTTGGCCGCGCACGCTCAACGCCGGCGCTCGCGGCTTCCTCGCCGCGCTCGCCCCGCGCTACACGCTCGCGTCGCTGTCGAACACCAACGAGCTGCACTGGGAGCGCTTCGAGCGCGAGTGGTCGCTGCCCGCGATGTTCCACCGCAACTTTCCGTCGTACGCCGTGGGCCGGCTGAAACCGGATGCCGACTACTTCGAACACGTGATCGGCGAACTCGGCGTGGATCCCGCGCGCGCGCTCTTCGTCGACGACAACCGCATCAACGTCGAGGCGGCCCGCGCCGTGGGGCTCCACGCCCGGCAGGTGCCCCGGTTCGAAGCACTGTCCGCGGCACTGGCTGAATTCGGCATCGAGGCCGCGCCCGCGCGACCGGTTGCCTGATCCTTCCGGACCCCGGTACCTGTCCGGGTCCGGGGACTTGACTGCGGGGCGCTCGCGGAGGATGGCGAGCGCGCGGCTTCAGGCGCGGCGAAACGCGGCGAGCGCCGCGCCCGCCGCGACGAACAGGCCGCCGAACGTGCGGTTCACCCAGCGCACGTGGTGCGGCTCGCGCAGCAGTCCCAGCACCTTCGCCGCGAGCCCGGTGTAGCCGCTCATCACGACGAGGTCGGTGAAGAAGAGCGTCGCGCCGCAGATCGCGTACTGCGGCAGTTGCGGCAGCGCCGGGTCGATGAACTGCGGCAGCACGGCCAGCATGAACACGATGCCCTTCGGGTTGGTCGCGTTCACGAGGAAGCCGCGCAGCACGAGCCGGCCCGGCGACCCCTGCGAGGCATCGACGTCGCCCGCGTCGCGCACCGGGGAGGCCGGTGCACGCCACTGCATCACGCCGAGGTAGACGAGATACGCGGCGCCCAGCCACTTCACCGCGGCGAAGAGCGTCGTCGATGCCGCGATGATCGCGCCCAACCCCAGCGCCACGATCACGAGCACGAACAGGATGCCGAGCTGCAGGCCCGCGATGTTCCACATCGCGCGGGAGTAGCCGTAGCGCATGCCCGCGGCCATGCACGAGATCGCGCCCGCGCCCGGCGACAGGCTGATGAGCCAGGAGGCGACGAAGAACGCGAGCCAGGTGTCGAGCGGCATCGCGCCATTGTAGCGGCGCCGGGGGGCGTCGAGCCGCGAAGGCGGGTCGCCGGAGGCAACGCGGCGCCGGGGACTTGAAAGTAATTGGCCATTTAATTAACATCGACGCGTGAACGCCACCGTCACCCGACTGACCCCGCCCGCGGCGCGGGCACGCGGACGCCCGGCGCGTTCGGCCGACCGCGACGCGCGCGAAGCGCTGCTCGATGCCGCCGTCGCGCTCTTCGCCGAGCGCGGCGTCGCCGCGACGACCGCCGTCGACATCGCTGCGCGCGCGGGGGTCACGCCTGCGATGATCCACTACTACTTTCGCGGCCGCGAAAGACTGATCGACGCCGTTGTCGAGGAGCGCATTTCGCGCTTCGTGACCCGCGTCTTCGCGCCGCCGGCCGATCCCGCCGCGCCTCCGCTCGCGACGTTGTCCTCGCTCGTCGGGCGCATCTTCGACGCCGCGCGCGCGATGCCGTGGATGCCGCCGATCTGGATCCGCGAGATCGCCGCCGAGGGCGGGGCGCTGCGCGAACGAGCGCTCCGCTGGCCTCCGCCCGCCGCGGTCGCCACGATCGGTGCGATCGGCGACGCGCTCGCCGGCGCCCGTCGCCGGGGCGCGATCGCGCCCGGCATCGAGCCCCGCCTCGTCTTCGTCTCGATCATGGGGCTCACGATGTTCCCGCTCGCGACGCGCGAGGTCTGGCGGCGCCTGCCCGGCGCGGAGCGCGTGACCGCCGACGATCTGGCGCGCCACGCGATCGCGATGCTCGCGACCGGACTCGCGGGGAGCCGGCCACCCCCAAGCAAGCCAGCCCGGAGGTCACGGCGATGAACCTCGGAACGATCCTCAAACCGCCGATGGCGCTCGCCGCGGTGGCGTTCACGCTCGCCGCCTGCGGCGAGCCGCCGCCCGCGGGACGCCAAGGGTACGTCGAAGGCGAGTTCGTCAACGTCGCCTCGCCGATCGCAGGCCGCCTCGACCGGCTCTCCGTGCATCGCGGCGACACCATCGCCGCCGGAGCGCCGCTGTTCGCGCTCGAGGCGCAGAGCGAAGCCGCGGCCGAGCGGCAGGCCGCCGAACAGTTGCGCGCGGCCGAGGCGACCCTCGCCGACCTCCACTCCGGCAAGCGGCCGCAGGAGCTCGACGTGACCCGCGCGCAGCTCGCGCAGGCACGCGCCGAGGAGCGCAAGTCCGCCGTGCGTCTCGCGCGCGACGAAGCACAGTTCGCGATCGGCGGCATCGCGAAGCAGCAGCTCGACGACGGCCGCGCCGCGCACGAGGCGAACCTCGCCCGCGTGAAGCAACTCGAGAGCGAGATCGCGGTGGGCGAGTTGCCCGGCCGCGCCGCGCAGGTGCGGGCTCAGGCCGCGCAGGTCGCGGCGGCGCGAGCCGCGCTCGACCAGGCGAAGTGGCGGCTCGACCAGAAGTCGATCGCCGCGACGCTCGGAGGGCTCGTGCAGGACACGCTCTACCGCGAAGGCGAGTGGGTCGCCGCCGGCAATGCGGTCGTCCGGATGCTGCCGCCCGCCAACGTGAAGGTGCGGTTCTTCGTGCCGCAGACCGAGATCGGCTCGATCGCGCCGGGCCGGCAGGCGGTCGTGCGCTGCGACGGCTGCGCGGCGGAGGTTCCGGTCGTCGTGAGCTTCGTGTCGACCGAGGCCGAGTTCACGCCGCCCGTCATCTACAGCAACGAGACGCGCTCGAAGCTCGTGTTCATGGTCGAGGCGCGGCCGTCGGCCGCCGACGCGCCGAAGCTGCGGCCGGGCCAGCCGGTCTCCGTGCTGCTGCGATGACCGCCGCGGCCGACCCGGTCATCGACGTGCGCGGGCTCGACAAGAGTTTCGGCGCCAAGCACGTGGTCGTCGATCTCGCGCTCAGAGTCGGGCGGGGCGAGATCTTCGGCTTCCTCGGGCCCAACGGCAGCGGCAAGACGACGTCGATCCGACTGATGTGCGGGCTTCTCACGCCGGACGCGGGCAGCGGCACTTGCCTCGGCTACGACATCCGCACGCAGAGCGCAGAGATCAAACGCAACGTCGGCTACATGACGCAGCGGTTCTCGTACTGGGACGACCTCACGATCCGCGAAAACCTGGAGTTCGTCGCGCGCGTCTACGACATGCCCGACCGCAAGGTGGCGGTCGACCGCGCGCTCGACGGACTGTGCCTCGCCACGCGGGCCCACCAGCTCACCGGCGCGCTGTCGGGCGGCTGGAAGCAGCGGCTCGCGCTCGCCGCGTGCATGCTGCACCGGCCGCGGCTCCTCCTCCTCGACGAACCGACGGCCGGCGTCGATCCGAACGCGCGCCGCGAGTTCTGGGAGGAGTTGCACCGGCTCACCGCGCAGGGCATCTCGGTGCTCGTCTCGACCCACTACATGGACGAGGCGGAGCGCTGCCACAAGCTCGCCTACATCGCCTACGGCCGGCTGCTCGCGCAGGGCACCGCCGCCGCGATCGTGGCGAGCCGCGGTCTCGTCACCTACGCCGTCGAAGGCAGCGGTGCGGGCGAACTGGTCGAGAAGCTTCGCGGCGCGGCGGGCATCGAGCAGGTGGCCTCGTTCGGCGCCTCGGTCCACGTCACCGGTCGCGACGCGCAGGCGGTGGAAGCGACGCTCGCGCAGGCGGCCGGCGGAATGCCGTGGCGCTGGACGCGCACCGACACCGGGCTCGAGGATGTCTTCATCCACCTGATGCGCGAGGCGACCGACAACTGGGGCGGAGCGAACCTGTGAGCACCGCGACCGCGCCCTCCGGCACGAACGCACGCTCGTTCTCGCTCGCGCGCTGGTGGAGCATGGTCACGAAGGAGTTCCTGCAGCTCCGGCGGGACCGCGTCACGTTCGGAATGATCATCGGCATCCCGATCATCCAGCTCACGCTGTTCGGCTACGCGATCAACTCGGATCCGAAGCACATGCCGACCGCGGTGATCGCGGGCGAATCGTCCGAGTTCACGCGCTCGGTGATCGAGGGCATGAGGCACTCCGAGTACTTCGCCATCGTCGCCGAGCTTCCCGACGAGGAAGCCGGCCGCCGGGCGCTCGCCCGGGGCGACGCGCAATTCGTGCTCTCGATTCCCGCCGGATTCACGCGAAGCCTCCTGCGCGGCGAACACCCTTCGCTGCTCCTCGAGGCGGACGCGTCCGACCCGACCGCGACCGGCCCGGCGCTCGCGGCGATGGCGCCGATCGCCGACCAGGCGGCGCGACGCGACCTCGTGGGCCCCCATGCGCACCTCCGGCAGGGACCGCCCCCCTTCGACATCCGCGTGCACCGGCTCTACAACCCCGAGTCGATCACCCAGTACAACATCGTGCCGGGGCTCATGGGCGTGATCCTCACGATGACGATGGTGATGATGACCGGGCTCGCGATCACGCGCGAGCGCGAGCGCGGCACGATGGAGAACCTGCTCGCGATGCCCATCTCGCCGCTCGAGGTGATGACCGGCAAGATCGTGCCATACGTGGCGATCGGCCTCGTCCAGGCGGCGATCATCCTCGTCGCCGCGCGCTACGTGTTCGGCGTGCCGTTCGTCGGCGACCTGACGGCGCTCTTCCTGTCCTCGCTCCTGTTCATCGCCGCGAACCTCACCGTCGGCATCACGATGTCGTCGCTCGCCGCCAACCAGCTCCAGGCGATGCAGCTCACCTTCTTCTACTTCCTGCCGAACATCCTGCTGTCCGGGTTCATGTTCCCGTTCCGCGGGATGCCCGAATGGGCGCAGTGGATCGGCTCGGTGCTGCCGCTCACGCACTTCAACCGGCTCGTGCGCGGCATCCTGCTCAAGGGCAACGGCTGGCCCGACCTCTGGCCGTCGCTGTGGCCGATGATGCTCTTCACGCTGATCGTGATGGTCGTGGCGCTGCGGTTCTACCGGCGCACGCTCGACTGACGGAGGTTGCGATGACCCCTTTCGCCCGTAGGTTCGCGAAACGCGCCGCGCCGCTCGCCGCCGCGTGGATCGCCACCGCCTGCACGGTGGGGCCGGACTTCCGCGCGCCCGATCCGCCGACGGCGGGCGTCTACACGGTCGGCGCGAAACCCGGTGCGACGATCGCCGCCGACGGAGTCGCGCAGCGCTTCGTGCCCGCGCGCGATCTCCCCGCCGACTGGTGGAGGCTCTACGCGTCGCCGAAGCTCGACGTGCTGGTGCGCGCCGCGCTCGACGCGAGCCCCACGCTGCCGCAGGCGCGCGCGCGGCTCGCGCAGGCGCAGGAGGACCGCAACGCACGCACGTCGTCGGTCACGCTGCCCGCGATCGACGGATCGCTCGGACTCTCGCGCAACCAGATCGATCCGGCGGCGCTCGGATTCCCCGACGCGCCGAAGACCGGGCCCTTCACGCTCTACAGCGTCGGCGTCTCGGTCTCGTACACGGTCGACGCGTTCGGCGGCGCACGCCGCGAACTGGAATCGCTCGACGCCGTGGTCGAGGCGCGGCGCTACGAACTCGACGCGGCGCAGGTCGCGCTCACCGCGAACGTCGTCACCGCCGCGATCCGCTCGGCCGCGCTGCGCGACCAGATCGCCTCGGCGCGCGCGATCCTCGCGACGCAGACGAGACTCCTCGCGATCGCCGAGGAGCGCCAGGCGCTCGGCGCGGTCTCCGCGGTCGAGGTCGCGAACGAGCGTGTGCTCGTCGCGCAAACGCGCGCGACGATCCCGCCGCTCGAGCGCGACCTCGCGCAGTCGATGCACGCACTCGCCGTCTACACCGGCCGCACGCCGGGCGACGCGGCGCTGCCGGCGATCACGCTCGCCGACCTCACGCTGCCGCAGGACGTTCCGCTCGTCGTGCCCGCCGACCTCGTGCGCCAGCGGCCCGACATCCGCGCGAGCGAGGCGATGCTGCATCGCGCGAGCGCCGCGATCGGCGTCGCCGAGGCGAACCGCTATCCGCGCCTCACGCTGTCGGGCGGCCTCTCGTCGGATCGCACGCGGATCGAGGACGTGCTCGGCCAGGGGGTCAACGTGTGGAACATCGGCATCGCGCTCGTGCAACCGCTCCTGCGCCAGAGCGAGCTGAAGGCGCGCCAGCGCGAGGCGGTCGCCGCCTGGGAGGAGGCGCTCGCGGCATACCGCGCGTCGGTGCTGACTGGCGTCGCGAACGTCGCCGACGCGCTGCGCGCGCTCGAAGAGGACGCGCATGCGCTCGCGGCGCGCAGCGAGCAGGCGCGCGAGGCCGAGCGCGCCTGGGCGATCACGCGCGAGCGCCTCGCGCTGGGCGGCGTGAGCCAGCTCGAGGTCCTCGACGCGGAGCGGGGGCGGCTGCAGGCCGAACTCGAGCGCTCGCAGGCGGCGGCCGCGCGGCTCGCCGACACCGCGGCGCTGTTCCAGGCGATGGGCGGGGGGTGGTGGGGAGAGCGGACCGAGACGACGCCCGTGGCCGGCTCGCGTCCGTGAACCCGGCGGGGTGGCGCACAAAGCAAAGGGCCGGTCGCCCGGCCCTTCGCCTCACCCGCGCGGCGGTGATCGCGCCGCGCCCTTCAAGAGGTTCCGAAGCTTCGACCCGACCGGCGGCGGCAAAGTTCCGTCCGGAGGCGGTCCGGCCCGGTCCCGGTCGGCGCCGGCCGGCGCCGGTCAGAGGGTCGCGAGCGCATCATGCACCACTCGCGACGTGAGGACCTCGGGCAGCAGCAGCGGTTCGCGGCCGGGGCGGTAGAGCACGTAGACCGGCACGCCGTTGCGCCCGAGTGCGGCGAGCGCGCGCGTGATGTCGGGGTCGCGCCGCGTCCAGTCGGCACGCACGAGCGTCACCTGCTTCGCGCCGAACGCGTCGACCACGCCGCGGTCGTTCAGCACGAGGCGCTTGTTCACCTGGCAGGTCACGCACCACGCGGCCGTGAAGTCGACGAAGACCGGGCCGGTCGTGCGCAGCGTCGCGAGCGACGCCGGCGAGAACGGCTGCCACGGTCCGGCGGGCGATGCCGTTGCCCTCGACGCCTCGGACGGCGCGGGTCCGGAAGCCGCGAGCGGCATGCCGATCGCGACCGCACCGATCGCCGCGACGGCGGCGACCCAGCGCCAGGGCTTGCCGCCGCCCATCCTGGCCGCGTGCAGCGCCCACAGCGCGAACGCCACCGCGATCAGCACGAACGCGAGGCGCAGCACCGCGTCGACGTCGAGTTGCACGCCGAGCACCCACGCGAGCCACGCGACCGTCGCGTAGAGCGGGAACGCGAGGACCTGCTTGAAGCGGACCATCCACGCTCCGGGCTTCGGCAGCAGACGGCGCCACGCCGGGAACCACGCGAACAGCACGTAGGGGAGCGCCATGCCGAGCCCGAGCGCGACGAACACGGCGAGTGTCTGGACCGCCGGCTGGCCGAGCGCGAAACCGAGCGCGGCGCCCATGAACGGCGCGGTGCAGGGTGAGGCGATGACCACGGCGAGGATGCCGGTCGAGAACGCGTCGAGCGTGCGGTTCTTCGCGGTCCAGCCGCGCACCGACGCGGGCGCGAACTGGCCGAACTCGTAGACGCCGGAGAGGTTGAGGCCGAGCGCGAAGAACAGCACCGCGAGCAGCGTGACGAAGATCGGCGACTGGAGCTGGAAGCCCCAGCCCAGCTCCTCGCCCGCCGCGCGCAGCGCGAGCAGCAGGAGGGCGAGCGCGATGAAGGTCACGAGCACGCCCGCGCCGTACGCGAGTCCTTCGCGGCGCATCGTGGCCCGCGAATCGTGGTGCTGCGCGAACCCCAGCACCTTGATCGACAGCACCGGCAGCACGCAGGGCATGAGGTTCAGGATGAGACCTCCCCCGAACGCGAACAGCGCGGCGAGCGCGAGCGACATCGTGCTGACCGCGGGCGCGCTCGGCAGCGCCGCCGCGGCGGTGTCGATCGGCTTCGGACCCGCGACCACGCTGCCGGCGAGCGGCACGTCGATCGTCGCGGCCTTTGCGCCGGCGAAACCGTTCGTGCCCGTGACGACGCCCGCGACGCGCGTGAAGCCGGGCACGAGCTGGTAGGCGACCGGCAGCGACAGCACGTGCGCCGCGCCTTCCTTCGTCGCGACCTGCGGGGAGGACGCCTCGATGCGGCCTTCGTCGTTGGGGAAGAAGCGGAGCTGGCCCGGATCGGCGGCGCCTTCGGGCGGAGCGAGCGTGAGCTTGACGCGCTGGCCTTCGCCCTGCGCGGCGACCGTCCAGCCGGCGAGGGGCTTCGGGAGCGCCGCGATCGTCGCTGCGATCGGCGCGCCCCAGCGCGGATGCGCCTCCGCGGCCGTTGCGACCGGCAGCGCGAGCGTGAGGTCCGCGCCCTCGGGGATGCAGGTCTCCTTGCAGACCAGCCAATCGACGCGCGCGGCGATCGCGAGCGTGCTGCCCGGCTTCGCGTTTTCCGGAATGGCCAGCGCGCTCGGCAGGAAGATCTCGCCCTCGTAGCCGTAGTTGACGAGCGGGCCGATCGGCAGCGCGTGCGGTGCGGGCCAGTCGATCTGTCCGGCGGTCACGCCATCCGGGAGCTTCCATTCGATCGTCGTCGGGAGCCCGGTGTCGCCGGGGTTGCGCCAGTAGGTGTGCCAGCCTTCGCGCATGGCGAGGCGCAATGCCACGGTGACCGGCTTCCCCGGAACCCCGGCAGTGGTTGCGGGCACCAGTTCGGCCTCGACGTTCGGAGTCCGGACCGGCTGGGCGAATGCCGCAGTCGCCGTCGCGAGCGCGAGCGCCGCCGCGGCGGCCAGGCGCCGGAGCGGACGGTCCAGGTGTCGTGGTCGCGTCGGCATGTCGAACTGCCCGCGGGATCGGGCCCCGGATAAGAGGGGCGAACCCGCAGCGGGGTTCCGCCATTGTGCCACCCGGGGGGCGGCCGCTCCGCGGGCGCGCCGGAGGAACGGCGGCAAGCGCCTGATAGAATGGAAATTCTTCGCGGATCCGCCACGGTGGCTCCCCGGCCGGTCCGCAAAGCCCCTCCTTGGAAGCCCTCTTCGTATCGTTCGGCGTCGTCGCCCTGGGCGAGATCGGCGACAAGACGCAGCTCCTGTCGCTCGTGCTGGCCGCACGCTACCGGCGGCCATGGCCGATCGTGGCCGGCATCCTCGTCGCGACGCTCGCGAACCACGCGCTCGCCGGATGGGCCGGCAACCTCGTGCGCGCGGCCGTGCCCGCCGACCTGCTCCGCTTCATCCTGGGGCTTTCGTTCTTCGCGGTCGCGCTGTGGGCGCTCAGACCGGACTCGCTCGCCGAGGCGACGGCGAAGCCGCTCGGCCGCTGGGGGGTCTTCGGCGTGACGGTCGTCGCCTTCTTCCTCGCGGAGATGGGCGACAAGACGCAGATCGCGACCGTGATGCTCGCGGCGAAGTACGACGCGCTCGCCGCGGTCGTCGTCGGCACGACGGCGGGCATGATGGCCGCGAACGTTCCGGTCGTGTTCGCCGGCGGATTCGCCGCGGAGCGAATGCCGCTGCGCGCCATCCGCATCGCCGCCGCGGCGGTGTTCGCCGCGCTCGGCGTCTGGACGCTCGTCGCCGGGACGCCCGGGTAAAATCCCGGGGTCAGACACCTGTCTGGCACCCGAAAGTCGCCTTCCATGTCCGACACGCAGAGCTTCGACCCGAAATCGATCGAGTCCGCCGCCCAGGCCGCCTGGCGCGACGCCGACGCCTACCGCGCGCGCGACGACGACACCGGCCGCCCGAAGGGCAAGTTCTACTGCGTGTCGATGCTGCCCTACCCGTCGGGGCGGCTGCACATGGGACACGTGCGCAACTACACGATCAACGACGTGATGGCGCGCCACCTGCGGATGCGCGGCCACAACGTGCTGATGCCGATGGGCTGGGACGCGTTCGGCCTGCCCGCGGAGAACGCGGCGATGAAGAGCGGCCAGCCGCCGGCGAAGTGGACCTACGACAACATCGCCACGATGAAGCGGCAGATGCAGTCGATGGGGCTCGCGATCGACTGGTCGCGCGAGATCGCCGCCTGCGATCCCGCGTACTACCGCTGGAACCAGTGGTTCTTCCTGAAGATGCTCGAGCGCGGCGTCGCCTACCGCAAGACCCAGGTCGTGAACTGGGACCCGGTCGACCAGACGGTGCTCGCGAACGAGCAGGTGATCGACGGGCGCGGCTGGCGCACCGGCGCGCTGGTCGAGAAGCGCGAGATTCCCGGCTACTACCTGAAGATCACCGACTACGCCGAGGAACTCCTCGCCTCGCTCGACCGGATGGACGGCTGGCCCGAGCGCGTGCGCACGATGCAGGCGAACTGGATCGGCCGCAGCGAAGGCGTGCGCTTCGCCTTCCCGCACGCCATCCGCGACGACCGCGGCGGCCTCGTCGGCGACGGCCGGATGTACGTGTTCACGACGCGCGCCGACACGATCATGGGCGTGACCTTCGTCGCGGTCGCACCCGAACACCCGCTCGCATCGGTCGCGGCGGAGCGCTCGCCGCAGGTCCGCGCGTTCGTCGAGAAGGCGCGACGCGGCTCGGTCATCGAGGCCGACCTCGCGACGATGGAGAAGGAAGGCGTGCCGACCGGCCTCCACGTCGAGCATCCGCTCACCGGAGCACAGGTCGAAGTCTGGGTCGGCAACTACGTGCTGATGTCCTACGGCGACGGCGCGGTGATGGGCGTGCCCGCGCACGACGAGCGCGACTTCGCGTTCGCGCGCAAGTACGGCCTCTCCATCCTGCCGGTCGTCGCGGTCGAAGGCGAGAGGTTCGACGACACGCGCTGGCAGCCGTGGTACGAGGACAAGGCGCGCGGGCGCTGCGTCAACTCCGGCAAGTACGACGGCCTCGCGTACGGTCCGGCGGTCGACGCGATCGCCGCCGACCTCGCGTCGAAGGGGCTCGGCGAGAAGAAGGTGACCTTCCGGCTGCGCGACTGGGGCGTCTCGCGCCAGCGCTACTGGGGCACGCCGATCCCGATCATCCACTGCGGCGCCTGCGGCGCGGTGCCGGTGCCGGAGAAGGACCTGCCGGTCGTGCTGCCCGAGGACTGCGTGCCCGACGGCAGCGGCAACCCGCTCGCGAAGCGCCGCGACTTCCTCGACGTGCCCTGCCCGCGCTGCGGCGCGCCCGCGCAACGCGAAACCGACACCCTGGACACCTTCGTCGACTCGTCGTGGTACTACATGCGCTACGCGTGCCCGGACGCGCCGACGATGGTCGACGCGCGCAACGACTACTGGATGCCGATGGACCAGTACATCGGCGGCATCGAGCACGCGATCCTGCACCTCCTCTACGCGCGTTTCTGGACCAAGGTCATGCGCGACATGGGGCTCGTGCGCTTCGACGAACCGTTCACGCGCCTGATGACGCAGGGCATGGTGCTGAACCACTCGTGGTTCACGCGGAGCGACAAGGGCGCGGTCGAATACCATCCGCCGGCGACGGTCACGCCGACGCTCGAGGACGGCCGCATCGTCGGCGGGCGGCTCGCCGACGGCACCGCGGTCGAGTACGGCGGCGTGTCGAAGATGTCGAAGTCCGAGAGGAACGGCGTCGATCCCGAAGACATCATCGGCCGTTACGGCGCCGACACCGCGCGCCATTTCGTGATGTTCGCCTCGCCGCCCGAGGCGACGCTCGAATGGTCGGACGCGGGCGTCGAGGGCAGCTACCGGTTCCTCCGGCGCCTGTGGGGCTACGCGCAGGGTCGCCTCGTCGCGGTGCGCGGTGCGCAGGGCATCGCCGCGGGCGCGGATGCGGGCGAGGCCGCGAAGGCGGCGCGCCGCGAGGTGCACCTCGCGCTGCGGCAGGCGAACTACGACTACGAGCGCGTCCAGTACAACACGGTGGTTTCCGCCGGCTACAAGATGCTGAACGCGCTCGAAGCGCTGGCGCCCGACGCGCCCGGCGCTGCCGCCGTGGTCCGCGAAGGCCTGTCGATCCTGCTGCGCGTCCTCTACCCGGTCGTCCCGCACACCGCGTGGGTGCTGTGGCGGGACCTGGGATACGCGGGCGAGTCGGGTGGCCTGCTCGACGCCCCCTGGCCCGAGGTGGACGAACGCGCGCTCGCCCAGGACGCGATCGAACTCGTGCTGCAGGTCAACGGCAAGCTGCGCGGCAAGCTCGTCGTGCCCTCGACCGCCGACCGTGCCGCGATCGAGTCCGCCGCGCGGGCGTCCGGCGAAGTCGCGAAGCACGCGAACGGCGCGCCGGTGAAGAAGGTCGTCGTCGTGCCCGGCCGGCTCGTGAACGTGGTCACATGACGCCGCTCCCGAAGCGACGCACGCTCGCCGCGCTCGCGGCCGCCGGCTTCGTCGCCGCGTGCGGGTTCCAGTTGCGCGGCAGCGCGAACTTCACCTTCGAGTCGATCTACGTCGGCGCGCCCGCCGGACTGCCGTTCACCCAGGAACTGAAGCGCGCGCTCGCCGGAGCGGGTTCGGCGAAGGTGGTCGACGCCCCGCAGGGCGCTCAGGTGGTGCTGGAGATCCAGAACATCGGCAACGACAAGGCGGTGCTGTCGCTCTCGCCGGGCGGCCGCGCGCGCGAGTTCCTGCTGACGATGCGCGTCGACTTCATGCTGCGCGGCGGCGACGGCGCCGTCTGGCTGCCGCAGGACCAGATCACGATCCGCCGCACCTACCTGTACGACGACACCGAGCGCCTCGCCCGCGAGATCCAGGAACAGCGGCTGATCGGCCAGATGCAGTCGGACGCGATCTCGCAGATCGTGCGCCGCCTGCAAGCCGCGAAGAAGCCCTGATGCAGGTTCGCACGGAAGCGCTCGCCGGCCACCTCGCGAAGACGCTCGCGCCGCTCTACGTCGTCCACGGCGACGAGCCGCTGATCGCGCTGGAGGCCGGCGACGCGATCCGCGCCGCAACGCGGCGCGCCGGCTGCGAGGAGCGCGAGGTCTTCGTCGTCGAGCCGGGATTCCGCTGGGACGCCCTCCTCGCGAACCACGCGAACCTCGGACTCTTCGGGTCGCGCAGGATGATCGACCTGCGCATTCCCACCGGCAAGCCCGGCACCGAAGGCGCGAAGGCGCTCGAGACCTGGGCCGCGAGCCACAATCCCGACGACGTGACGCTCGTGAGCCTGCCCAAGCTCGACAAGGCGGCCCAGGGCTCCGCGTGGTTCACCGCGCTCACGCGCGCGGGCGTCGAGGTTCCGGTGTGGCCGCTCTCCCGCGACGAGTTGCCGCGCTGGATCGGAGCGCGGCTCGCGCGGCAGGGCCAGAAGGCCTCGCCGGACACCCTCGCGTTCCTCGCCGAATCGAGCGAAGGCAACCTGCTCGCCGCGCGCCAGGAGATCGAGAAACTCGCGCTGCTGCTCCCCGAAGGCACGCTCGACCACGACGGCGTCGTCGCCGCGGTCGCCGACGTCGCGCGCTACGACACCGCGGCGCTCTCCGAAGCGTGGCTCGGCGGCGAGGCCGCACGGGCGCTTCGCATCCTCTCGGTGCTGCGCGACGAAGGGACCTCGCCGGTGTTGCCGGTGTGGCAGCTCACCGAGGACGTGCACGCGCTCGCGATCGTTCAGGGCCTCGTCGCGCACGGAACACCGGCGGGCGTCGCCGTGAAGCAGGCGCGCGTCTGGGGCGGTCGCGCGAAGGCGCTCGAGCGCGCCGCAACGCGCATTCCCCGCGAGATCGCCCCTTCGCTCGTCCCCGAGGTCGCGCGCCTCGACGCGCTGTCGAAGGGCCTCGGCCGCGAGGATCCCTGGGACGAACTCGCCGCGGTCGCGCTCGTGCTCTGCGGCCAGCCGGCACGGCCGCTTGCGCGCAGCCCGTCGGCCTGAAGGCCGACCCACCACCGCTCCCCGTGGGTCGGGCTTCAGCCCGACACCGAGGACGCGTCCCGGCGCTCGATGCGCCGCCCCGGGGATCGCCGGCGCGACTGTCCTCTGATTCCTGATCCCTGATCCCAGTTGTCGGCCTGAAGGCCGACCTACAACGGCGGGGCGCGATGTCGCCCTGAAGGCCGACCCACCACCGCTTCCCGTGGGTCGGGCTTCAGCCCGACACCGAGGACGCGTCCCGGCGCTCGATGCGCCGCCCCGGGGATCGCCGGCGCGACTGTCCTCTGATTCCTGATCCCTGATCCCTGTTGTCGGCCTGAAGGCCGACCTACAACGGCGGGGCGCGATGTCGCCCTGAAGGCCGACCCACCACCGCTTCCCGTGGGTCGGGCTTCAGCCCGACACCGAGGACGCGTCCCGGCGCTCGATGCGCCGCCCCGGGGATCGCCGGCGCGACTGTCCTCTGATTCCTGATCCCTGATCCCTGTTGTCGGCCTGAAGGCCGACCTACAACGGCGGGGCGCGATGTCGCCCTGAAGGCCGACCTACGACGGCGGGGCGCGATGTCGCCCTGAAGGCCGACCCACCACCGCTTCCCGTGGGTCGGGCTTCAGCCCGACACCGAGGACGCGTCCCGGCGCTCGATGCGCCGCCGCGGGAATCGCCGGCGCGACTGTCCTCTGATTCCTGATCCCTGATCCCTGTTGTCGGCCTGAAGGCCGACCTACGACGGCGTGATGCGATGTCGGCCTGAAGGCCGACCCACAACCCCTCCCGTAGGTCGGGCATGAGCCCGACAGCCTGGCCTTCAGCCCGACGCCACTCCGCGGGAATCGACGAGCGCGCGCGCGGCGCCCTCGTCGGTGACGAGGATCCGCGCGCCGGTCGCGCGGAGCGCCGCATCGATCACCGCCGCCTTCCGCCGGCCGCCCGCCGCGACGGCGATGCGCGGAACCTTGCGGAGGTCCGCGATCCCGACCGCCACGACGCGCCGATTCACCGGATGGTCGACGACACGACCGCCGGCATCGATGAAATGGCCGAGCACGTCGCCGACCGCTCCGGCGGCGGCGAGCGCACGCAGCGCCGCGCGCGGAAGGAGTCCCTCGCGGAAGAGCGTCGCGTCGGCCGAAAGGTCGCCGACGCTCACGATCGCGAGATCCGCCTTGCGCGCGCGCTCGAGCAGCGCGTTCAATCCGGGCTCCTTCCACAGCGCATCGCGCATCGCGCCCTGCGACACCACCAGCGGCGCGGTGAGCTGGTAGCACTCGGCGCCCAACGCGTCCGCGACACGCCGCGCGACGGCGGAGGGATTCACCGTGTGCGAATGCGTCATGCCGCCCAGCAGCGAGACGACCGACAGCCGCTCGACGGTGCGCTCCCGCAGCGCCGCGAGGCTCGCGTGCAGCGTCCTGCCCCAACCGATACCGAGCGTCATGCCCTCGCGCACCTCGCGCGACAGCCAAGTTCCCGCGGCGTGGCCGACGACGTCCGCGACCGCGCTCTCGCGGGTGGGCGAAGGGGCCACGATGGCGAGTTCGAGCCGGTAGCGCTCGACGAGGCGCCGCTCGAGCGCGAGTCCCGCGGTGTCGCGCGCGTCCAGTTCGACGCGGACGACGCCGCGCTCGCGCGCCGCGGAGAGCAGCCGGATCACCTTGGCGCGCGAGAGCCCGAGCGCGCGCGCGATCTCCGCCTGCGTCAGTTCCTCGACGTAGTAGAGCCACGCCGCGCGCACGCCGAGATCCGCCTGCGCGGAGGAATCGGGAGGATCGGCTTCGCTGCGCCGCACGTTGACACCGGGTCGGGTTGGAGATATGTTCCCCGAACATTACAAATGTCCGGGCCATGACGCAAGCCGCCTCCGCCGACCCCGGTTCGCTCGCCGAAGCGCTCGACGCGCGCGAACGCCAGGGACGCCCCGTGCGCGTCGGCCTGGTCGGCGCCGGCCAGATGGGCACCGACATCCTGGTGCAGACCGGCCTCATGCGCGGCATCGAGGTCGTGGCCGCCGCGGACGCGATCCCGGAGAACGTCGCCACCGCCGCCACCACCGCGAGCGTGCCGCTGCGACCGCTCGAGACCGTGGACGACGCGGCTTCGGCCGCCCGCGCGATCGCCCGCGGCCGGCTCGCCGTGTGCCGCTCGCACCGCGATGTCTGCCTCGCCGAGGGCGTCGATGTCGTCATCGACGCGACCGGCAACCCGAACGTGGGCGCCGAGGTGGCGCTGACGGCGTTCGCCGCGCGCAAGCACATGGTGATGATGAACGTCGAGGCCGACGTCACGATCGGCGCGCTGCTCTCGGCGAAGGCCCGCGAGGCGGGCGTCGTCTACACGCTCGGCGCGGGCGACGAGCCGTCCTCGACGATGGAACTCGTGAACTTCCTGCGCGCGCTGGGCTACCCGATCGTCGCCGCCGGCAAGGGCAAGAACAACGCGTTCCGCGTCGATGCGATGCCCGACCAGTACCGCGAGGAGGCCGCGCGCCGCAACATGAACCCGCGCATGCTGGTCGAGTTCGTCGACGGCAGCAAGACGATGGTCGAGATGGTGGCGCTCGCGAACGCCACCGGCCTGAGGCCCGACATCCCGGGCATGCACGGACCGAACGCGGCGCTCGACACGCTGCACCGGGTGCTCTGCCCGAAGGAGGAAGGCGGCGTGCTCGGCCGCAAGGGCGTGGTCGATTTCACCGTCGCCCCGGGCGTCGCGCCCGGCGTCTTCGCGATCGCGGAGATCCGCCATCCGCGCCTGATGGAGCGCATGAGCGATCTTCGCATCGGCGAGCCGCCCTACGTCACGTTCTACCGCCCCTACCACCTGACGAGCCTCGAGGTTCCGCTCTCCGCGGCCGCGGCCGTGCTGCACGGCCAGAGCCATATGCGCCCGCTTCCGGTGCCCTCGGCCGAGGTCGGCGCCCGCGCGAAGCGCGACCTCGCACCCGGCGAGACGCTCGACGCGATCGGCGAGACCAGCTACCGCGGCTTCGCGTTCGCGCGCGAGGACGCCGAGCGCCTCGGCGCCCTCCCGCTCGGCCTCGCCCAGGGTGCGCGCGTCACGAAGCGGATCGCGAAGGGCGACACCCTCACCTACGCGAACGCTTCGCCGGACGAGCGCCTGCGCATCGTGCAACTGCGCCGCGAACAGGACGCGATGGTGCGCGTGGCGGCCGCGGCCTGATCCGATGCCCAACGACCGTCCCACCGCCCTCCCCGAGCGGCCCGAACTCGCCGCGCTCGACCACGCGACGCTCGCGCTCGCGCTCACCCGCATGCACCTGATCCGCCAGTTCGAGGAGGCGGCGGAACAGAGCTACATGCGCGGCCTCGTCCACGGCACGATGCACCTGTCGATCGGGCAGGAGGCGAGCGCGGTGGGCGCGATCCTTCCGCTTCGTCCCGACGACTACATCCTCTCCACGCACCGCGGTCACGGCCACTGCATCGCGAAGGGCGCGGACGTGGCGCGCATGCTCGCCGAATTCTTCGGCAAGGAAACCGGCTACTGCCGCGGCCGCGGCGGCTCGATGCACATCGCCGACCTCGAGACCGGGAACCTCGGCGCCAACGGCATCGTCGCGGGCGGACTGCCGATCGCCGTGGGTGTCGGCATGAGCATCAGGGCGCAGCGCCAGGACCGCGTGTGCATGGTCTTCTTCGGCGACGGCGCCGCGAACGAGGGCGCGTTCCACGAGTCGCTCAACATGGCGTCGATCTGGACGCTGCCGGTCGTGTTCGTCTGCGAGAACAACCAGTACGGCATGTCGATGGACGTCGCGAAGGCGATGGCGGTGAAGAACGTCGCCGACCGCGCGTCGGCCTACGCGATCCCCGGCGTGACGATCGACGGCAACGACCTCCCCGCGGTCGCCGCGGCGTCCGCCCGGGCGGTCGAGCGCGCGCGCGGCGGCGGCGGCGCCACGCTCCTCGAATGCAGGACCTACCGCTGGCGCGGGCACTCGAAGAGCGATCGCAACCTCTACCGGACGCGCGAGGAGATCGAGGCGTGGCGCGCGCGCGACCCGATCGCGCGCCTCGAAGCCGAGCTCATCGCCCAGCAGCGCTTCGACGACGCCGAGCTCACCGCGATCCGCGCCGCCGCGCAGGCCGAGATCGCCGCAGCGCTCGAATTCGCGAAGTCGAGCCCCGCTCCCGATCCCGCCGAACTCGCGCGCGACGTCTATGCCGCTTGACGAGTCCCCACCGGACACCGCGGTCCGGACGCTCTCGTATGCGGAGGCGATCCGCGAGGCGCTCGCGCAGGCGATGGAGGCCGACCCGCGCGTGTTCCTGTTCGGCGAGGACGTCGGCGTCTACGGCGGCGCCTTCGGCGTGTCCGGCGATCTCTTCCATCGCTTCGGCGCCGAGCGCGTCATCGACACGCCGATCAGCGAGCTCGGCCTCGCCGGCGCGGCGGTGGGCGCGGCGCTCACCGGCATGCGTCCGGTGCTCGAGATCCAGTTCTCGGACTTCGCGACGCTCGCGATGGAGCAACTCGTCAACCAGGCCGCGAAGATCCGCTTCATGTTCGGCGGCAAGGCGAGCGTGCCGATGGTCGTGCGCCTGCCCGCGGGATCGGGCACCGGTGCAGCGGCGCAGCACAGCCAGAGCCTCGAGGCCTGGTTCGCGCACGTCCCCGGGCTCAAGGTCGTGCAGCCGTCGACGCCCCACGACGCCAAGGGCCTCCTGCTCGCCGCCATCGACGATCCCAATCCGGTGCTGGTGTTCGAGCACAAGCTGCTGTACCGGACCAAGGGCGACGTGCCCGCGGCCCCGTACCGGGTGGCGATCGGCGCGGCGGCCGTGCGGCGCGAGGGACGCGACGTGACGATCGTCGGCTCGTCGATCATGGCGCTGCGCGCCGCCGCCGCGGCCGAGAGGCTGGCGCAGGAAGGCATCGATGCGGAGGTCATCGATCTCCGCTCGCTCCGCCCGCTCGACACGAGGACGATCCTCGCGAGCGTCGCGAAGACGCGCCGTCTCGCGATCGTCTACGAGGGCGTGAAGACGATGGGCATCGGCGCCGAGATCGCCGCATGCGTCGCCGGCCACGACGTGGTGCGCCGGCTCGAGGCGCCGATCCTGCGGCTCGGCGGCGCGGAAACCCCGATTCCCTACAATCCGGTGCTCGAGAAGGCCGCGGTTCCGCAGGAGGCGGACATCGTGACCGCCGTGCGCACGCTGGTGAAGGAAGGGAGGGCCTGATGGCGGCGGTCGAGGTGATCCTTCCGAAGGTGGACATGGACATGGAATCGGGCACGATCGCGAAGTGGCTGGTCGAAGAGGGCCAGCGGGTCCGCGAAGGCGATATCCTGTTCGAGATGGAGACCGGCAAGTCGGTGATGGAGGTCGAGGCGCCGGCTTCGGGCATCATCCGGAACCTCGCTCCGGTCGACGGGCGCGAGTTGCCGGTCGGCACGCAGGTGGCCTTCATCGATCCCTGACCGGGGTCACGAGGCCGTCACAGAGGCATCGGATAATCGGGGGGCGGGTCCCACGACGCCCCGCGCAACGAGGAGGAAATGACGATGGTTTCGCGCCGCACTGTTCTCGCCTTCGCGACCCTCGCCGCGACGCTCGCCTTCGGCGGCGCGCAGGCGCAGGCGCCGTCGGGCAAGCTCGTCCTGTACACGTCGCAGCCGGAGCGCGACGCCACCCGGACGGTGGAGGCGTTCCGCAAGGTCCACCCGCAGGTCGAGGTCGACGTGTTCCGCTCGGGCACGACCGAGGTGATGGGCAAGCTCGCCGCGGAGTTCGCCGCGGGCGCGCCCCGGCCCGACGTGCTGCTGCTCGCCGACGCCGCGACGATGGAGACGCTCAAGAAGGACGGCCGCCTCCTCGCCTATCCGCAGGCGAAGGTCGACGGCATCGACCCGGGCGTGATCGACGCCGATCGCACCTACTTCGGATCCAAGCTCATCACCACCGGCATCGCGGTCAACACCGCGGCGAAGAGCCGGCCCGCCTCGTGGGCGGACCTCGCGAAGCCCGAGTACAAGGGCCAGATCGCGATGCCGAGCCCGCTTTATTCCGGCGCGGCGGCGATCATGCTCGGCACGATGACCGAGCGGTCGGACCTGGGCTGGTCGTTCTTCGAGAAGCTCAAGGCCGCCGACGCGGTCGCGGTGCGCGGCAACGGCGCCGTGCTGAACGCGGTTGCCAACGGCGAGAAGTCCTACGGCGTGCTCGTCGACTTCATGGCGTTCAACGCGAAGGCCAAGGGCTCGCCGATCGACTTCGTGTTCCCGACCGAGGGCAATCCGGCGGTGACCGAGCCGGTGGCGATCCTGAAGACGACGCACAACGCCGCCGCCGCGCGCGCGTTCGTCGACTTCATCCTGTCCGACGAGGGCCAGAAGCTCGCGGCTTCGATGGGCTACATCCCGGCGCGCACGAGCGTCGGCATGCCGTCCTGGTATCCGGCCGGCGTCACGATCAAGCTGATGCCCACGAACATCGCCGAGGTCGCGCGGGACAACAGCGAGAATCTCAAGCGTTTCGCGCAGATCTTCGGCAAGTAGTCCGGGCCGGGCGCGCGCATGACGGAGCGAGCGGGCGCGCGCGAGCGGGGCGAGCAGGTCGCGCTGCTCTGGGCGCTCTCGGCCGTCGTCTTCGTCCTCTCCGCGCTGCCCCTCGCGCGCCTGCTCTTCGAGGGCATCGCGCCGAGGGGCAGCCTCTCGCCCGACACGCTCGCGCGCGTCCTCTCCGATCCGACGACCTGGACCGCGACCGCGCACAGCCTCGTCACCGCGCTCGGCGGCACCGCGCTCGCGGTGCTGGTCGGGACCGTGGCGGCGCTCGCCGTCTCGCTGACCGACGTCCGGTGCCGCAGCGCGTTCGTCTTCTGCTTCGTGGCGCCGCTGCTCCTCGCGCCGCAGGTCGTGGCGCTCGCCTGGCTGCAGCTCTTCGGCCCCTCGAGCACGCTGCTCAAGGTCGTCGGGCTCGCACCGCCGCTCGGCCAGCGCAATCCGCTCTACTCGGCGGGCGGGATCATGCTGGTCCTGGGCGTGCAGTACGCGCCGCTCGTGTTCCTCACGCTCCGCGCCGGCCTGCGGACGCTGCCCCAGGAACTGATCGAGGCCGGGCTCGCGGGCGGCGCTCGTCCGCTCGGCGTGCTGCGCACGATCGTGCTGCCGCTGATGACGCCGCCGCTCCTCGCGGGCATCGCGCTCTGCTTCGTCTCCTGCCTCGGCAACTTCGGCATCCCGGCGCTCCTCGGCATTCCCGGCAACTACCTGGTGCTGCCGACGCTCATCTACCAGCGGCTCGCCGGGCTCGGGCCCGACGCGCTCTCGGACGTCGCGGTCCTCTCGGCCCTGATCGGCGCGATCGCGCTCGCCGGCATCCTGGCGCAGGACACGCTCCTGCGCCGCCGCGATTTCCGCACGACCACGTCGACCGCCATGGCGCGCGCGTTCGAACTCGGACGCTTGCGGCTGCCGGCCGAGCTGGCGCTCTGGGCGCTCGCTGGCTTCGTGCTGGTCGCCCCGCTCGTCGCGCTGGTGCTGACCTCGCTCGTTCCCGCGCTCGGCGTGCCGCTCACCGCCGGTTCCGCGACGCTCGACAATTTCCGCTTCGTGCTGTTCGAGCACGCGGCCACGCGCCGCGCCTTCGTGAACAGCTTCAGCCTGTCGATGAGCGCGGCCGTGCTGATCGCGGTGGTGGCGATCCCGCTCGCCTACTTCCTCGTCTGGCAGAAGAGCCCGGCGCTGCGGGTGCTCGGATTCCTCACCGAGATTCCCTACGCGCTGCCCGGCGTCGTGCTGGCGATCGCCGCGATCCTCGTGTTCCTGAAGCCGCTGCCGATCGTCGGCCTCTCGCTCTACAACACGATCTGGATCATCTTCTTCTGCTACCTCGGCCGCTTCCTCGCGCTGGGCCTGCGGCCGGTGGCGAGCGGCTACCACCACCTCGACCGCACGCTCGAGGAGGCGGCGCAGATCACCGGCGCGCGCTTCCTCCGGCGACTGCGGACGGTCATCGCGCCGCTCGTCGCGCCGACCGCCGCCGCGGGAGCACTGCTCATCTTCCTCACCGCGTTCAACGAACTCACCGTCTCCGCGCTCCTGTGGTCGACCGGCGCGGAGACGCTCGGCGTCGTGTTCTTCTCGTTCCAGCAGGGCGGAGACTCGACCTACGCGTCCGCGCTCGGGACGCTCACGATCCTCCTGAGCTTCACGCTCATGCTCTCGACGCTCCTCTTCGCGCGCAGGCTGCCGCGCGGCGTGCTGCCATGGCAAGACTGACCGTCGAACGGCTGACCAAGTCGTTCGGAACCACGCGCGTCCTCGACGACGTGACGCTCGCGGTGAACGACGGCGAACTCGTCGCGATCCTCGGTCCGTCGGGCTGCGGCAAGACGACGCTGCTGCGCCAGGTCGCGGGCTTCGACAAGCCCGATGCCGGCCGCATCCTGATCGGCGAGGCGGAGGTCTCCGGCCCCGGCGGCCACCTGCCGCCCGAGCGCCGGCGCATCGGCATCGTGTTCCAGTCCTACGCGCTGTGGCCGCACATGAGCGTCGCCGGGAACGTCGCCTACGGCCTCGCGGTCGCCGGCGTCCGCGAGCCGGAGCGGACGCGCCGCGTGAAGGCCGCGCTCGCGCTGGTCGGCCTCGAAGGCTTCGACGATCGCCCTCCCGCGATGCTGTCGGGCGGCCAGCGCCAGCGCGTCGCGCTCGCGCGCTGCCTCGTCACCGAGCCCTCGCTCGTGCTCCTCGACGAGCCGCTCGCGAACCTCGACGTCCACCTCCGCGCGACGATGGAGCGCGAGTTCGCGCGCTTCCACGAGCGGACCGGCACCACGATGCTCTACATCACGCACGACCAGGCGGAGGCGATGGCGCTCGCGAACCGGATCGCGGTGATGGATCGCGGCCGCGTGCTCCAGTTCGCGACGCCCTCCGAGCTCTACCGTTCTCCCTGCGACGAAACGGTCGCGCGCTTCGTCGGCGAGGGCATGGTCGTTCCGGTCGAGGTACGCGAGGCCGCGGCGGGCGCCTGCGCGGCGACCCTCTACGGCACGACTCTGCGCCTTCGTTGCGCCCCGACGCAACGCGCGGGCGCGGCGAAGGCGTGCCTGCGTGCCGAGAGCCTGCGCGTCACGACCGATCCCGCGCGGGGCTTCCCTGCGCTCGTGCGGACGGTCACCTACGAAGGCGGGCGCTTCCGCGTGGAGGCCGAAGTCCAGGGCGCGGGCGAGATGCTCCACTTCCACGCGATCGAGCCGTGCGCGCTCGCCCCGGGCGCGTCCATCCGTCTCGAGGCGGACGACGGCTGGGTCATCGCGGCGCGTGACGGCTGACCGATGCGGCTCGCGCTGCACGGCGGGTTCGGCGAGAAGGGACGCACGTCGCTCGGCGTCGACGCGCGCGGCGGTCGCGTGCTGCTCGACGCCGGCGTCATGACCAGCGCGCGCGGCACGCCGGACTACTGGCCCGCGATCCCGCCCGAGGCCTTGCGCGCGCTCGACGCGATCGTCGTCACGCATGCGCACGAGGACCACGCGGGCGCGCTCGGCTGGTGCCTCGCCAACGGCTTCGCGGGCCGCATCCTGATGAGCGGGGCGGCGCGCGCCGGGTGCGAGGACATCGTCGCCGCCTACGACAGCCCGGACGCCGCGCGGAAACTGCGCGCGGCGAGGATCGAGGAGCTCCCGGTCGGAGCCGACGCCGCGGAGGTCGGCGCGCTGCGTCTGTCGACCGGACGCTCGGGCCACATCAGCGGCGGCCTCTGGTGCCTCGTCGACGACGGGAGCACGCGGCTCCTCTATTGCGGCGACGTGGTCCCGGCGAGCCCGGTCTTCGCGATGGATCCGCTGCCCGACGGCGATGCGCTGATCCTCGACGCCTCCTACGGCGACGACGCGACGAGCGCGCCCGCGCGGGCCGCGGAGATCGCGGGATGGGTGCGCGCGCATCCGCAGGGATCGATCCTCCCGACGCCGCTCTTCGGCCGCTCGCTCGAGCTCTTCGCGCTGCTGCGCGAGCACCTGGCGCTCGCTCCCGGGATGCGCGAGGCGCTCGCCGCGCAGATCGACGCGGCCGAGTGGCTCGCCCGGGGAGTCGCCGACCGGCTGCGGAGCGCGCTTGCACGGACGCCGTCGTGCGGCACGAACGAACCGCTGCCGCGTGCCGCGATACTCTGCGACGATGGCATGGGCATGAGCGGTCCTTCGCGCGAACTGCTCGAGGTCGCGGCGCGCAACGGCCACCCGGTGCTCCTCACCGGCCACGTGCCCGACGCGAGCCCCGCGCATCGATTGCTCGAATCGGGAGCGGCGCAGTGGATCCGCCTGCCCACCCACCCGACGCTCGCGCAGAACCTCGCGATCGCCGCGGCGTCGCGCGCGCGCCTCGTGCTCGGCCACTCGTGCGAGCGCGACGCGCTCGCGCGTCTCGCGCGCCATCTCCCGCGCCTCGACGCCGATGCGATGACCGGCGCCGTGCTCGAGCTCGACTGATGCGCGTCCTCGTCTGCAACGACGATGGCGTCGACGCTCCGGGGATCGCGCGCGCCGCGGCCGCGGCGCGCACGCTGGCCGACGACGTCTGGATCGTCGCGCCGGAGGTGAAGTGGACCGCGGCGAGCCATCGCGTTTCGTTCGACCGCGACCTCGTGCTGACGCGCCGCGCGCCGCGGACCTGGTCGTGCTCGGGAACGCCCGCGGATTGCGTCGTCGCGGCGATGTCCGCGATCGAAGGCGGCCTCGCCCCCGACCTCGTGGTCGCCGGCATCAACGACAAGCGCAACGTCGGCGAGGATCTCGCCTATTCGGGCACGCTCGCGATCGCGCGCGAGGCGACGATGCGCGGCGTGCCGGCGATCGCGCTGTCGCGCGACGATTGGCCCGCCGACGCGAGCGCCGACGAAGCAGAGGTCGGGACACTTCTCCGCCTCCTGTGGTCGGAACGTGCCACCTGGCTCGCTCCGGGCGCGTGGCTCTCGGTCAACCTGCCCGCGCGGCTTCCCGCCCCCCTCCGGCAGGCGACGCTCGCCCGCGACAAGATCGCCTCCGCCGCGGACGTCACCGAGCGCACGCACGAGCGGATCGTGTTCCGCCTGCGCCGCGGGCGGCCGGGCGGTGCCCGCGAAGGGGACGAGAACGCGCTCCTCGCGCTCGGCGCCGTCGTCGTGGTACGCCACCGATGGGACGCGGCGGCGCCGCTGCCGGAGGCGCTCGTCGGAGCGTGGTCCGCGACGTTCGCGTCGGGTGCGGCTCCCCCGGGTTTGGAAGCCCCGGGCGAATCGACGTAGAATGACGGGTTCCCGTCGGCTGGACCCGGGTTTCCCCGGGTCCCGGTGTCGGCGCCCCACGCTCCCGTTATCCGAACGCGCTCCGCCGCCACCCGTTCCGAGGTCAAGCCAATTGACGGGCCCCATCAGCCGCTCCCCGATCGCCCGACGTCGCACCCGGATCGCCCGCGTGGGAGGCATTCCCATCGGCGGCGGCCATCCGATCGTCGTGCAGTCGATGACCAACACCGAGACGACGAACGTCGCGGTGACGGTCGCGCAGGTGAAGGCGCTGGCGGAGGCGGGCTCCGAGCTGGTGCGCATCGCCGTGAACACGCCGGAGGCCGCGGCCGCGGTGCCGGCGATCTACGAGCGGCTCGAGGCGCAGGGCTGCCACGTCCCGCTGATCGGCGACTTCCACTTCAACGGCCACAAGCTCCTGTCGAACTATCCGGAATGCGCCCAGGCGCTCGCGAAGTACCGGATCAATCCGGGCAACGTCGGCAAAGGCAGCCGGCACGACCCGCAGTTCGCGGTGATGGTCGAGCGCGCGATCGACTACGGGAAGCCGGTGCGCATCGGCGTCAACTGGGGCAGCCTCGACCAGGACCTGCTGGCGAGCCTGATGGACGAGAACGCGCGCTCGCCGACGCCCCTCGACGCCGCGCACGTGCTGCGCGAGGCGCTCGTGGTCTCGGCGCTGCGCAGCGCGCAGTTCGCGGAAGCGCTGGGACTCCCCGGCGATCGCATCGTGCTCGCCTGCAAGGTGTCGAACGTGCAGGACCTGATCGCCGTCTACACCGAACTCGCCGCGCGCTGCGACTATCCGCTGCACCTCGGCCTCACCGAGGCAGGCATGGGCAGCAAGGGCATCGTCGCCTCGACGGCGGCGCTCGCCGTGCTGCTGCAGCAAGGCATCGGCGACACGATCCGCATCTCGCTCACCCCGGAGGTCGACGGCGTCCGCACGCGCGAGGTGATCGTCGCGCAGGAGATCCTGCAGACGATGGGCCTGCGCTCGTTCACGCCGATGGTGAGCGCGTGCCCCGGCTGCGGGCGCACGTCGAGCCACTATTTCCAGACGCTGGCCGACCGGATCCAGCGCTGGCTGCGTGAACAGATGCCGGTCTGGAAGACCCAGTACCCGGGCGTCGAGAAGATGTCGGTCGCGGTGATGGGCTGCGTGGTCAACGGCCCGGGCGAATCGAAGATGGCCAACATCGGCATCAGCCTGCCGGGCAGCGGCGAGTCGCCGGTCGCCCCGGTGTTCGTCGACGGGCACAAGACGGTGACGCTCAAGGGCGAGCGCATCGCCGAGGAGTTCGCCGAGGTCATCCTCGACTACGTGCGGGCGACCTACGGCGGGCAGACGCCCGCGGCGCACCTCCTGCCCAGGAAGAAGACGATCCCGATCCGCTCGGAGTAGGCAGCGGTGGTCCGGATCTTCGCGCTCGTCCCCGCGGCGGGCAACGGAGCGCGCTTCGGAGGCGGCAAGCCCAAGCAGTACGCGACGATCGAGGACAAGCCGATCCTCCAGCACGCGATCGAGCGCCTCGCCGCCGCGCTGCCGATCGCGCGCACCTACGTCGCGCTCTCGCCCCACGATGCCTGGTTCGCCCAGGACGTGACCGTCGGCGCCGGCGTCGTCGCGCTGCGCTGCGGCGGCGCCACGCGCGCGGAGAGCGTCGCGCACGCGCTCGAGCGCATCGAGGACATCCGCAACGACGACTGGGTCCTCGTGCACGACGCGGTGCGGCCGTGCATCGACGCCGAATCGCTGCAGCGCCTGGTGCGCGAGATCGGAGAGGACGAGGTCGGCGGGCTCCTCGCCGTGCCTTCCGCCGCGACGCTCAAGCGCGCCGACGGCGAAGGGCGTTGCCTGCGCACCGAGTCGCGCGAGGGCATCTGGCACGCGCAGACGCCGCAGATGTTCCGCTACGCGGTGCTGCGCGAGGCGCTGTCGCGGCCGGACGCCTCGAAGGTCACCGACGAGGCGCAGGCGGTCGAGGCCCTGGGCT
Source organism: Burkholderiales bacterium (assembly GCA_015075645.1). Lineage (NCBI taxonomy): Bacteria > Pseudomonadati > Pseudomonadota > Betaproteobacteria > Burkholderiales > Burkholderiales bacterium. The sequence continues at coordinate 219,931 of JABTUF010000003.1, read as the reverse complement.
TGCGCCCGCGCCTCGTCGAGGGCAGCCGCACCAACGTGAAGGTCACGTTCGCCGACGACCTCGTGCTCGCGAAGGCGATCTTCATCGCGCAGCGCGAGCGCGGTTCCGCCTGACGCCTGGGGACCCGCGCACGCTCAGCGCAGGTCGCCACTGCCCGCCTGCAGCACCGAGAGCGCCGCGACGCATGCCGTCTCGGCCTTGAGGACGCGCGGTCCGAGCGCGGCCGCGCGCAGGCCCGAGCGGAGCGCGGCGTCGACCTCGCGCGCATCGAATCCTCCTTCGGGCCCCACGAGGAGATCGAGAACGCCTGCGGGGGCGATCGTAGCGAGCGAAACGTTCGCCTCCGGCACGAGGACGACGCCCGGCGTCGCGCGACCCCGCGCGGCCAGCCAGTCGTCGAGCGGCCGCGGCGCCTCGATCGGCGGTATCCGGTTGCGGCCGCACTGTTCGCAGGCGGCGAGGACGATGCGCCGCCAGTGCTCGCCGCGGTTCGAGCGCGAGGCTCCCTGCGAGCGCGCGGCGACGACCGGCTCGATCGCCGCGGCGCCGAGTTCGACCGCCTTGCGCACCGCGTAGTCCATCGCGTCGGTCGCGAGCACGGCGAGCGCGAGCCGGATCGCGAGCGGCGACTCGCGCTCGATCGCGCGGTGCTCCGCCACGCGCACGCTCGCTTCCCGCCGAAGCGCCGATGCGATCGCGGCGCGCCACTCGCCGCCGGTTCCGTCGAACAGCGTGACCGCGTCGCCCGCGCGGAGCCGCAGCACGCGCAGGGCGTGGTGCGCCGCGCCCGCCGGGAGGACGATCTCCGCGCCTTCCGAGAGCGCGCCGAGGGCGGGATCGAGGTAAAGTCTCGGGGTCACGATCGTGCCGGTCGCGCGGATCGGGAAGCACCCGATGGATCGGCGTCGCGGCCGACGCGCGGATTGTGCCACGTGGGTCGACCCAAGGAGCACGGCATGGCAACCCTCGAAAGCCCCGCGAGCGCGCTCGGTTCCATCGCACCGCCATTCGATCTTCCCGGCGTCGACGGAGGGCGGCACACGCTCGAGAGCGTGCGCGGCCCCAACGGCCTCGTCGTGCTGTTCCTCTGCAACCACTGCCCCTACGTCAAGGCGGTGATCGACAAGATCCCGCGCGATCTCCGCGAGCTTGCCGAACTGGGTGTCGGGGGCGTCGCGATCATGAGCAACGACGTCACGGCGTTTCCCGAGGACTCGTTCGAGAACATGCGCGCGGTCGCCGCGCGCCACGGCTTCGGCTTCCCCTACCTCTACGACGAGTCGCAGGACGTCGCCCGCGCCTACGGCGCCGTGTGCACGCCGGACCTCTTCGGCTACGACCGCGACCTCCGGCTCGTCTACCGCGGGCGGCTCGACGACTCGGGGCGCCATCCGCGCGAGGGCAACCGGCGCGACCTGGTCGAAGCGATGAAGGCCGTGGTCCGGGGCGAAGGCGCCCCCGCCCTCCAGCCGGTCGCGATCGGATGCTCGATCAAGTGGCGCGACTGAAGGGTCAGCCGACGAGGTCCCGGTACGCGTGCCAGGTCGCGTGGCCGATCAGCGGCGCGGCGACGACGAGCCCGACGAACACGAGCGCGAAGCCCGCGGCGATCACCACGACGATGATCGCGCCCCAAAGCGCCATCGCCGGCAGATTCGCGCCGAACGCGCGCAGGCTGGTGAGTACGGCGACGACGCCGTCGATGTCGCGGTCGAGCATCATCGGCACCGACACCACGCTTATCGCGAACACCAGCGTCGCGAAGAACCCGCCGACGCAGGCGTAGGCGAGCAGGAACTCGAGGTTGTCGACGCCCGCGAGCTGCCCGAGGAAGCCCTCGACCGTCGGCATGCCGCTCGTGTAGAACAGCGCGAACACGACGAGCGAGGCGCGCGCCCACACGAGCAGGATCACGGCGAGCACGAGCGCGAACACGCCGATGGCGCCCACGTTCGGCCGCCACGCGTCGAGCGTCGGGGCGAGCCACGGAGGCTCGCCGCGTTCGCGCCGGCGCGACAGCGCGTACAGGCCGGTCGCGAGGAACGGCCCGGCCAGGAAGAAGCCGGTCACGAGCGCCGAGAGGTACGCGGTCGCGTACTCGAAGGTCTCGTAGACGAGCCAGCCCATCAGCGCGAAGCAGGCGCCGTAGAACGCGCTCGGCAGCGGATGCGCGCGGAAGTCGGCGGCGCCGCGCGCGAGCCAGCGGAACGGCGCGGTCGCGGCGACCGTGCGCACCGTCACGGCGGTCTTCGACCCCCGGTCGGGCTCCGCGCCGGGCGAGGGCTCGTCGCTCACAGGAACGCGCGCAGCCGGTCGAGCACGGCGTCGGGCTCTTCGGCCATCATCGAGTGGCCGGTCTCCGGCAGCGTCACCGTGCGCACGTCGGACAGCGTGTCGATCAGCGCCTTCGCGGTGCGCGGCGGGGCCATCAGGTCGCGCGCGCCGAGGATCACCAGCGCGGGGCAGCGCACCGCGGCGGCGGCCTCGAGCCCGCCGGTCCAGGCGTGGCATGCGGCGAGGTCGGCGTGGAACACGCCCGGCGGCGTGCGCTCGAGGAGCCGCATCGAGAGTCCGAGCAGCCACTGCCCGGGCACCGTGTTGCCGCCGATCTGCTTGCCGGGACTCGTCGACCAGCCGTTCACGAGTTCGTAGGCGACGTGGTCGTTCGCCTTCGCGGCGTCGAGCAGCGCGTCGCTCACCGCCATCGGCACGGCGGGACCGAGCAGCGCGATCTTCGCGACCCGCGACGGATGGCGCGCCGCACACGCGAGCGCGGCGAGCGAACCGAGCGAGTGCCCGACGATCGACGCCGTCGCGATTGCCGCGGCGTCGAGTACGGCGACGAGCCAGTCGGCGATGGCCTCGACCGAGGCGAGCGCGGGCCCCGCACTGCGACCGTGTCCGGGCAGGTCGAGCGCGAGCACGTTCATCCCGTGGTGCGCGAAGTAGCGCGATTGCAGGACCCACACCGAATGGTCGTTGCCCGCGCCGTGCACGAACAGCACCGACGGCCGCGAGGCGTCGAACGGCCGCGTGCCGGTATAGACGTAGGCCTCCCGCCCGCCGACGGTGAGCTTCACGCGGCCACCTCTGCGGGCATCCCCGGAACCGGCGAGGGCAGCGGCCGGCCGGCGAGGAACGCGTCGAGGTTCGCGACCACCGCGTCGTGCATCGCGCGCTGCGCCTCGTCGGTGTTGCCGCCGATGTGCGGCGTCATCACCACGTTCGGCAGCGCGCGCAGCGCCGCAGGCACCTGCGGTTCGCGCTCGAAGACGTCGAGTCCGGCGCCGGCGATCGTGCCGTTCGCGAGCGCGGCGACGAGCGCCGTCTCGTCGACCACCGAGCCGCGCGTGATGTTGACGACGTGTCCGTCGCGGCCGAGCGCGGCGAGCACCTGCGCGTCGACCGCGTGGTGCGTTTCCGGCCCGGCGCGCACGGCGATCATCAGCACGTCGGCCCAGTCCGCGAGCGCGAGGAGCGTCGCGTGGAACCGATGGCGGACGCCGGGGCGCGGCGCGCGTCCGTGGTAGGCGACTTCCATCTCGAAGGCCTCGCAGCGCGACGCGATCTTCGCGCCGATCGCGCCCAGGCCGTAAATGCCCGCGCGGCGCCCGGTGAGACCGCGCACCTGCACGTCGCGCCGCGACTCGAGCCCGTTCCAGTCGCCGCGGCGCACGTAGGCGTCGCGCTCCGCGATCCGCCGGACGCTCGCGATCAGGAGCCCCATCGCCATGTCGGCGACCGAGGCAGCGTTGGCGCCGGGACTGTGCGTGACCGAGGCGCCGCGCGCACGTGCCGCGTCGAGGTCGATGCCGTCGTAGCCGCTGCCGATGGACAGGATGAGCCGCAGCGACGGCAGCCCGGCGATGGCCGCGGCCGACACGTCCATGCCGCCGTACACCAGCGCGACCTGCACGCGTTCCGCATCGCTTCGAGACAGACGCTTCACCGCTGCGGGAAAGGCGACGTCGTACGGACCGATCGCGTCGAGCCGCGTCGCGAGGCGGTCGCGGAACTCGTCCGCGATTCGCGCGCCGATCAGGATGGCGGGTGGCGCGCTCACCGCCGGCTCCCGCGCACGGCGCGCCCGCCCCGCGCTCGCGCGGGCCGCGCGCGTAGCCATGCGGTGACGTTCACGCCTTGCCCGCCGCGTAGAGCGCGCGCGACAGATCCTCGACGAGGTCGTCGGGATCCTCGAGGCCGATCGACAGCCGAATCGTGCCTTCGCCGACGCCCGCGCGCGCGAGGTCCTCCGCCGACATCCGGAAGTGCGTCGTCGACGCCGGGTGGATGACGAGCGACTTCGCGTCGCCGACGTTCGCGAGGTGCGAGAAGAGCCGCAGCGCCTCGATGAACCGGCGCCCCTGGTCGCGCGTCGCCTTGAGGCCGACCGCGAAGATCGCGCCGCAGCCGCGCGGGAGCAGGCGCTTCGCGAGTTCGTGGTCCGGGTGGCCCGGCAGTTCCGGGTAGGCGATCGACTCGACCATCGGATGCTCGCGCAGGAACGCGACGATGCGCCGCGCGTTGTCGACGTGCTTCGCCATGCGCACCGGCAGCGTCTCGATCCCCTGCAGGATCTGCCACGCGGTCATCGGCGCCATGCACGCGCCGAAATCGCGGATGCCTTCGCGCCGCGCGCGCAGCAGGAACGCCGCCGTCGTCGACTCCTCGCTGAACGTCATGTCGTGGAAGCCGGCGTAGGGCTCGGTCAGTGTCGGAAATTTGTCCTTCGCTTTCGGCATCGCACCGCGGCCCTCCCAATCGAAGGTGCCGGCGTCGACGAGGAGGCCGCCGACGACCACGCCGTGCCCCGACAGGAACTTGGTCGCCGAGTGGTAGACGAGGTCGGCGCCGTGGTCGAACGGACGCATCAGCCACGGCGTCGTGAAAGTCGAGTCGACGAGGAGCGGCAGACCGTGGTCGTGCGCGAGCGCGGCCACGCGCGGCACGTCGAGCACGTCGAGGTTCGGGTTGCCGAGCGTCTCGCCGAACAGGAGCCGCGTCTGCGGCCGGATCGCCGCGCGCCAGGCGTCGAGGTCGCGCGGATCGACGAAGGTCGTCGTGATCCCGAAGCGCGGCAGCGTGTAGTCGAGCAGGTTGTGCGAGCCGCCGTAGAGCGCGCGCGAGGCGACGATGTGCGCACCCGCGCCCATCAGCGTCGCGATCGCGAGGTGCAAGGCGGCCTGCCCGCTCGCCGTCGCGATCGCGCCGACGCCGCCTTCGAGCGCGGCGATCCGTTCCTCCAGAACCGCGCAGGTCGGATTGCTGATGCGCGAGTAGACGTGCCCCGCGCGCTCCATGTTGAAGAGCGCCGCGGCGTGGTCGCTGTCGGGAAAGACGAACGACGTCGACTGGTAGATCGGCGTCGCGCGTGCGCCGGTCGCCGGGTCCGGGCGCGCGCCGGCGTGCAGCGACAGCGTGTCGAAGCCGTGGGTCCTGGGTTTGGGCGTGGACATGGAGAGGCGAAGGTGCCGCCGCGCGCGCGGCGCCGCCATCTTAGCCGATGGCTCCCTGGCCGGCGGCGCGCAGGCAAGGGTCAGTGACCGCCCACACTGGAGCCCGAGCCTCCGGCTCCGCAGGATGACTCGGAGCCTCCGCCGCAGGCGATGGATACCCGACAACGGCGACACGCGGGGCCCGACAGGTGAGCGTACAATCGTTCGATGGACCGCGCTCCCTCGTCGCCCTCGAGCCCGGGCAACCCCAGGCACGGTCGCGGCGCGACCTTCGATCCGGCGAACCGGTTCCACGACGCCACCCGCGAGTCGGTGGACGACGGCTGGGCGCCGCCGCCACCCGATCCCGCGGACGAGACGCCTTCGCGCCAGGTCCGCACGACCGTGACGATCCAGTTGGCGCGCTCGATCGTCACGCGCAACGACTCGCCCGACATCCCGTTCGACCGGTCGATCAATCCCTACCAGGGCTGCGAGCACGGCTGCATCTACTGCTATGCGCGCCCGTCGCACGCGTACCTCGACCACTCCCCGGGCATCGACTTCGAGACGAAGCTCTACGCGAAGCCCGACGCCGCGCGGCTCCTGCGCGAGGAACTCTCACGTCCGGGCTACGACGTCGCGCCGATCGCGCTCGGCACGAATACCGACCCCTACCAGCCGGTCGAGCGCGAGTGGAAGATCACGCGTTCGCTCCTCGAGGTGTTCGCGCAGGCGAAGCATCCGTTCACGATCGTCACCAAGAACGCGCTGGTCGAGCGCGACCTCGACCTGATCGCGCCGATGGCCGCGCAGGGGCTCGCGCGCGTCTACCTGTCGATCACCACGCTCGACGCCGGCCTCGCGCGCAAGCTCGAACCGCGCGCGAGCGCGCCGGCCCGACGGGTCGCGGCGCTGCGCGCGCTCTCCGCCGCGGGCGTGCCCTCCGGCGTGATGGTCGCGCCGGTGATCCCGCAACTCACCGACCGCGACCTCGAGGCGATCCTCGAGGCGGCGGCGGACGCCGGGGCGACGAGCGCCGGCTGGATCATGCTGCGCCTGCCGCGCGAAGTCGCGCCGCTCTTCCGCGACTGGCTCGCGACGCACTTCCCCGATCGCGCCGCGCACGTGATGAGCCTCGTGCAGGACATCCGCGGCGGCCGCGACTACGATGCGCGCTTCGGTGCGCGCATGAAGGGCAGCGGCGCGTTCGCCGATCTCATCGCAACACGCTTCCGCCTCGCCTGTCGCCGGCTCGGCCTCGACACCGGGCGCGACCGGTCGCCGCTCGACTGCACGAAGTTCGTGGCGCCTGCGCGTGACGAGCGGCAGCGGAGCCTGCTCTAGTGTACCGGGCCGGAAGTTCGCTTGACCGCGCGCTGGCCGGCGCGCAACGATCCGGCGAATAGTCCCCTCGCGTGGCCCCGCGCCATTGTTTGAATGCGATTCGACCCCTGGTCGTGGCCGACGGGCGGCGCCGTCGTCGAGACCATGGTCGCGCTCTGTTTGCGGATCAGGTCGATTCGACCGAGAACGACGTAATCGGCGGAAAGGCGGCTTCGTCGCAAAGCACGTCGATCACCGTGGTAACGTCGGAATTGCTCGCTTCGCGCAGCGCGGCGGCAATGTCCGCTGGACGTTCGACGCGAATTCCCGCGCAGCCCGTAGCGCGAGCGATCATCGCGTGGTCGACCGGGGAGAAATGCACCGCACTCGTATGGGCTCCGAACTTCAGGTTCTCCGCATGCTTCTGATAACCGAGGATGCCGTTGTTGAGCACCACGAGCACCACCTTGATGCGCATCCGTCGCGCGGTTTCGAGTTCGCTCCACACGTGAGCGAAGCCACCGTCACCAACGACGCAGTAGACGGCGGCATCGGGCTGGGCGACTTTCGCCCCGATGGCCATGGGAAATCCCCAACCCAACCCGGCGAGCCCCCTCGGTGTCAGGAAGCGAGCACCGGCTCTGCGCGATCGGAGGTAGTTGGCGGTCCAGATCGACGCATAGCTCGCGTCGGATACGACGATCGTGCGCTCGTCCATCGACCGATCAAGCTCGGCCATGACACGTTCGGGTCGAATCGGCAAATCGTCGCAAGCGCGCAGCGGAGCCGACTCCCGCCATGACCGCTCCTTGCCGTCCGCGATTCGGCGCTCCAGCGCTGCGCGCGCCCCGCGTCGACGCGAAAGGTCCCGGCCGCGAAGGGCCGCGACGAGCGCGAGAATGGTTTCCCTCGCGTCACCGACCAGTCGCAGCGCCTCGTAGTTGCGTCCGATCTCGCTGCCGTCCACGTCGATGTGGACGTACTTGGCGTTGCGGGGATAGAGCTGCCACGAATCGGTCGCGTTCTGGTTGGTTCTCGTGCCGACGAGGATCACCAGGCTCGCGTCCTCGACGACGTCGCGCAAATACCGCGTCGCGCTGTTCCGGCCCATGAAATAGCCCACGACTCCGACCGAGAGCGGATGACGCTCGTCGACCGCGCCCTTGCCCATCACCGTGGTGGCAACCGGGACATGAGCGGTCTCCTGCAACTCCGCGAGCGCCTGCTGTGCGCGCGACGAATGCACGCCGCCACCCGCGATGATGACCGGTCGTTCGGCCGCCGCTATCGAGTCGGCCGCCTCCGCGATGCGATCCGCGGCCGCAACGCTTCGGTCGAGCGGGTAGGCCCCCAGATTCAGCTGCCGCGTCGGTGGTGGCCCGGGCTGCAACAGCACATCGGCAGGCAGGAGCAAAGCCACCGGTCCCGGCCTGCCCCCGCATGCGTTCGCGAACGCCTGGTCGACGTAATCGTCGACACGCGACCCCGCGACCACACGCCTCGTCCACTTGGTGCACGACGCGAAGAGTGCGACGTGGTCGAGTTCCTGAAAGGCGTTGCGGTCGGCCTGGTCACGATTCACGTCCTGGACCAGCGCGACCAGCGGGATCGACGCCTTCAGCGCTTCGGCCAGAGGAGGAACCAGCAGCGTTGCCGCCGGTCCGTTCTGGGCCGTCACGACTCCAACGCGCCCGGAAACGCGCGCGTATCCGTCCGCCATGCAACCGCCCGCATTCTCGGTCCGATACGCGACCTGTACGATCCCGAGCTCCTCGCATGCCAGGTGCAGCATGCTGGGCAGACTCTGGCCGAACACGTGGCTCACGCCGTGTCGCAGCAGGCTTCTCGCGATCGAATGCGCAACGGTGTCCCTGAACTTCAAACCCGGTGCGCCAAGTGGGGATGGAGCCGACATGTCGCCTGCCTCTCGCTGCATTCAGTGAAGTTCCGTTCCGCCGCGGCGCGTCGGACCGATCACGCGCCGTCTCGAGCGCGGATTCGACTCAGCCCGCACCGACCAGGGCCAGGCCTTCGAGCGCGAGTCCATACGGAAGCAGGTCGCGCATCTGGCGACGCAACAACTCCGTCAGCAGAACCCTTGCGTATCGACGGTTCAGCTCAGGCTGGCGCGCAAGCTGACGAGCGAGCTCCCAGGCGCGCGGCAACAGCTTTTCCCGGGGGAGGATCTCGTTGACGAGCCCTGCCTCCTTCGCCTCCACGGCATTCAGTATCTGGCCGGTGAGCAGAAAATACCGGGCCCGGTTGTATCCCATGGCGAGCTGGAATGCGACGTGCACGCCATCGCCCGGTACCAGTCCTCCAGCGTAGTGACCCGAGTCCTGAAACGTCGCCTCCTCCGCCGCCAGCACGATGTCGCACATGATCGGCAGTTCGGCATGCCGCACCGCCGGACCGTTGACGGCGCTGATCATCGGCACGTCGATCGCCAGCATGTTCATCAGGAAGTTGACCGACTCCCAACCCTGCTCGCCCCACTCGTCCGGCGTCATGCGATGGTGCCGTCTGTGGATCGCGGGAACCGCCGTCGGTCCGGAGAACTCGCTTCCCGTCCCCGTCACGATCACGATCTTGTTCTCGCGATCACGGGCGATGTTGAGAAAGGCGTCCTCGATCTCGGCGTGCGGGTCGAAGCCCCAGCGCAGCGGGCCCCCTTGCGTGTGAAAGGCGACCTCCAGGATCCCCTCCTCTCGCCGCATCTTGATGTGGCCGTACTTGGTGCGATAGTCGTCGAACTGCGCCCTCAGATGCTTGAGATCCATCTTTTCCATGTTGACCCCCATCGACACCGCAAGGCGGGAGCGAGTTCGATGACATCGCGCCTCCTTGCTGCGAACGGCGACCGCCACTTGACTTGAAGACAAGCGATGAGCTCGCGCCAGTCCAGCCGACCGTCCTTCCGCCAACTCCGCCCCGCGGCAGTGCCGGGCGCGATCGGTCCGCGCGCGGATCGAATTGCTCTCACTTGCCACCGACCGCCGCCAGGCCCTCCAACGCGAGACCATAGGGAACCAGATCGTTGATCTGGCGACGCATCAACTCAGTCAGCAGCGTCCGCGCATAGCGGCGGTTCAGTTCAGGCTGTCGGACCAGCTGGCGTGCAATCTCCCACGCCCGGGGCATCAGCTGTTCTCTGGGAAGGACCTCGTTCACCAGTCCCACCTCTCTTGCCTCGCGGGCTCCGATGATCTGCCCGGTCAGCAGGAAGTACCGCGCCCGGTTGTATCCCATGATCAGTTGATAGACCACGTGCACGCCGTCACCCGGCACGAGACCGCCCACATAGTGGGCCGAGTCCTGGAACGCCGCGCCCTCGGCGGCGAGCACTACGTCGCACATGATCGGCAGCTCGGCGTGCCGGACGGCGGGACCATTGACCGCGCTGATCATCGGCACATCGATCGCGAGCAGATGCGTCAGGATGTTTCTCATCTCCCACGCAATGACCTCCCACTCGTCCGGGGACATCCGGTGGTCTTGCGGGTTGGTGTTCGGATTCGCTGTCGGGCCCGAGAACGCGTCCCCGGTCCCGGTCATGATCACGGCCTTGTTCTCCCGATCGCGAGCGATATTGAGAAAGGCCTCCTCGATCTCGGCATGCGGAACTCTTCCCCATCGCAGCGAATCGCCCCCTGAGTGGAGCGTGATCTCGAGAATGCCGTCTTCCCGCCGCATGCGAATGGTCTCGTACTTGTTGGCGTAGTCATTGAAGTTCGCCCTGAGGTGCCTGAGGTCCATCTTCTCCATACTTGCCTCTTCAGACGGTATCGATTCCGAGAATGACGTAGGCCAGCCGCCGAACGTGCTCAGGCGGCGGTGGTGGCTCCGTCGATGGTCCAAGCCACTCCGCGCACCTCCTCAGCGGCATCGGAGCACATGAACAGCGTCAATGCGGCGATCTGCTCGATCGTCACGAATCGCCCGGAAGGCTGTCGCGCCCCGATCAGCGCCTTGACCGCCGCCTCGTCGTCCAGGCCCTCCCGAGAGGCCAAGGCATCGATCTGCCGCTGTACGAGCGGAGTGCGAACCCAGCCTGGACATATCGCGTTGCAGGTAACACCTGTCCTGGCGGTTTCCAGCGCGACGGCCTTGGTCAGACCGATGAGCCCGTGTTTCGTTGCGTTGTAGCCGCTCTTCATCGCGCGACCGCGCAGGCCGCTGATGCTCGCCATATTGATGATGCGCCCCCAATTGCGCAGTCGCATGGACGGAAGCGCCAGTCGGATGGTGTGGAAGCTCGCCGACAGGTTCACCGCGACCATTCGATCCCACACGGCGGGCGGAAACTCCTCGATGGGGCTGACATGCTGAATGCCTGCGTTGTTCACCAGAATGTCGAGCGATCCACGGCTGGAAAGTACCGTGGAGATCATTTCCTCGATCTGCCTCGGATCACTCACGTCTGCTGCGACGAAGCTGACGTCGGCTCCCGCCTCCGCTCCAACCCGGCGACACAGTTCCCTTGCCTGGTCGTCCGTTTCCAGACCGTTCATGACCACGGCTGCGCCGTTGCAGGCCAACGCGCGCGCCAATGCAAGGCCTATTCCGCTCGTGGACCCCGTTACCAGCGCAGTCCGTCCTGACAGTTGCTTCATCCGATGCCGCTCGCCTGTCGACCGGGGCGAAGATCGGCGCGCCGATCATCGGCCCCCTTCACCATCGCAATCGGCCCGCCGGACCTCACTCTGTCGCGGCGGATGTCGTCGATGCGTCCGCCAGCGTGCCGGAAGGTCGTCTGCCGACGCTCGACTCCCGAACCGATGGCGACGCACTGTCCACGCGCTGCATTCTGGCGCGCGAACATGCCGCTGTCGATTGGCTTCTGTTCATGCGCCTATTCCCGTCTGGAATACGCAAAAGCGCGGCCCCTTCCACATCCTGAACGCGTGCGGCGCGGCAGCACTCCGACGCGGCGCGCACTTCTCGTCGCTCTGCCCGTCCGATGAGTCATGGATGCTCGACGCCTTCGTTCTCGGCACGGAGAGCTCGTTCAAACTGCTCGATCAACGCCGGATCGCGCGGATTGACGCGATGAACGATCCCGGTTTCGAATTTCCAGAAGGTTCCCCGTATCGGGATCTTCACGAGGCCCAGCGGCTCGCCGCGTTTCAGCCATTGCCGGGCGAGGCTCGCCACGAACTCCCCCGTGGCAAGCAGCGACAGAATCATCTCGATCGACGTTGCCTCTGCGCGAACCACCGGAGGTTGATGTCCGCGCAACGCGAAGAAGCGCTGCATGCGTTCCATCCCGTGATAGTCGCCGACCAGTCCCACGAATCTATGCTCGGCCAGCTGGGCAAGGCTGACGGACTTCAACTGCGCGAGCGGGTGCCGGCGATGCGCAAGCAGGATGTGGTCGCTCGTCAGGATCGGCTTGCGAACGATCTCAGCCTGCGCGGGGAAGTCCAACGCGGTGCAAACCACGTCGAGATCGCCCTTCAGCAGCGGAGGAATGAGCGTTGAGAGAACACCCGAGACGATCCTGACTTGCAGTTGCGCCCTCTGCTTGACCAGTCTGGCCACCGCGGTCGGCAGACCATAGACTGTCCAAAGCGGTGCAATGCCGATCGCCAGCGTGCCGCTTCCGCCCCCTCGGAGTATTCCCAGCTCCGCGCGGGCCGCGTCGGACTCCGCCCTGATGACGTACGCATGGCGAGCGAGCGTCAACGCGTACTTCGTCGGCGCCATGCCGTCCTGGCGACGATCGAACAGCTGAACCTCCAGCTTCTCCTCGAGGCGCTGGATGCTCTTCGACAGCGCGGGCTGAGTAATGCACAGTTCATCCGCCGCCACGGTCAATCGCCTGTGCTTCATGACCGCGAGAAAGCAGCTGAGCAGGTTCGAGTTGATGAGATCTTCCATAGTGCGGCGCGCGACCTCCAGCTCATGAACCCGCGGGATGGGCAGCGATCCCGGGGTCCGTCACGGCATCACCCCAACGGAGCTGACGCGTTTCCCACGACAGAAACCCCGCCGGGGCGCGGCGCCTCGCCCCAGGGTCGGCATCCGCAGCAGCGCCCCCGAGCCCCCGTCTCCGTGCTTCTGATCCACTTGGCTCTGGAGCGAACGGTATCGACCGAGCGCGGGCCAATCGACACAACGCCGCAACTCGCCATCGCGGCGCCCCATTGATGCGGACTCCGGTGGGCAGGATCTCGCCAGCCGTCGCTGACCGCCGGGATCGTCGCAACGACACGGGCGCGGACCCCGGAGGTCGGCGCGCTGCGTCGCGCGCCGGCCCGGGGTCCGCCGATCCCATGGGATCGCGCGGAATGACTCGCCTTGACCCGGCTACTTCTTGAAGATACCGACCCACTCCTCGCGCGCGCGCTTCAGATCGTCTTCGCTCAGCTTGTCCCAGTTCATGGGAACCGCCTTCACGCCGTCCAGCGTGAGGTTGTATCCAGCGAGAGCCGTTCCTGCACCTTCTCGCCCGGAAACGAGGGCTTCGCGGTCCACGATGATCGCCTGTCCTTCCTTGGAGAGCATGAAATCGAGCCAAAGCTTGGCCGCGTTCGGATGCGGAGCGCCCGCCAATATGAACGAGAGCTGCGGCAGCAGCACGAGCCCCTCCTCCGGGATCATCAACTTGAGTTGTGCGCCCCGTGAGTTGCGCAACTTGACGTGCGTAGCCTGGCCCCACAGACTCATCAGATCCTGGCCGGTCACCACCCTGTCGTGCGCAAGCTCTCCCTGCGAGACGATGGCCGGCTTCATGCCGGCGAGCGACTTGAAGAACTCGACGCCGACCAGGTTCCGGACGCCGACATACGTGGCGAGAACCGACAGCGACGTCTCCGCGTTTCCGACCGCGAGACGGCCGTTTGGAACCGCGCCGACCACGTCCTTCCACGATTTGCCGTTGAAGTTGAGCCTCGTCGTATCCCAGACCGGCACGAAGAAGTATCCGCCGTTCATCATGAAGAAGCCCTCTTTGCCGAGCTTCAGCTCGAATGCTCGCCGATAGAACTTGTACTCCGGCGAATGGTATTCCATGATGTTGCCGGCCTTCGCGTGCGCGAACACCCATGTGGGAACGGAGATGGATGCGACGTCGGTCCTGACACGTTTGGCCGCAATCTCCTGGTCGATGCGCGTGACCGCCGCCGTCGTGCCGGCATGCGTGTAGTTGACCACGAACGAACTGTCGAGCCCGTAGTGCTTTCGGAATGCGACCGTAAGCGCCTGCGCGGTCTCCGCCGCCATCACGACTTCCGTGTAGTCCACGCGCCCTTCCCTGGCCGCAGCCGCGATGGTCTTCTCCATCTCCTGTTTCGCCGGCCCGCTCAGCGCCTGCAGCGCAGGTGCGTCGGCGGTGGCCTTCCCGCTCCCGAAGCCCACCGCCGCCGCGATCGTCACAATCGTCAAGATTCTCTTCATGGCACCCTCCTCACGTTTTTGCCAACCTGGTTCCGCTTCACGCCCGCTGAGCGAAGATGAAGCAATCCTCCGGATCGATGGACAATCGCGCCGACTTCGCCCCCCTGGGCGGTACCGGACTGAAGGCTCTCAACTCCGTCCCGTCCACCGCCAGGAGAAACTCGTGATGCACACCCAGGTACGATGTCGCGAGTATCGTCGCATCGAGCGGCGAGCCGCCGCCGTCGATCGAATCGCCCCCTTGGAGCAGACGCGTCCGTTCACGACGAAAGCAGGCGATACACCGCGCTCCTTCGCGCAAGGACTCATCGGCGACCGCTACCCCTCGCAGGTGGCGCTCCGCGCCGAATGTCATCTCGACCTGCATCGCCGCGCCCGCCTCGCTCTCCCGCGGTGCGATGCGCGTGATCACGCCCTCGACGACGTTGAAGCCCAGGAACCTCGCCACGAATGCGGTCGGCGGCCGCTCGAAGATCTCCTCGGGTCGGCCGGCGGCCTCGATTCGGCCATGGCTCATGATCACGACTTGCTTGGCCAACGCGGCGGCCTCCAACTGGTCGTGCGTGACGTAGATGGCGGTGAAGTTCAACCGTTCCTGCAGCAGCTTGAGCTCCAGCCGCATCTGCTCGCGCAACTGGGCGTCGAGGTTGGATAACGGCTCGTCGAAGAGCACGAGACGTGGCCCGTGGATGACGGCGCGCGCAAGCGCCACCCGCTGCTGCTGGCCTCCGCTGAGACGGGTTGAAGGGGAGTCGCGCCACTGCCGCAGGCCCACCACGTCGAGCGCGCGATCCACCCGCGCCTTCCTCTCGCTATGGCTCACGCCTCTCAGCCTCAGCGGAAACCCGACGTTCTCCGCCACCGACATGTGCGGCCAGATGGCGTACGACTGGAACACGACGCCCAGGTCGCGCTGCTCGGACTTCATGTTGATGCGACGCTCCGAGTCGAACACGACTCGCCCGCCGATCGTGATCCTTCCCTCCTCGGCCTCCTCCAGCCCGGCGATGCATCGCAGCATGGTCGTCTTGCCGCATCCACTTGGACCAAGCAACGCAATCGTGCTCCCGTCTGTCGCGTCGAAGGATACGGATTTCAGCGCCTCGAAGTCGCCGAACGACTTCCGGATGTTCTCGACGCTTATCGACTTCTGATCGCCTGACACCTGGGCCACTCCATCACATCTCGATTGTCGTGACGCGGAACCATCTCAGGAGCGCGAACGCACCCCCCAGAAGAAGCACCTGAATGACCGCCAGCGCAGCGACATAGCCGGTACTTCGATCCGCGAGAAGAAGCAGCGCGACGCTCAGTGTCTCGGTTCCCCGCGTGTACAGCAGGATCGTGGCGCCGAGTTCGCGAACGAAAATGATGGCGAGCATGATCCATGCGGCGACGAGTCCTGGCTTGAGCAGCGGCAGGGCGACGTATCGCGCGCTCTGCAGGAAGTTCGCGCCGCAGCAGCGAGCGCTTTCCTCCAGTTCCGGATTGATGGAAAGCATCGTCGCCGAGATGCTCCGCGTCGCGTAGGCGAAGAATCGCGCGACGTACGCGATCAGAATCAAGGTCAGTGTCCCGAGCAGCGGAGTCCGCACCGCGATGATCAAGAAGGCGACGCCGATGATGATCGGCGGTATGCCGAGAGGAAAGGACAGGATCGTATCGGCGGTCGCTCTCGCCTTGCGAGAGCCGACCCGCAGATAGTGGGCTTGCAGGAGTCCGAGCAGAACGCAGATGCTTGCCCCACCCACCGCGAGCACGAGGCTGTTGATGATCGCGTCACGCGCAAGCACGCTCTCGAAGAGGACGAAGTCGTAGTTGCGCAAGGTGGCCCGGGCAGGCTCGAAGACTCCCGTCCAGATGGGTGACAGCGACACCAGGACAAGAGTGAGCATGGGCAGCACGATTGCGGTTCCCACGTACCCCAGCTCGAGGCCGAGGGCCGCGAACTTGGCCCAACCCCTGAGTTTCGCGGGGCGCGGGCGATAGCCCTTGCCCGAGACGGTGTCGAACCGGCGCCGGTCGACGTATCGACGCTGCAGCAGCGTCAGGACGACGGTTACGAAGACGATGGCGATACCGAAGGAGGACGCGCGACCGAAGTCGGTTGGATACTGGACGAACTTGTAGATCTCGGTGGGTACGGTCGGGATCCCGCTCGGGAGAGACAGCGCGAGCGGAACGTCGAACAGACCTGCGCTCGTGACGAAGACGATGAGAGCTCCCGACATCAGCGCTGGCGCCATCAACGGCAGGGTCACGCGCCAGAGGGTATGGAGGAACGATGATCCGTGAACCCGCGCTGCATCCTCCAAGGCGCCGTCCATCTGCCTCAGAGGCCCGATGACGAACAGATAGACGTATGGCGCGTAGAAGAGCGTCAACACCCATATGACGCCACCGAGCCCATAAATGCTCGGCAATTGGACATCCAGTCCGAAGTATCGCTCGATGGAGTTGTGAATCAGACCGCCATACGGCGCGGCGAGATAGATCCAGCTGATCGCGCCGACGTACGGCGACAGGAAGAACGGGACGAGATTCAGCGTCTCGAAGATGTGACGACCCGGCAGATCAGTGCGCGTAACGACCCACGCCAGCGCGAAGCCCAGAATCGTGCTGAACAACGTGACAGCGACCCCTATGACGAGCGTGTTGAGAATCGCATCGTAGATGCCTCTCGTTCCGAGGATGGCGGCGAAGCTCGCGACCGAAACGAGACCTTCGCTCGATTCGGCAGGAGTCAGGCTCTGCACGAGCATTGCGACGAGGGGCCCTGCGATCAGCGCGATCCCCAGGATGACCGAAAACCCCGGGAGCAGGGCCTCGCTCGAGCGCGAAAGCAGTGAGGACCTAGACGGCATGAACACGCGCACTTCCGCGGTCGCGGGACTTCTCGCGCGAGAGCATGGGCCGCCCATGCCTGTCACGCCTACTCGACCCTGCCGGACGACTTTCGCCGTCGCGACTCGCGGCGGGGCCCCGACGTGCCAGTTGTCGTGGTGCCGACGCGACCGTACCGGCACACGGACCCTTCGGTCGTTCGGTCGTGCGCGCAACCCACTGGCATTCGAATGGCCACCGAACGCCGCGCGAGGGCACCGGCAGCATGACCGTCAGGCGCGCCAGGCGTGATTGACGATCCGGCGAATGCCCGGACCGCGTACAGCGCGCGCGTCGGGCGATCCACGGGCGTGCGACGCCGACCGCACCGCGAGCGCCAGCCCATCAACCGGACCTTCGATGGTATCCATCGGTCGCTCCATTTCTTCCGCGACGACAGTTGCGTCAGGACGAGACGATGATAGGAGTCCTCCCCAGGACCGTCTATTGAGGAGATGTTATGGAAGTATTCCCGCAGGGCATAGTCAGCCTCACGCTGAAGGTTCTTCGGACGCAACCCACGGCTACACCCGTCGACACGACCCGCGCCGAGCGCTCGACATGCGGTTCGGAGAGGGAAGTAGCGGCTGGGTGATGGTTGGGAACGCAGGAGGTTCCGCACGCGGCATCGGATTCCCGCCCGACACTGGCGGCCTCGAGTCCTCTCAGTACCCACCCGTCCTGACACCGATCCTCACGAAGGGTACGACGAACGCGATTTCGGGGATGTACTTCGCGTGCTCGCAGTCCAGTTGGCACCCCAGGCGCGGCGCAGCGGCGCGCCTGTTCCGCTGGCATGCCGCGTTGTTTCCGACCGGGCGCAGCGGCATGGAAACCATTCGCGTCGGCAAGTGGCGCGACGACGCGCAGGGACCGATGCAGGTGGTGTCCGGTCCGGTCCATCGACGCAACGTCCGCTACGAGGCGCCGCCCGCGGCGCGACTGAAGGTCGAAACGAAGCGGTTCATCGAGTGGGCCAATGGCGCGACCGGCGAGCCGGCGCTCATCAAGTCGGGGATCGCTCACCTCTGGTTCGCGACGCTGCATCCGTTCGACGACGGCAACGGCCGCATCGCGTGCGCGGTCGGCGACCTGTTCCTCGCGCGGGCCGACGGGAGCGCGCAGCGCTTCTACAGCGTGTCGGGCGAGATCGCGCGCGCTCGGGCCGCCTGCTGCGACGTCCTGGAGCGCACGCAGAAGGGAACGCTCGATGCCACCGAATGGCTCGCCTGGTTCCTCGAAACGCTGCGCCACGCGATCGAACGCGCGCAGTCGTCGCTCGACGTCGTGCTCTCGAGGGCGCGATTCTGGCAACGTTGGGCCGGCACGCCGATGAACGAGCGCCAGGCGAAGCTCGTCAACCGCCTCCTCGACGGTTTCGACGGACGGCTCACCAGCAGCAGGTGGGCAACGATCGCCGGATGCTCGGCCGACACCGCGCTGCGCGACATCACCGAACTGATCGGGCACGGCCTCCTGCGCAGGATGCCGGGAGGAGGACGGAGCACCGCCTGCGAAGTCGTCGACCTGCGCACGTCCGGCGAAACCTGAGTGCGTTGTCGATCCGGTCGAGCCGGAGCGTCGTTGTCGCAGGCCGGCGGGATGCTCCGCGTCGCATGTGCGCGCCGCCGACCGGCGGGGTTCGCTCTTTCGATGCAGATCGCGCCCCGGGTTCCGCGCCCGAGGGTCGAACGGTATCATCGCCGGGATTCGTCGATCACGGAGCCCCGCGATGCATCGTTCCAGCGCCATCCACCGGACCACCACGCGCGCAGTCGCGTGCCACCGCGCGCCGGCGCCACGTCGGGTTCACGCGTGAAGCTCACGATCGTCCCGGTCACGCCGTACCAGCAGAACTGTTCTCTCGTCGTGTGCACGCGGACGCTTCGCGCCGCGCTCGTCGATCCGGGCGGCGAGGTCGACCGCCTGCTCGCGGCGGTCACGCAAAGCGGCGCGACGCTCGAGAAAGTCCTCGTCACGCACGGCCACGTCGACCATTGCGGCGGCGCCGCCGAGGTCGCGGAGCGCACCGGCGTGCCGATCGAAGGCCCGCAACGCGAGGACGCGTTCTGGATCGACCGCCTGGACGAACAGGGCGCGAGCTTCGGGGTCCCGGGGGCGCGCTCGTTCACGCCCGACCGCTGGCTCGATGGGGGCGACGTCGCCACGGTCGGCGAGATTGCGTTCGACGTGCTCCACTGCCCCGGACACACGCCCGGACACGTCGTGTTCGCGTCGCGCGCCCATCGCATCGCACTGGTGGGCGACGTGCTGTTCGCGGGTTCGATCGGCCGCACCGACTTCCCGCGCGGCGACCACGACACGCTGATCCGCTCGATCACGACGCGCCTGTGGCCGCTCGGCGACGACATGCGCTTCGTGCCCGGCCACGGCCCGATGTCCACCTTCGGCGACGAGCGGCGCGACAATCCGTTCGTGGGCGACGATGCGCTCGCGCGCCCGCGCCGGGGTGCGATGGCCGCAGGCGGCTGAGCCTCGCCCGCGCGCATTCGACCCGTCGAATCGAGGTCGCCATGACCGACATGCTGGTGAAGCTCCGCGACCTGCCGCCGCTCGAGCCCGCGCTCGCGCAGGCGGCGTCGCGCGGCGTCGTGATCCGCCGCGCCCTCGCCCCCGAGAAGCCAATCGTGCTCGACTGGATGCGCGCGCACTTCGCGAGCTGGACCGCGGAGGTCGAGGTCACGTTCGCGCGCCTTCCGGTCGCGTGTTTCATCGCGCTGCGCGCAAATGAGATCCTCGGGTTCGCGTGCCACGACGCGATCGCGCCCGACTACTTCGGGCCGACCGGCGTCGCCGAATCCGCGCGCGGACAGGGATTGGGACGCGCGCTCGCCCTCGCCGCGATGCACGCGCTCGCGGCTCAGGGCTACGTCTACGCGATCGTCGGCGGCGTCGGTCCGGCCGCGTTCTACGAGAAGGCGTTCGGCGCGATCGCGATCCCCGGCTCCTCGCCGGGGATCTACGCGGGGATGCTGCGACCGACGCCTCCCTGACGCCTCGGAGCGGATCAGTGCACGGCCGGCGGCGGCGCGCCGATCCGCGCGAGGATCCTCCGCCCCCACCGTCCGTCGGGCTTCGCGACGAGCCGCTCGGCGAGGACGTGGCGTGCGAGCGACGTGCGCCTGGCACGCCACGCCGCGTCGATCAGCGTCAGCGTGATCACGTCGCGCTGCGCATGGCTCCCGCCGAAGCGATGCGCGATGTCGCGCACCGGCAGCATGAGGTCGACGGCCTCGTCGTGGCGTCCTCGGCCGTACGCCGCCACGGCGCGCGCGAGCGGCAGGCCGACGTCGCGCGTCATCGCCGCGTTCGTGTCCTGGCCTTCGGCGGCCTTCACCATGCGGCTGACGAGGCGATCGAGCGCGCCCGCGCGGCCGGCCGCGGAGAACGCGAGCGCGGCGTGCAGGTCGTTGAACGCGTAGAACCCGCCCTCGCCGTCGAGCTTCGCCTCCCACTCGTCGGCGACACCCTCGAAGCGGCCCCCGACGTCCGCGCCTTCGAGCTTCAGGCGCCACAGGAGCGCGGTGGCGTCGACGAGCGCGAGCAGCATCGGTGCCGGGCCGGGATGGATCGAACCGTCGTAGAGCGCGAGCACCTCGGCGTGCGCGCCCGCGTCGAGGTGGAAGAGCGCGAGGTGCCAGTAGTTGTGGAACGCGAAGCCGTTGTCCGGCGCCCAGTCGCGCTCGCGCGACCGGAGCCAGTCGACGCCGTCGTCGATGCGCCCCTGCATCTCCATCACGTGCGTCGCTGCGTGCACCGCCCAGCCGTCCGCGGGCTCGATCGCGAGCGCGGCGCGCGCGACGTCCTCGGCCTCGGGATACTGGTTCATCTCCTCGAGCCCGAACGCGTGCATGCCGAGCACGTACGAGTAGCCGGGAACCTCGCGCGACCAGTGCGGCAGCACGCGCGCGACACGGTTGCGCAGGTTCAGCGCGTCGCCGCGATAGAAGTCGAACAGGTGGCCGACCTGCAGGGCCACGGCGTCGCGCGGGAAGTCGGCGAGCACCGCGTCGATCGTGCGGCACCCTTCGTGCCACGAACCGCCCGCGAACTGCCGGGCCGCGGAGATGAGGCCCTGCTCCCGCGCGTTCGCATGCGACGCGTGCTTCTGCGCCTGGTCGATCGACTGCTCGATCGCGGGCGCGAACTGGCGCTCGGCGAAGGTGGCGAGCGCGAGCGCCTTCGTCGCATGACCCGCGACGAAGTCGGGCGACGCGGCGACCGCGAGGTCGAGCGTGGCGATCGGGTCGCCGACATAGCTCTGCAACTGGCGAACCGCGGTCTCGTAGTGGGCGAGCGCCTCCGGCGAGCCTTGGCTCACCGGGACGCCGCGCGCGTCGTGATGCTTCATGGTCGTTGCCTCTTGGAATCGGGTCTGTGTGGATCGGCCCTGCCCGGCGCCGGTGGCGCGTGCGGTGGCCGTCGGGGCATCGTCCGGACGCGGCGATCGCGCATCCGGACCGCGCGCTCGTGGCTGGCGTCCTTGCAGCCCTGCCGGTGACATGATGCGGCAAGCCGACCCGACCAGGGCGGCTCTCGCGCACGAATCCTCGCTCACCGGAGGGCGAATATTCGGCCGCGTTGTCGTACTCGCGGCGATCCCTCGAACCTGTCACGAGGACGCGCGCCCGCGCACGATCCCGCGCCGTAGCTCGGGCGCCGCGGGGAGCGCCCGGTCAGATGCCGAGGATCCTGGCGATGATCGACTTGGCGACGAACCCGATCATCCCGAACGCGAGCACGAAGAGCAGCACGAAGGTGCCGAGCTTCCCGGCCTTCGATTTCCGCGCGAGGTCGATGATGATGAACAGCATGTAGAGCATCAACGCCCCGACGCCGAACGTCATCCCGAACTCGGTGATCTGCTCCTCGGTGAGGCCGAACACGGCGTCGACTCACTCGCGCGGCGGCGCGCCGTCGGAGTCGACGGTGGCGCGGTACGCGCGCCAGCTCGCGTGCCCGATCACCGGGATCGTGATCGTGAATCCCGCGAAGAGCGTCGCGATCGACAGCGCGGTGAGGACCATGATGATCGCGGCCCACAGCGCCATCGCGACCGGGTTCGCGCCCACCGCGCGCAGGCTGGTGAGAAGCGCGGCAGAGAGATCGATGCGACGGTCGAGGAGCAACGGAACCGACACGACGGTGAGCGCGAACACCGCCGCGGCGCCGAGGCCGCCGGCGAGGATCCACAGCCAGAACAGGTTCGAGCTCTCGGAGAGCACGACGTGGCGCAGGAAGCCGTCGAGACCGACGATCGGCTGCTTCACGAAGATCGCGACGAAGACCGCCGACACGAGCACCCAGGCGGTCGCCGCCGACGCGAGTCCCACGCCCATCCAGACGAGCGGACGAGTGCCGCGCTTCCATGCGTCGATCGCCTGCGCGAGGTTGGGCCGTTCGCCGCGGTCGAGCCGCCGCGAGATTTCGTAGAGGCCGGTCGCGAGGATCGGGGCGATCAGCACGAACCCCGAGAACGCGCCGGGCAGGATCGGCCAGAATCGCAGCGCGATCGCCGCGATCGCGAGGCCGGCGAAGGTGACGACGAGTCCGTGGAAGAGGCTCGGGCCGAACGCGCGCGTGAAGTCGCTCCAGCCCTCCGCGAGCCAGCGGAACGGCGCGCCGACCGGCACCGCGCGAACCGGCAGGGCATCGTCGTCGTGGACGGAATCCAGGTGGCTGGGTGGGGGCATCGTCGGCAAATCGCTCAATGGGGTCAGACTCCATTGAAACCCGAGAGATCTGGCACCCGATCAATGGAGTCTGACCCCATTGATGCGTGACCCCATTGATGAACAACGGGGCCAAGCCCCGCTGGCGCGGTCAGTGACTCGGACGGCCCACCGGGGCTCCCGACCCGCCTACGAGGAAGTCGAGATCGACGCCCTGATCGGCCTGCTGCACGGTGTCGCAGTAGAGGCGGACCCAGCCGCGCTCGGTGTGCGGCTTCGGTGCCTTCCACTTCGCGCGGCGCTTGGCGAGCTCGGCATCGGACACGTGCAGCACCAGCTTGCGCTTGGCGACGTCGAGTTCGATCGTGTCTCCGGTCTGCACCAGCGCGAGCGGGCCGCCGACGGCGGCCTCGGGCGAGGTGTGCAACACGACGGTGCCGTACGCGGTGCCCGACATGCGCGCGTCCGAGATGCGCACCATGTCGGTCACGCCTTGCTTGAGGAGCTTCGCCGGCAGCGCGAAGTTGCCGACCTCGGGGAAGCCGGGGTAGCCCTTCGGCCCGCAGTTCTGCAGCACCAGGATGTCGTCGGCCTTCACGTCGAGCTTCGGGTCGTCGATGCGGCGGTGCAGATCGTCGATGTCGCTGAACACGACGGCGCGGCCCTTGTGCCGCATGAGCTTCGGGGTCGCGGCGGAGGGCTTCAGCACCGCGCCGGTCGGCGCGAGATTGCCGCGCAGCACCGCGATGCCGCCTTGCGGCTTGAACGGCTTGCCGATCGGCGTGATGACGGCCTCGTTGTAGTTCTTCGCCTCGCGGCAGTTGTCCCAGATCGACCGGCCGTTGACGGTGAGCGCCTTCTTGTGGATGTACCGCTCCAGTTCGCGGATCACGACCGGCAGTCCGCCCGCGTAGTAGAAATCCTCCATCAGGTAGCGGCCCGACGGCATCAGGTTGACGAGGCAGGGGATCTCGCGGCCGAGCCTATCCCAGTCGTCGAGCGTCATCTTCACGCCGATGCGGCCCGCGATCGCCAAGAGGTGCACGACGGCGTTGGTCGATCCACCGATCGCGCCGTTCACCATGATCGCGTTCTCGAACGCCTCGCGCGTGAGGATCTTCGACATGCGCAGGTCCTCGCGCACCATCTCGACGATGCGCCTCCCGGTCAGGCGACAGAGCACCTTGCGTCGCGAATCGACCGCGGGAATCGCGGCATTGGTCGGCAGCGCCATGCCGAGCGACTCGACCATCGACGCCATCGTCGACGCGGTCCCCATCGTCATGCAATGGCCGGCCGAGCGCGATTGGCAGGCTTCGGCCTCCGGCATGTCCTCCTCCTTGAACTCGCCGGTCTTCAGCATCGCCGTCAACTGCCAGGTCAGGGTGCCGGACCCGACGTCCTGCCCGCGGAACTTGCCGTTCAGCATCGGACCGCCGGAGATCCCGATCGTCGGCAGGTCGCAGGACGCCGCACCCATCAGGAGCGACGGCGTCGTCTTGTCGCAGCCCATCATCAGCACGACGCCGTCGAACGGGTTCGCGCGGATCGACTCCTCGACGTCCATCGACGCCTGGTTGCGGTAGAGCATCGCGGTCGGACGCATCACCGGCTCGCCCAGGCTCATCACCGGGAATTCGAGCGGGAACCCGCCGGCCTCGAGCACGCCGTACTTGATGTGCTCGGCCAGTTCGCGGAAATGCGCGTTGCACGGCGTCACCTCGGACCAGGTGTTGCAGATGCCGACCACCGGCCTGCCGATGAAGAGGTCGTGCGGGAAGCCCTGGTTCTTCATCCACGAGCGGTGGACGAAATCGTCGCGGTCGCCGCTGTTGAACCAGCCTTCGGAACGGAGCTTCCGTGGGGACGTCTTCGGCTTCTTCATCGGATCGGATTCCCTGGTTGGATTCGCCGGATGCGCGCCGCGCCGGCGCACCGCCGCGGTCGGGGCCGCGGCGCAGGCAACTACATGACCGCACCCACGTACCACGGCACGAACTCGTTCTGCCCGTAGCCGTGGATCTCGCTCTTCGTCCGCTGGCCGGAGCAGGTCGCGAGCATCAGCTCGAAGAGCTTCTCGCCCACGCCTTCGATCGTCGCGTTGCCGTCGGCGATCTCGCCGGCGTTGAGATCCATGTCCTCTTCCTGCTTCACCCACAGCGGGGTGTTGGTCGAGATCTTGAGCGAAGGCGACGGCGCGCAGCCGTAGGCCGAGCCGCGCCCGGTCGTGAAGCAGATGAGGTTCGCGCCGCCAGCGACTTGTCCGGTCGCGGACACCGGGTCGTAGCCCGGCGTGTCCATGTAGACGAAGCCCTTCGCGGTCACCGGCTCCGCGTACTCGTAGACGTCGACGAGATTGGTCGTGCCGCCCTTCGCGACCGCGCCCAGGCTCTTCTCGAGGATCGTGGTGAGTCCGCCGGCCTTGTTGCCCGGCGACGGGTTGTTGTTCATCTCGCCTTCCTCGCGCGCGGTGTACGCCTCCCACCAGCGGATGCGCCCGACGAGCTTCTCGCCGACCGCGCGCGACACCGCGCGCCGGGTCAGCAGATGCTCGGCGCCGTAGATCTCGGGCGTCTCGGACAGGATCGCGGTGCCGCCGTGGCGCACCAGAAGATCGACCGCGGCGCCCAACGCCGGGTTGGCGGTGATGCCCGAGTAGCCGTCCGAACCGCCGCATTGGAGCCCGACGACGATGTTCGACGCGGCGACGGTCTCCCGCTTGACCGCGTTCGCGTGCGGCAGCATCTCCTCGATCATCGCGACGCCGCGCGCCACCGTCTTCGCGGTGCCGCCGGTGTCCTGGATGCTGAACGTGCGCATCAGCGGGCCTTCCGCGAGCCCGGTCGCGCCGAGGAGCGAGCTGATCTGGTTCGCCTCGCAGCCGAGCCCGACGATCAGCACGCCGGCGAAGTTGGCGTGGCGGGCGTAACCCGCGAGCGTGCGCCGCAGGAGCTTCATGCCATCGCCGTGCGTGTCCATCCCGCAGCCCGAGCCGTGGGTCAGCGCGACGACGCCGTCGACGTTCGCGAATCGGCCATCGCCGTTCGCGAGCGCGCCGCGCGTGACGGTGTCCGCGATCGCCCGCGCGACGGTCGCCGAGCAATTCACCGTGGACAGGATGCCGAGGTAGTTGCGCGTCGCGACCCGCCCGTCGGCGCGGACGATGCCCTGGTACGTCGCCGGGCGGTCGACGTAGCGCGTCGGCGTCGCGTCGGCCCCGAACGCGTAGTCGCGGTCGAAGCTCCCCATCGCGAGATTGTGGAGATGCACGTGCTCGCCCGGCGCGATGTCGCGCGAGGCGAAGCCGATCACCTGGTTGTAGCGCCGGACCGGCGCGCCTTTCGCCAGCGCGCGCGTGGCGACCTTGTGCGCGGGGGGCACGAGGCCCGCGACCGTCACGTTCTCGTCGATCAGGCGCGTGCCGCCGACGAGCTGCTGGCGCGCGATGACGACGTCGTCGTCCGGATGCAACCGGATCGTGAGCGAGGCTTGCTCGAGCATCGCAGACTCCTCTACGAGCGCACGGACGCGCGCGCGACCGCGAGGCGGTCGATCGCGGCGCCGTCCCACTCGATGCCGAGGCCCGGCGCCGACGGCGCCAGCGCGTGGCCGTCGCGCACCTGCATGCGCGAGGACGTGATCGCGTCGAGCTGGGGAATGTACTCGACCCACGCGCCGTTGGGCACCGCGGCGACCAGCGAGACGTGGAGCTCCATCAGGAAGTGCGGGCACACCGCCACGTTGAACGCCTCCGCGAGGTGCGCGACCTTGAGCCAGGGCGTGATGCCGCCGATGCGCGCGCAGTCGACCTGCACGATCGAGCAGGCGCCGCGCTCCAGATATTCGCGGAAGTGCGACGGATGGTAGATCGACTCGCCGACCGCGATGGGCATCGGCGCCTTCGCCGCGAGTTCGACGTGTCCGCCGAGGTCCTCCGCCGGCAGCGGCTCCTCGAACCAGGCGAGGCCGAGCGGTGCGTACGCGTGCGCGCGGCGCAGCGCCTCGGACACGGTGAACGCTTGGTTCGCGTCGACCATGACCTCGAAGGCGTCGCCCACCGCCTCGCGCACCGCCGCGAGCCGGCGGACGTCCTCGGCGATCGACGGCTTGCCGACCTTGAACTTGGCGCCGAGGAAGCCCTGCGCCTTGGCCTCGCGCGCCTCGTCGACGATCTGCGCCTGAGAGTGGTGCAGCCATCCGCCCTCGGTCGTGTAGACCGGGATCGCGTCCTTCGCGCCGCCGGCGCATTTCCACAGCGGCTCGTTCGCCCGGCGGCACTTCAGGTCCCAGAGCGCGGTGTCGATCGCGGCGAGCGCGAGCGCGGTGATCGCTCCCACCGCGGTCGCATGGGTGTGGAAGAAGAGGTCCTTCCACAGCCGTTCGACCTCCGCCGGGTCGCGACCGAGGAGCCGCGGCGCCAGGTGGTCGCGCAGCAGCGCGACGACCGACGATCCGCCGGTGCCGATCGTGTAGGAGTAGCCGGTGCCGACCGCGCCGTCGTCGCAGGTGATGCGCACGATCGGCGTCTCCTGTTTGACGAACGACTGGATCGCGTCGGTGCGCACCACCTTCGGCGGCAGGTCGACCTGCAGGATCTCGACGTGCTCGATGGTCGCCATCGCGGGATCCTATCGATAGAACAGCGTCGGCAACCACAGCGAGATGGCCGGCACGTAGGTGAGCAGCAGCAGGCACAGGAGCAGCGGCACGAGCCACGGCAGGATCGCCACCGTCGTGCGTTCGAGCGACATTCGCGCCACGCGCGCCAGGACGAACAGGACGATGCCCATCGGCGGGTGCAGCAGGCCGATCATCAGGTTCAGCACGACGATGAGGCCGAAATGCACCGGGTCGATGCCGAGCTGCTGGACCACCGGCATCAGCACCGGGACCGCGATCAGGATCGCCGCGGTCGGCTCGAGGAAGCAGCCGATGAAGAGCAGCAGCAGATTGACGAGCAGCAGGAACACCCACGGCGTGTGCGTGAACGACAGCGTCCAGGCGGTGACGGCGTCGGTGACGCGCGTGGCCGTCAGGAGCCAGCCGAAGATCGACGCGGCGGCGACGATGAAGAGCACGGTCGCCGTGGTCTCGACGGTGTCCATCGAGACCTTGATCAGGAGCTTGAACGGCAGCGTGCGGTACCAGACGAGACCGAGGAAGAGCGCCCACAGCGACGCGGCCACCGCGCCCTCGGTCGGCGTGAAGATGCCGGTCACCATTCCGCCGATCAGGAGGATCGGCGTGATGATCGGCAGCACCGCCTCGAACTTCCACTTCCAGTCGGCGGCGAACAGCGCGACCATCGACACCGCGACCGCGAGCGCCGGATTGAGGCCCGCCTTGATGAGGAGCCAGATCGACACCGGCCAGGCGACCACGACGACGAGTTCGACCGCCGCCTTGCCGACGCGCGGCCAGTGGAACTTGATGTCGGCGCCCCAGTTGTTCTTGTGGGCGAAGTACGCCACCGTTGCCATCATCGCGGCCGTCATCACCAGGCCGGGAACGATGCCCGCCAGGAAGAGCTGGCCGATCGACACGTTGGCGACCATCCCGTAGATCACGAACGGCAGCGACGGCGGAATGATCGGCCCGAGCGTCGCCGACGCCGCGGTGACGCCGACCGCGAACTCCTTCGAGTAGCCGTGGTCGCGCATCGCCTTGATCTCGATCGTGCCGAGACCGGCGGCGTCGGCGATCGCGGTGCCCGACATGCCGGCGAAGATCACCGAGCCCAGGATGTTGACGTGGCCCAGGCCACCCTTCATCCAGCCGACCAGCGCGAGCGCGAAGTTGTAGATGCGGTTGGTGATGCCGGCGTTGTTCATCAGGTTGCCGGCGAGGATGAAGAACGGCACCGCCAGCAGCGGAAAGCTGTCGATCCCGCTGATCATCCGGTGCACGACGACCATCGACGGCGTGTTGCCGGTGATCCAGATGTAGACGAGCGCGGAGCCCGCCATCGCGATGGCGACCGGGATTCCGCTCACCATCAGCGCGAGGAACGACGTCAACAGCGCGCTCATCGCCTGCCCCGCGTGTCGCAACGAAGGCGGACCAGCGCGCCGACGGGCCGCCCCGAGGCGCGCGCCCCCCGTGGGGGGGAGGCGCGCGAAGCACGTGTCGGGGGGGACGTCATTCTATGGTCTCCTCGATCAGCATCTCCGGCCGCTCGAGCACCGACCATCCGCGCCGCCAGTTCTCGATCATGACCTGGACCGCGCGGATCGCGGCAGCCGCGAACGCGACGACGCAGACGCCGTAGATGATGTTCATCGGGAGGTCGATGATCGTCATCTGCAGGCTGCCCATCCGACCCATCATCTCGATGGTCAGCACGACGCAGATCGCGAAGAACGCGACCCGCAGGACGTCGATGGTCGTGGACAGGATGCGCCCGAGCTTCGCCGGGATGAGGCGGTAGACGAAGTCGACGTGGATGTGCCGCGTGCGCCGCGTCGCGGCGGCGATGCCGATGAACACCGTGCAGATGAGGAGGTAGCGCGAGATCTCCTCGGTCCAGGACGCGGAATCGTTGAGCGCGTACCGGGTGAAGAACTGGTAGAACACGCACAGGCCGAGCAGCCAGAAGAAGGCGAGCGACACCCAGTCCTCGATCACGTAGTGGCCGAGGTCGATCGGGGCGTCGGTCGCGTGGAAGTGGCCCTCGTCGTCGAGGACGGGCGTTCCCGTCGTCGACGCGGGCGTCGGGTCGTTCATCGCATGTTCCTCCCGCGCAGTGCCGGCGGCGACGCGGGGCGCGCCGGTGCGCGTCCCACGCCGCCGCCGCGATGCCTACTTGATGGCGACGATCTTGTCGTAGTCGGAGCGCGAGAAGCCCATCGACTCCGGCGTCGAGGTCTTCAGCACCGCATCGACGAAGCTCTGCCGGTTCACCGGAGTGACGGCGAGACCCTTCTTCTTGAACTCGTCGACCAGCTGCCCTTCACGCTTCTTGATCTGCGCGGTGGCCCGGGCGGCGGCTTCGCGGGTGACCTCGGTGAAGATCTGCTTCTCCTGCGGAGTGAGCTTGTTCCAGACGTGGGGCGCGATCTGCGTGGTGAGCCCGTCGACGATGTGGCCGGTCAGCATGATCGCCTTCTGGACCTCGTAGAACTTCTTCGCCTCGATCGTCGTCAGCGGGTTCTCCTGTGCGTCCACCGTGCCGGTCTGCAGCGCGAGGTAGACCTCCGCGAACGCGATCGGCGTCGGGTTCGCGCCGCAGGCCTTCGGCGTCGCCATGTAGCTCGGGACGTCGGGCACGCGGATCTTCAGTCCCTTCATGCCGGCGCAGTCGGTGAACGGCTTCTGCGCGGTCACGTGGCGCGCGCCGTAGTACGTGTACGCGGTCATCTGGATGCCGGTCTTCTTGCGGAACTCCTCGACCATCTCGGCGAACACCGGGCTCTTCGAGTAGGCGAGCAGGTGGTCGGCGTCGCGGAAGATGAACGGGTAGTAGGCGATGCCCAGGCGCGGGTAGCTGCGCGCGGCGAACGACGGGCCGCTGATGATCATGTCGACCGTGCCGAGCGCCAGCCCCTGGTTGATGTCGGTCTCCTTGCCGAGCGACGACGCGGGGAACACCTCGATGTCGAACTTGCCGTTGGTGCGCTTCTTGATCTCGGCCGCCGCCCACACCGATTCGGTGTGATACGGCTCCGAGGTCTCGTAGACGTGCGCCCACTTGAGTTTCTGCTGCGCGGCCGCCGGGCCGCTCGCGACGATCGCCGCCACGGCGATGAGCGCCAACTTCGACCTGAACTGGAATGACATGCTTCCTCCTGACGATGGGTCGGTCGCGCGTGCCCGCGCGCCGGTGTTGGACGACGCTACGGTGCTTCGTTCGATCAGGCGCAGACCACCTGCACCTTGGTGCTGCGATGCTTGTCCGCCGCGGCCGCGAACGCGGCCACCGCGTCCTTCAGAGGGTACTGCCCCGAAAGCAGCGGGCCGACGTCGACCCGGCGCGAGGACAGCGTCTCGACGGCCCAGTCGAACTCGATGCCCCAGCGGAACGCGCCGCGCAGGTCGATCTCCTTCGCCATCACCTCGTTGACGACGAACGGCAGCGGCTCGTGCGGCAGCGTGCCGACCTGCACGACGGCGCCGCCGCGCTTCACCGCGCCGACGCAGGTGACGAGCGCCCGGAAGTTGCCGGACACCTCGAAGCAGACGTCGAACTGCGGCGCGGCGAGCCTCGCGCCCTCGCGATCCGCGCGAACGGCGACGTCGGCGCCCACGCGGAGCGCCTGCGCGAGCGGGCGGTCGAGGACGTCGCTCACCGTGACCTTGCTCGCCCCGGCGAGCCGCGCCGCCATCACGGTCAGGCATCCGATCGTCCCCGCGCCGGTGACGAGCACCGACTTGCCCAGGAGCGGTCCGCCGCGGTTCACCGCGTGGAGGCCGACGGCGAGCGGCTCCGCGAACGCGAGTTCGCCCAGCGTCACGTCACCCGCCACCGGGTAGCACTGGCGCTCGCCCAGCACGAACCGCTCGCGGAACATCCCCTGCGCATGCGGAAACACGCTCGCGCTGCCGAGGAAGCGCATCGCGGAGCAGAGCTGCTCGCGGCCCTCGCGGCAGCCTTCGCAGCGTCCGCAGGCGTGCGACGGCGAGACCGCGACCTTGTCGCCCGGCTTGACGCGCGTGACGCCCTCCCCGACCGCCTCGACGATCGCGGACGCCTCGTGCCCGGGAATCAGCGGTTCGCGCACCACGAAGCTGCCGTTGCGCCCGTCCTGGTAGTAGTGGAGGTCCGACCCGCAGATGCCGCCTGCGCCGAGCCGGAGCAGCACTTCGCCCGGCCCCGGCGACGGCTCGGGCATCGCGTCGATGCGCAGGTCTTCTTTCGCGTGGATGCGGGCGGCGAGCATCGTTCGTCCTCCGGGTTCGCGGCGGCGGATCGCGCTACTGCAGCGCGTCCCAGCCCTTGCTGAACCGCTTGTAGGCCTGGTTCAAGTGCCGCTGCATGGCGGCACGCGCGCCGGCCGGGTCGCGCGTCGCGATCGCCTTCAGCACCGTCCGGTGCTCGGCCATCGCCGCGACCCACAGTTCCGGCGAGTCGTAGTGGTGCTCCAGTTGCTGGTAGAGCGGGCCGGTGCGCTCGTCCCACAGGAGCTTCACGACCTGGACCAGCGCGCCGTTGCCGGTGGCCTCGGCGATGCGGAGGTGGAACACGCGGTCGGACGCCAACGGCTGACGGCCCTCGCGCCGCTCGCGCTCCATCTCGTCGATCGAGTCCTCGATCGCCGCGACCTGCGCCTTGCGCGCGGACTTCGCCGCGAGCGCAGCGCACTCGCCTTCGATCACGTAGCGCGCGCGCAACAGTTCGAACGGTCCCGCGGTCGCGTCGTTCGCCGCCGGCACGTCGCCCGCGCCGCCCGGTGCGAGCACGTAGATGCCCGAGCCGATGCGCACCTCGACCAGGCCCTCGACCTCGAGTGCGATCAGCGCCTCGCGCACCGACGGCCGCGACACGCCGAGCTGCTTCGCAAGGTCGCGTTCGGGCGGCAGCCGCGAGCCCGGCGGAAACTCGCCCGACCGGATGAGGCCGCGAATCTGGTCGGCGATCTGCCGGTACAGCCGGCGGGGCTCGATACTCTGGAAAGGCATGCGAAGGCGGTTCGGGGCGACCGGCCCGGTGGCCGAGCGGTCGGTCGTGAAGGCTAGACCGTCCCCGCAAACTGGTCAACCGGTATTACCAATTCGGCCTGACGCGGGCTACAATGCGCACCCCGGACCGCTCACGGCGGCCCGCGTCCGCGACACCTCATGTCCGCCACGACGATCGCCCGCATCCGCGCCACGCCGGTCACGGTCCCGCTCGAGGCCCCGCTGCGCCACAGCAACGGCGCGCACTGGGGCCGCTTCGTGCGCACGATCGTCGAGGTCGAGACCGCCGACGGCTACGTGGGCCTGGGCGAGATGGGCGGAGGCGGCGAGGACGCGACGCGCGCGTTCGCCGCGCTCGAGGGCACGCTCGCCGGCCACGACGCGTTCGCGCTCGAGGCGCTGCGCCTCAAGATCTGCAATCCGACCGCCTCCCTCTACAACAACCGCACGCAACTGCACGCGGCGATCGAGTTCGCCTGCCTCGACATCATCGGGAAGAAGCTCGGCATCCCGGTGTGCGATTTCCTCGGTGGACGGCTCCACGACCGCGTCGCCTTCGCGAGCTACCTCTTCTTCCGCTACGCGAACCCGGCCACCGGCCGCGGCGAGGTGCGAACGCCGGAGCAACTCGTCGCGCACGCGCGCGAACTGAAGGCGAAGCACGGCTTCACCTCGCACAAGCTCAAGGGCGGCGTGTTCGCGCCCGCGCACGAGCTCGCCTGCTACCGCGCGGTCGCGCAGGCGCTGCCCGGCGAAGGGCTGCGCTACGACCCGAACGGCGCGCTGTCGTTCGACGACGCCGTGCACTTCGGCCGGGCGATCGAGGAACTCCGCAACGACTACTACGAGGATCCGGTCTACGGCATCGCGCCGATGCGCGCGCTGCGCGACTTCGTGCGCATTCCGCTCGCGACGAACACGATCGTCGTCAACTTCGAGCAGCTCGCGGCCAACGCGATGACGCGGGCGGTCGACGTGATCCTGCTCGACACGACCTTCTGGGGCGGCATCCGGCCCTGCATCAGGGCCGCGGGGGTGTGCGAGACGCTCGGCATGCAGGTCGCGGTGCACAGCTCGGGCGAACTCGGCATCCAGCTCGCGACGATGCTGCACCTGGGCGCCGTGCTGCCGAACCTGGGCTACGCGGCGGACGCCCACTACCACCACCTCGCCGACGACGTGATCGTCGGCGGACCGATGCGTTACGCAGGCGGAGCGATCCGCGTGCCGGAAGGCCCCGGCCTCGGCGTCGAGCTCGACCGCGACAAGCTCGCGCGCTACCACGAGCTCTTCCGCGAGCTGGGCGGCTACCCCTACGACCGCGACCCCGGAAGGCCCGGCTGGTTCGCGCACGTGCCGAACCGCGACTTCGCCGATCCCGCCGACGCGAGCATTCCCTCGCTCGGCCATTGACCCGCCTTCCCCCCACGAGGAACCCGAACACCATGAATGGACGACTCGCCGGCAAGACGGCGTTCGTGACCGCCGCCGGACAGGGCATCGGTCACGCCTCCGCGATCGCGATGGCGCGCGAAGGCGCGAAGGTGATCGCCACCGACGTGAACCCGAAACTCGTCGCCGCGATGGCGGGCATGCCGGGCATCGACGCCCGCGTGCTCGACGTGCTCGACGACGCCGCGGTGCGGCGGATGCTGGGCGAGCTGCCGCCGCTCGACGTGATGTTCAACTGCGCCGGGTGGGTCCACCACGGCAGCGTGCTCGATTGCACGCCGAAGGACTGGGACGCGAGCTTCGCGCTCAACGTGCGCTCGATGTACATCGCGATCCAGGCGGCGTTGCCGAAGATGCTCGAGCACCACCGGACCACCGGGCGCTGGGTCAGCATCATCAACATGGCGAGCGTCGCCGGGTCGATCAAGGGCATTCCCAACCGCTTCGCCTACGGCGCGTCGAAGGCCGCGGTGATCGGGCTGACCAAGGCGGTCGCCGCCGACTTCGTGCAGAAGGGCATCCGCTGCAACTCGATCGCGCCGGGCACGGTGGACACGCCCTCGCTCGGCGAGCGCATCGGCGCGTTCGCCGATCCGGTGGAGGCGCGCAGGATGTTCGTCGCGCGCCAGCCGGTGGGCCGCCTCGCGACGGCCGAGGAGATCGCGCCGGTCGTCGTGTTCCTCGCCTCCGACGAAAGCGCGTTCGCGACCGGCAACTGCTACTCGGTCGACGGCGGCATGACGATCTGACCCACGAAGCGGGGCGGCGTGGACGCCCCGCACCTGTACGGTTACCAAAGGAGACGGCATGAAGCTCGTACGCTATGGTCCCGCCGGGAAGGAGAAGCCCGGACTCGTCGACGCCGACGGCAAGCTGCGCGACCTGTCGCGCAAGGTGGCCGACATCAACCCCGACGCGCTGTCGGACGCCTCGCTCGCGAAGCTCCGCAAGCTCGATCCGAAGAAGCTGCCGCTCGTGAAGGGCAAGCCGCGGATCGGCGCGTGCGTCGCCGGTTCCGGCAAGTTCATCGCGATCGGGCTCAACTTCATCGACCACGCGAAGGAAACCGGCTCGCCGATTCCCGAGCATCCGATCGTGTTCTTCAAGACGACCGACTGCATCGTCGGCCCGAACGACCCGGTGATGCAGCCGAGGGATTCGACCCAGCTCGACTACGAGGTCGAACTCGGCATCGTCATCGGCCGGCGCGCGCGCTACGTCGAGGAGAAGGACGCGCTGCGCCACGTGGCCGGCTACTGCGTGATGAACGACGTCTCGGAGCGCGACTTCCAGATCCGCAAGGGCGGAGGCCAGTGGAGCAAGGGCAAGGGCTGCGACACCTTCGGCCCGATCGGCCCCTGGCTCGTGACCCGCGACGAGATCCGCGACGTGCAGAACCTCGGGATGTGGCTCGACGTGAACGGCGAGCGGCGGCAGACCGGCAACACGCGCACGATGATCTTCGGTGTCGCGAAGCTCGTCGCCGATGTCTCGAAGTACATGACGCTGCAGCCGGGCGACCTCATCACCACCGGCACGCCGCCGGGCGTCGCGCTCGGCATGAAGCCGCCGGTGTGGCTGAAGCCGGGGGACACGGTCACGCTGGGGATCGACGGGCTGGGGACGCAGTCCCAGCGGATCGTGCCGTTCAAGCTGCGGCGGTAGCGGGGCCACCGTCGAACGGACGGGAGCGTCGCGCCCGTCCGTCTCGCGCCAGCGCGCTCCGAGCGTCGCCCGCGACCGGCCATCGACGCGGCGAGGCACCCGAGGACCACGGCACGGGCTCGCTATACTTGCGCCATGGCACTCCTCCCGCCCCTCGACGACGCCGCGCTGGGCCCCGAGGCCCGCGCCGTGTTCGCCGACATCCGGGCGACGCGCGCCACCGACTTCGTCGGCGACTTCTGGCGCGTGCTCGCGAACGACCCGCCGACGCTCGCGCGCGTGTGGTCGTCGGTGAAGGAGGCGATGGCGCCGGGCGCGCTCGACCCGCTCGTCAAGGAACTCGTCTACATCGCGGTGTCGGCGACCAACAACTGCAGCTACTGCATGCACTCGCACACCGCGGCGGCGCGCGCGAAGGGCATGAGCGAAGCCCAGTTCCGCGAGCTGATGGCGGTGGTCGCGCTGGCGAATCAGACCAACGCGCTCGCGAACGGCTACCGCATCGATGTCGACGACCGCTTCCGCGCACCGCTGCGCTGACCCGACGATGATTCGCCGATGACGCCCGATGGTACGGCGGTGGAGGTCGAGCGCGCGGACCCGCTCTTCCCCGAGATCGAGCCCTTCGCGTCCGGGCGACTCTCGGTCGATCCGCGGCACACGCTCTACTGGGAGGAGTGCGGCAATCCGGACGGTGTGCCGATCGTCTTCCTGCACGGCGGGCCGGGCGGCGGGTGCCTGCCGCATCACCGCCGGTTCTTCGACCCGGCGTTCTGGCGCATCGTGCTCGTCGACCAGCGCGGCGCGGGGCGCTCGACGCCGGTGGCGGAGATCGCCGACAACACGACCTGGCACCTCGTCGCCGATCTCGAACGCCTCCGCTCGCAACGCCGCATCGAGCAATGGGCGCTGTTCGGCGGCTCGTGGGGATCGACGCTCGCGCTCGCCTACGCCGAGGCGTTCCCCGAACGTTCGACCGGCCTCGTGCTGCGCGGGGTGTTCCTCGCGTCGGCGGACGAGATCGACTGGTTCATCCGCGGCATGGGACGGTTCTTCCCCGAGGCGCACATGCGCTTCGCGTCGTTCCTGCCCGCCGGCGAGCGTTCCGACCTGCTCGCCAGCTACCATCGGCGGCTCGTCGATCCCGACCCCGCGGTCCACGGTCCCGCGGCCGCGGCGTGGGACGCCTACGAGAGCGACTGCTCGACGCTGCTGCCGCGCACCGACGCCCCCCCCGCGCTGGAGAGCGACACGGTCGCGCTCGCCATCGCGCGCATCGAGGCGCACTACTTCGTGCACCAGGGCTTCCTCGCCGGAGGCGAACTCCTCGGCAACCTGCACCGAATCGCGCACCTCCCCTGCACGATCGTGCAGGGACGCTACGACGTCGTCTGCCCGCCGTCGACCGCGCACGCGCTCGCGCGCGCCTGGCCGTCGGCCGAACTCGTGATGGTGGCCGATGCGGGACACTCGGTGCGCGAGCCCGGCATCGCGCGGGAACTCGTCGCCGCCGTCGAGCGGCTGCGGCGGCGGCTGTCGCCCTGACCTTCGCTTCGTGACCGCGCGCCCGCAACCCGCCGCGCCGTCTTCCAACGACCGCTGGGTCGCGCGGAGCTTGGCCGCCGTCTGGCACCCCTGCACGCAGATGAAGGCGCACGAGTCGCTGCCGCTCGTGCCCCTCGCGCGCGCGCGCGGCGTCTGGCTCGAGGACTTCGACGGCAGGCGCATCCTCGACGCGGTGTCGTCGTGGTGGGTGAACCTGTTCGGCCACGGCGAGCCGCGCATCCGTGCCGCGATCGAGGCGCAACTCGGCGAACTCGAGCACGCGATGCTCGCGGGTTTCACCCACCGTCCGGCGGTCGAACTGGCGGAGCGGCTCGCCGCCCTCGCCCCGGGCACGCTGGGCCACGCGTTCTTCGCCTCCGACGGCGCGTCCGCCACCGAGATCGCGCTCAAGATGAGCGCGCACTCCTGGCGCAACGCGGGGCGGCCGGGCAAGTGCCGCTTCGCGTGCCTTCGGGGCAGCTACCACGGCGAAACGCTCGGTGCGCTGTCGGTCACCGACGTCGCGATCTTCCGCGACGCCTACGCGCCGCTCTTGCGCGAGCCGATCATCGTGCCGACGCCGGACAGCCGCCTGGCGCGCGACGGGCGCACGGCTGCCGATGTCGCGCGCGAGGCCGGCGACGCGCTCGAGGCCTGTCTCGCCGCGAACCACGAATCGCTCGCGGCGCTGATCGTCGAGCCGCTGGTGCAGGGCGCCGCCGGGATGGTGATGTACGACGCGAGCTACCTCGCTCGCGCGCGTGAGCTTTGCACCCGCTACGGCGTCCACCTGATCGCCGACGAGATCATGACCGGCTTCGGCCGCACCGGTACGATGTTCGCCTGCGAGGCGGGGGGCATCATGCCCGACCTCATGCTGCTGTCGAAGGGCATCACCGGCGGCTTCCTGCCGCTCGCCTGCGTGCTGGCGAGCGACGCGATCTACGAGGCGTTCTACGACGACGATGTCGCGCGCGCCTTCCTGCACTCGCACTCCTACACCGGCAACCCGCTCGCCTGTCGCGCCGCGCTCGCGGTGCTCGACGTCTTCCGCGACGACTACGTGATCGAGGCCAACCGCGCGAAGGCGTCGCGCTGGGACGCGCTGGCGGCGCCGCTCGCCGCGCACCCGAAGGTCCGCGATTTCAGGCGCCGAGGCATGATCATTGCATTCGAAGTCGATGCCGACAGACCCGACGCCGCCCGCCGCGCGCTCACGGCGGGACTCGAGCGCGGCATCCTGCTGCGCCCGATCGGCCGGACCGTGTACTTCATGCCCCCCTACGTCATCGCCGACGACGAGTTCGCGCTGCTGGTCGAGCGGACCGGCGAGGTCGTCCACGCCTTGTGAGGTCGCGCGCCTGCCTGCTGGCGGCGCTCCTGCTCCCGCTCGCGACGTGGGCGGCGCCGCCGCGCGAGATCGCGCGCGCGTTCACCGAGCGCGGCGTGCCGATGCCGGGCGTGGCGATCGTCGTGCAGGAAGCCGGCGCGTTGAAGCCGCTGTTCACCCACCAGCCCGACGTGGCGATGAGCCCCGGCTCGGTGATGAAGCTCGTCACCACGTTCGCCGCGCTCGAAGTGCTCGGCCGCGACCATCGCTGGCGCACCGACGCCTACCTCGACGGGACCCTCGCGGACGGCACGCTCGACGGCAACCTCGTCCTCGTCGGGGGCGGCGACCCGAAGATCACGCTCGAGCAATGGGACGCGTTCGTCGCGTCGCTGCGCGACGCCGGGCTCGCGGAGATCACCGGCGACCTCGTGCTCGACCGCAGCCTGTTCGGGCTGCCGCCGCACGATCCCGGAGCGTTCGACGGCGAGCCGCTCCTGCCCTACAACGTCGGCCCCGACGCGCTGCTCGTGAACTTCAAGGCGATCCGGTTCCGCTTCGAACCCGGCGTCGAGGGCGCGTCGGTGAGCGTCGCGGCCGACCCGGCGCTGCCGCAGGTCGCGATCGGCCAGTCGCCGACGCCGGTCGACGGGCCCTGCGGCAACTGGCGCGAGTCGGTGCAGGCCGCGTGGATCCTGCAATCGGGCGCGGCAGCGGCGTCGTTTCCCGGCCGCTACCCGCGCGACTGCGGCGCGCGCGACTGGTACGTCGCGCCGCTCGACCACCCGAACTACGTGCATGGCGCGTTCATGGCCGCGTTCGGCGCCACCGGCGGCCGGTTCGGCGGCGCCGTGCGCGAAGGTCATCCTCCGCCGGGCGCCACGCCGTTCGTGACGCTCCTCTCGCCGCCGCTCTACGAGATCGTGCGGGACATCAACAAGCTCTCGAACAACGTCATGGCGCAGCAGGTGTTCCTCACGCTCGCGGCCGCGACGATGCCGCCGCCCGCGACCTTCGAGAAGGCGCGCGAGGCGGTGCTCCGCTGGCTCGCGAAGCGGCGCCTGCCGCTGCGTTCACTCGTGATCGAGAACGGCTCGGGGCTGTCGCGCGCCGGGCGGCTGTCCGCGGGCGATCTCGCGCGGCTGCTCGCCGCCGCCGACGCGAGCCCGGTGCGCGACGAGTTCGCGAGTTCGCTCGCCGTGGCGGCGATCGACGGCACGGTGCAGCGCCGGTTCCAGAACGGCTCGGTGGCGGGAAACGCGCTGCTCAAGACCGGATCGCTCGAGGGTGTGCGCGCGATCGCCGGCTACGTGATCGACCCGGGCGGGCGGCGCTGGATCGTCGTCGCGATCGTCAATCATCCCAACGCCAACCGCGCCCAGAGTGCGCTCGACGCGCTCGTGCAATGGACCTATCGCCACGCGGCGGGCTACACGCGAGCGCCGCTCCGTTGAACTCGCCCGACGT
The DNA here is from genome assembly GCA_015075645.1 of Burkholderiales bacterium. Classification (NCBI taxonomy): domain Bacteria; kingdom Pseudomonadati; phylum Pseudomonadota; class Betaproteobacteria; order Burkholderiales; species Burkholderiales bacterium. The sequence continues at coordinate 180,122 of JABTUF010000003.1, read as the reverse complement.
CCCCGCCGATTCGATGTCCACCGCGACCCCGGCCGCGGGCGCGTCCGGCCGGCCTCACGTCGGCCACGCCGCGCTGCCCGGGCGGTTCACGCTCGATCAGGGCACCGGCTGGCTGTCCTTGAACGCGAGATAGCCCCGGACGACGCGGTAGATGACCCAGATCGAGGTCGCCGCGAGGATGACGATCGCGAGCAGGATGCCGAGCCCGAGGATCCAGAACGTCAGCACGCCGACGACGATCGCCACGACATCCCACAGGAGCGACCACCAGAACGTGCCGATCAGCCAGGTGAAGTGCGACTCGACCCAGGTGCCGCGCGCCTCGCCGCGCTTCACGTACGCGACGATGACACCGATGATGCCGGCCAGCGCGACGAGCGGCGCGAAGTGCACGAGCCCCGAGGACACGAGGCCGGTGATCGCGGCGATGCCGAAGAGCGCGTAGGCCACCAGCGCCGCGGTGATCGGCGGGCCGGACGTCGTGCCTGCGTTGGGGAGCGGATCGGTCATCGGAAGTCTCCGTCGTCGATTGCGGCACGCCGCGCGGCCGCGGTACGCAACATGGTGGCCTCCCGGCGCGGTGTCAAGGGGCCCGGAGCCGGGTCACTTCGGGTAGCGCCGGCCGTCCTTGTGCGCGTAGAACCAGCCGTTCTCGTCCTCGCCGATCATCAGATCGTCGTCGGGATAGAACGCGTTGTCGCCGTCGATCCGGCTGCCGACTTCGAGGTAGCGCGCGACCTCCGTGCCGCGATTGACGAAGTGGTGCGCGTCGCGCCGTCCCGCCGGGTAGCCGGCGCAATGTCCCGCCCTCAGCACCTGCTCGCCGGCGTCGGTCACGAGGACCACCTCGCCTTCGAGCATCCAGACGAATTCGTCCTCGAGCGAATGCCAGTGGCGCAGCGCCGACTGGCCGCCGGGCGGGAGTTCGACCAGGTTCACGCCGAAACGGGAGAGGCCCAGTTCGTCGCCGAGTCTCCGCTTGGCGCGGTCGCCCATCCGCGAGCGGAACGGCTCCGGATACCCGGATCCGCGCTGCCGCGGCACCTGTTCCGGATCGAGTGCGGGGAGGACCGGCGGCTTCATCGGACGAAGTATGACGCAGGCGGGGCGCGGAATCCTCTATGCCGGAGGACGGCGGCGACTATAATCGCAGATTCCGTCCCGGGCCGATCGCGGCCCGGCGCTCCAGGAGAACCGCCATGACGTTCGAACGCTCCCGCGACCAGCTCGTCGACGATTTCTCGGCCGTCCTGTCCGAGGCCGAGGACCTCCTCAAGAAGGCGTCCAGCGAAACCGGCGACCGCGCGCGCGACCTGCGCTCGCAGGTCGAGGCCAAGCTGCTCGCGGCCAAGCTTCGTCTCCAGGAGCTCGAGAGCGGCGCCGTCGACCGCGCGAAGGCCGCGGCACGGATGACCGACGACTACGTCCACGACAATCCCTGGCAAGTGATCGGCGCCGCGGCCGCCATCGGCTTCCTCGCCGGCCTGCTGATGAACCGGCGCTAGCCGGACCGGCGGCGATGGACGAGCCCGCGCACGAGCGAGCGGCCGAGGGCCTGCGGCCCGCGGCGTCGCGGCTTTTCGCGAGCGCGCTCGGGCTCGCGCGGACGCGGCTCGAACTCGTCGGCGTGGAGCTGGCGATCGAGCGGCGGCGCCTGCAGACGATGATCGTGCTCGCGGTGGCGGGCGCGATCCTCGCGACCTTCGCCGTCGGCACCGTCTCGATGCTCGTCGTCGCGTACTTCTGGGACAGCTACCGCTATCCCGCGATTCTCGGGCTCGCGCTCCTCTACGCGGTGCTCGCCGCCCTCGCGTTCGCGCGCATCCGCTCGGTCGTGCACGACGCGCCCGCGCCGTTCGCGGCGACGATCGCCGAGTTCGACAAGGATCGCGCGCGCCTCGCCGGCGGCACGCCGCCCGCTCCATGAACGGCACCGCCGACCTGGACGAGCGGCGGGAGCGCCTGGTGGCGGCCGCCGACCTCGAGCGCCTGAAGCTCGGGGTCGCCTGGCACGACGTGCGCGTCGCGATCGCTCCGAGCCCGGATTCGCGCCGGCTGCGCCCGTTCGTCCTGCGCACGATCGGCTTCGCGCTTCCGTTGCTCGGCTATCGCCGGATGGGCAAGACCCTGCGGGTGATCGCGGTCGGCGTCGCCGTGTGGCGCACGCTCACCGCGTGGCGGCGCATCCGGTAGGTCCGTTCCCGATGCGCATCGTCGGCGTGACGGTCGTCCGCGACGAGGAGGACGTCGTCGAGGCGTCGATCCGCTCGAACCTGCGCGCGCTCGACGCCCTCGTCGTCGTCGACCATGCCTCGACCGACGCGACGCCCGCGATCCTGGCCGCGCTCGTCGCCGAAGGTCTGCCGCTCGAGGTTTCGCGCGACGACTCGCTCGAGTACCGGCCGTCGGAGATGACCACGCGGCTCGTGCGTGCGGCGCTCGCGCGCGGCGCCGACCTGTGCATGCCCCTCGATGCCGACGAATTCCTGCTCGTGGCTTCGAGGACCGCGCTCGAGGCGGCGGCCGTCGCCGCGGACCCTTCGCGTCCGCTCTCGGTGTCCGAAACCATCTGGATCCCGGATTTCGACGCGCCCGGCGACATCCTCGCGCGATTGCACCGCGGGAAGCGTTTCGTCCGGCGTGACGCACCCCCGCGCAAGCTGATCGTGCGCCGCGCGTTCGCCGACCTGCCGTCGGGCGTCGTCGATGGCGGCCACCGGACGCTGCTGCCGCAGGCGGGCGCATCGCCCATGCCCGACGTTGCGCTCGATCCGGCCATCGCGTCGATCGCGCACGTCCCGGTGCGAAGTCCCGAGCAGTTCACGGCGAAGGTCTCGGTGGGCCATCTGTCGCGGCTCCTCGGCAACCCCGATCCCGGCGAAGCGGCGGCGGGCCGCTACCGCGAGGCGTTCGAGGCGATCGTCGCCGGGCGCGCGCCCGGCCGCGATGGACTCGCGTCGATCGCCGCGAGCTGGGGACTGCCGCCGGGCGAGCGTGGTGCGGCCGCGACCGGCGAGTGGATCGACGACCGCTTCCCCGTCGATCCTGCCCTGCGCTACTCGCCGTCGCGGCCGTCCGCGCCTCTCGCGCGGGTGCTGGCATTCGGCGAGCGCGTCGCGGCGGAGGTCGCGGCGACCACCGGCGGCCTATGACGCCCGGAGCGCCGCCGCCGGCCCCTCCGGCGCCGAAAGTGTGGTCGGTCTCGCTGGTGCGCAACGAAATCGACATCGTCGAGGCGTTCGTGCGTCACAACGCATCGCTCCTCGACGGCATGGCGATCGTCGACCACGGCTCGACCGACGGCACGCTCGACGTCCTCGCCGAGCTCGCCCGCGAGAAGCTGCCGATCCTCGTGATCCGCAGCGCCGCGCCCGGCTACCTGCAGGAGCGGATGACGACCGCCATCGCCCGCGACGTGTTCCGCCAGGCCCACGCCGACTTCGTGCTGCCGCTCGACGCCGACGAGTTCCTGAAGATGCGCTCGCGCGCGGCGTTCAACCGGGCGCTGCAGGCGTTCCCGCCGGACATGAACGGGCTCCTGCACTGGCTCACCTACGTGCCGGATTTCGACGCGCCCGCCGGGGACATCCTCGCGCTGCTGCGAGGCTCGAAGCGGATGGCGAAGGAGCGCCACGTTTTCCACAAGGCGCTGATGTCCCGCTACCTGATGACGCGCCCCGAGGCCTCGCTCGCGAACGGCAACCACTTCGTCGCGCGCAAGCCGCGCGGAACCTCGGAGGACGCCGAGCCGCACGCGCGCATCCGCGACGAGTTCGCGGCGATCGCGCACGTGCCGATCCGGAGCGCGGCCCAGTTCGTCACCAAGGTCGCGGTGAAGAAGATGGGGCGCCTTGCCGCGAACTACGACTGGAAGCCCGACGCCGCGTCGCAGGCGGCCTACGAGGCGGTGGTCGCGAACCGTGCGCTCGACGCCGCGGCGCTGCGCGAGTACGCGGTCAACTGGTCGGTGCAGCGGGGCAACTGGGTCGCGCCCTCGGAAGCGCCGCTCGTCGACGACCCGTTCCTCGCGCCGATCGTGCTGCGCTACACACCCCCACGCGCGGCCGAGCCGCTGCCGCTGGTGCTCGGGGCCGCCGAGCGGCTCGTCCGGCGCCTCGCCGAGGCGCGCGCCGCACGCGCGCGCGCGCGGGGAGAGGCGGTGCGGTGAAGTTCGTCGGCGTGTCGATGGTGCGCAACGAGTCCGACGTCGTCGAGGCGTTCGTGCGTCACAACCTGACGGTCCTCGACGGGCTGGTCGTCGTCGACCACGGTTCGGCCGACGCGACGCTCGACATCGTGAACGCGCTCTGCCGCGAGCGCCTGCCGCTCGTGCTGCTGCGGAACGAGACGGTCGGCTATCTGCAGCCGGCGATCATGACCCAGGTCGTGCGCCACGCGCTCGCGACGACCGGCGCCGACTTCGTGTTCCCGCTCGACGCCGACGAGTTCCTGCGCGTGCCCTCGCGCGACGCGCTCGAGCGCGCGCTCGCCGCGCTGCCGCCGAAGACACACGGCTGGCTCGAATGGCCGACCTACGTGCCGGACCTCCGCGCGGCTCCCCGCGACGGCCTCGCGGCACTGCGCGGCGCGCGGCGCGTGTCGGGCGACGCGAACGCGCTCACCAAGGTCGTGGTCGCCCGTTCGTTCCTGCGGGCGACCGACGACGTCCTGTCGGGCGGCAACCACTGGGTCACCGCGCACCCGGACGCGCGCGAGCGCGGGATGCGGGCGCACGCCCCGATCCCCGGGCGGATCGCGGCGGTCGCGCACGTGCCGATCCGCAGCGTCGAGCAGTTCGTCGCGAAGGTCGCGGTGAAGAAACTCGGCCGGGTCGCCGCGCGCATCGACTGGAAGCCGGACGCGGCCTCGCAGGCGTCCTGGGAGCGCTTGCGCGCCGGGGAATCCGTCGACATCGACGCGCTCGCGCTCGCGGCCTGCAACTGGTCGGTGCCGAAGGGCGAGTGGCGGGAAGCCGGCGCGACGACGTTGGTCGAGGATCCGTTCCTCGCGCCGATCGCACTGCGCCACACGCCTCCGCGCGCCGTCGAGTCGCTGCCGCTGGTGCTGTCCGCCGTCGAGCGGATGACCCGGCGGCTCGCCGACGCCCGCGGGAGCGGCGCCCGCCCGCCGGCGCGTCCGGCCTGACGACGCCTGATCGGATCAGATCGCGAGGTCGCGCAGCATCGCGTCGACGCGCTCGGTAACCGCCGCGTCCATCGCGATCGGGCGCCCAAAGGCGCGCGTGGTCTCGCCGGGCCACTTCGACGTCGCGTCGATGCCCATCTTGCTGCCGAGCCCCGACACCGGCGAGGCGAAGTCGAGGTAGTCGATCGGCGTCGACTCGACGATCAGCGTGTCGCGCGCCGGGTCGACGCGCGTGGTGAGCGCCCAGACGACCTCCTTCCAGTCGCGCACGTCGACGTCGTCGTCGGTCACGACGATCATCTTCGTGTACATGAACTGGCGCAGGAAGCTCCAGACGCCGAACATCACCCGCTTCGCGTGACCCGGGTACTGCTTCCGCATCGACACCACCGCGATCCGGTAGCTGCACCCTTCCGGCGGCAGGTGGAAGTCGACGATCTCGGGAAACTGCTTCCGCAGGAGCGGCACGAACACTTCGTTCAGCGCGAGGCCGAGCACCGCGGGCTCGTCGGGCGGCTTGCCGGTGTAGGTCGAGTGGTAGATCGGGTCGCGCCGCAGCGTCATGCGCTCGATCGTGAGGACCGGGAAGCGCTCGACCTCGTTGTAGTAGCCGGTGTGGTCGCCGAACGGGCCCTCGTCCGCGTGCTCGTACCCGGTCGGGTCGGATGGATCGGGACGCAGGAAGCCTTCGAGCACGATCTCGGCGGAGGCGGGGACCTGCAGCGCATGCGTGACGCAGCGGACGATCTCGGTGCGTCCGCCGCGCAGGAGTCCCGCGAACTGGTACTCGGACAGCGCATCGGGCACCGGCGTGACGGCGCCGAGCAAGGTCGCCGGATCCGCGCCGAGCGCGACCGCGACCGGGAACGGCGTGCCCGGATGCGCGCGCGCATGGTCGCGGAAGTCGAGCGCGCCGCCGCGATGGGCGAGCCAGCGCATGATCACCCGGTTGCGCCCGATCACCTGCTGCCGATAGATGCCGAGGTTCTGCCGCGCCTTCTGCGGCCCGCGCGTCACCGTGAGTCCCCAGGTGATGAGCGGCCCCGCGTCGCCCGGCCAGCAGGTCTGGATCGGCAATCGCGCGAGATCGACGTCGTCGCCTTCCCACACGACCTCCTGGCAAGGCCCGGTCGAGCGCTCCTTCGGCGCCATGTCGAGCACCTTCATGACGAGCGGCCGGGTGTTCTGCCACGCGTCCTTCAGGCCCTTCGGCGGCTCCGGCTCCTTCAGCAACGCGAGGAGCGCGCCGATCTCGCGCAGTCCCTCGCGCCAGTGCGCCGGATTCGCGCCCATCGCGCGGGCGACGCGGCCGGGCGTGCCGAACAGGTTGGCGAGCACCGGGATCGTCGCGCCCGACGGGCCGCGTCGTTCGCCCGCGGGTGACTCGAACAGGATCGCCGGCCCGCCGCGCCGGAGCACGCGGTCGCAGAACGCGGTCATCTCGAGACGCGGATCGACGCTCGCGCGCACGCGCACGAGTTCGCCGTCGCGCTCGAGCTGGTCCACGAAATCACGGAGATCACGGTAGGACATGGCGTGGCCGGTCGTCAGCCAACCCGATTCTAGTCGAGTCGGATTTCACGGCGATCAGCGCGCGGAGGAAGTCGGCCGTCGGGCGTGGCGCGCGTCCATCCTGTCGCCCGTCGGAGGGAGCGCTTCGGGGAGCGCTTCGGAGCTTACGTAGAATGGGCGACCGATGCCTCCCCACGCATTCCTCCGTACGCGCAGGCTGGTCTTCACGGTCGTCCTCGCGGGCTACGTGCTGTCGTTCTTCCACCGCACGGCGCCGGCGGCGATCGCGGACGAACTGCAGCGGGCGTTCGCGATCCCGGCGGCGCTGCTCGGCACGCTCGCTGCCACCTACTTCTACGTCTACACGCTGCTGCAGATCCCGGTCGGCGTGCTGGCCGACACCGCGGGGCCGCGGAAGCTCCTCGCCGGCGGGTCGATCGTCGCCGGCGTCGGGTCGCTCGCGTTCGCGCTCGCCCCGACCTGGGACGTCGCCGCCGTCGGCCGGACGCTCGTCGGCGTGGGCGTGTCGGTCGCGTTCATCTCGATCCTCAAGATCAGCGCGACCTGGTTCGAGGCGCGACGGTTCGCGACGTTGAACGGCGTCACGATGTTCGCCGGCAACCTGGGCGCGGTGGTGGCCGGAGCCCCGCTCGCGTGGGTCGTCACGCTGGCGTCGTGGCGCACCGTGTTCGTGGCGCTCGCGATCCTGTCGTTCACCATCGCCGCCGCGACCTGGTGGCGCGTGCGCGACCGCCCGGACCAGATGGGCTTCCCCGCCGTCGCGCCGGCCGCCCCGCCGGGCGCGCGTCTCGACTGGCGCGCCGCGCTCGCGACCGTCCTCGCGAACCGCGCCACCTGGCCCGCGTTCGTCGTCAACGTCGGCATCGGCGGCTGCTACCTCGCGTTCGCGGGATTGTGGGCGGTGCCCTGGCTCGAGCACGCCTACGGCTACCCGCGCGTCGTCGCCGCCGAGCACGCGAGCCTGCTGCTGCTCGGCGTGGCGGTGGGCGCCGTCGCGATCGGCGTCGTGTCGGACCGGATCGGCAACCGCCGCGTCGTGATGCGCGTGTGCACGTTCGCGTTCGCGCTCTCCTGGCTGCCCTGGCTCGCGCACGCGGCGTGGCCGCTCCCGGCGACGCTCGCGTGGTTCTTCGTGATGGGCCTCATCCTTCCGGGGTTCACGCTGTCGTGGACCGTCGCGAAGGAAGCGAACCGCCCGGAGCACTCCGGCATCGCGACGTCGGTCGTCAACACGGGCATCTTCCTCGGCACCGGGATCCTGCAGCCGCTCGTCGGCTGGGCGATCGACCGCGCCCGCGCGACGGGCGACGTCGCGGCTGCGTGGAACAGCGGCGTCGCGATCCTCGCCGGCTCGGCGGCGCTCGGCGCGCTCGCGTCGCTCCTCGTGCGCGAGCGGGCTGCTAGATCACCGGGTTCGCCGCACCGTCCATCGGGACGACCGCCCCGGTGACGTAGCTCGCCGCGTCCGACGCGAGGAACACCGCGACGTTCGCGACCTCCTCGGGAGTCGCGATCCTGCCGAGCGGTATGCGCTGCTGCATGCGCGCGAGGAGGTCGTCGGGCGACGCTCCGGTCATGCGCGCCTCGGCCGCGAGACCCTCCTCGACGCGGGTGGTGAGCGTCGCGCCCGGGTTGATGGCGTTGACGCGCACGCCCTTCGGGCCGTAGGCGGCGGCGAGACCCACGGTCGCGAGCATCAGCGCCGCGTTCGCCGCCCCGCCGGGCAGGTGCACCGGATTCGCGACCTTGCCGCCCTGTCCGACGACGTTGACGATCGCGCCGCGCCCGCGCGCGGCCATCGCGCGCACGACGAGGTCGACGACATGGACATAGCTGAAGAACTTCGCGTCCATCGCGTCGTGCCACGCCTGCGCGGAGAGTTCGTCGGGCGGGTAGCGCTTCGCCGCTCCGGCGCTGTTCACCAGCACGTCGATCGCGCCCAGCGCACGCGTCGCCTCGTCGACCGCGCGGCGCGCGTCCTCGGCGCGCGCGAGGTCGGCGGCGATCGTCACCGGCCGGTGCGCGAACGCGGACAACTCGCGCAGCGCCGAGTCGAGGTTCGCCTGCGAACGCGACACCATCGCGACACGAGCGCCTTCCGCCGCGAACGCTCGCACGCATGCGAGCCCGATACCCTTGCTGGCACCGGTCACGAGCACGCCACGGTCCTGCAATCCCGGTTCCATGTCATCCTTCCAGCGCGGCGCTGCGATCGCTTGCGGGCCCACCCGCCGCGAGCCAGCGCTCCAGCGTCCGCCACGCCGCGAGCTTCTCGTCGAACGGACGAGTGTACGCCGGGCTGGTCGACGGCAGCGCGATCGTCCGGTAGCCCGCGTCGCGCCAGCGAGGCGCTGCGCGCGCCGCCGTGCCGCCGTTGAACGCGACGAGCACGATGTCCGGCGACGAGCGCCGGACGCGCACGACTTCCGCGCGGGTCTCCCGGCGGATCGACGCGTCGCTCGATCCCAGGCGTTCGCAGGCCACGATCGTGTCCCACAGGGCGATGCCGTGCCGCGCGATGCGCTCGAGCCGGTCGGCGTAGGGCAGCGCCGCGAGCGGCTCGCCGACGAGCGCCCCCACGATCGGCCAGAAGTGGTTGCGCGGGTGCGCGTAGTACTGGCGCGCGGCGAGCGATGCCGCGCCGGGGAAGCTCCCGAGCACCAGGATGCGCGCACCGCGCGGCAGCACCGGCGGGAGTCCCCGCGCGAACGCCCGCGCCGGCGCGCGCCGCATCGCGCCCGCCTTCCGCGCGACGCTCGCTCGGCTCACTGCGCGCGCGGCCACGCGCCCGCGCGCAGCGCGTAGTCGGCGACGGTGCCGGCGAACACCGCGAACCCGAACCAGTGGTTGTGGCGGAACGCGCGGAAGCACCTGTCGCGGTCGCGCCCGCGAATCAGCCAGAGGTGCCAGGCCGCGCAGCCGAGCGCGGCGAGGAGGCCGAGGAAGTAGACCGGTCCGAGGTTCATCAGGCGGCCGACCCAGGTCATGCCCGCGATGTTCCCCGCGTAGCACAGCCCGACCGCGGCGACGTCGAAGCGCCCGAAGGTGATCGCCGAGGTGCGCATGCCGATCCGCAGGTCGTCGTCACGGTCGACCATCGCGTACTCGGTGTCGTAGGCGACCACCCACAGCAGGTTGATCGCGAGCATCGCGAAGGCCGGCGGTTCGGGACTCCCCCGCACGGCGGCGAACGCCATCGGAATGCCGAACGAGAACGCGATGCCGAGGAAGGCCTGCGGCAATGCGAAGAAGCGCTTGAAGAACGGATAGGCGAGCGTGATCGCGAGTCCGGCGAACGACAGGAGGATCGTCGCCGGATTGGTGAACAGCACGAGCACGAACGCGGCGGCCGCGAGCACGGCCCCGACGGCGAGCGCCTCGCGTCCGGACACCTCGCCGGTCACGAGCGGGCGGCCGCTGGTGCGCTTGACGTGCGCGTCGTAACGCCGGTCCGCCCAGTCGTTGAACGCGCAGCCGGCCGAGCGCATCAGCACCGTGCCCAGCGTGAAGATCAGCACCAGCGAGGCGTCCGGCTTTCCGCGCGCGGCGATCCACAGCGCCGTCAGCGTCGGCCACAGCAGGAGCAGGACGCCGATCGGCTTGTCGAGACGGACCAAGCGCTCCCAGGCGTCCAGACGCTCGACGAGCGTCCGGCGCGGCGCGGGGGCCGGTTCGTCGCTCATCGCTGCGCCTTCAGAAGGCGAGCGGCATCTGCCGCCTCGGTTCGCGCGCCGCGGAGGCGTCGAACATCGCCTGCGGCGTCGCGTAGACGAGCCGCACGCGCAGTTCGCGCTTCAGACGTTCGTTCGTGAGGCGCCGCGACTCGTTCATGAACGACAGCAGGACCGGCGCGATGCGCGCTTCGGCTTCCTCCCAGTCGACCCGCGGAGGCCGAGGCAGCCGATGCGCGTCGGCGAGCGCGTCGAACCACTGACCCATCCGAAGTTCCGAGTCGTCGGAGGCGTGGTAGGCGCGGTTGGGCCGGCCCCGGAAGAGCGCCGCCACGACCGCGCGAGCGAGATCGTCGGCATGGATGTGGTTCGTGTACACGTCATGCTCGGGCACGAGTACCGGCGTGCCCTGGCGGATGCGCTCGAGCGGCAGGCGCGTCTGCGCGTAGATGCCGGGCGCGCGCAGGATCGCGAGCGACACGCCGTTGCGCACCGCCCAGGAACGGAGCCGGTCCTCGGCGTCGACCCGCCTCCGTGCCCGCGGCGATTGCGCGCGCCTCGGCCGCGTCTCGGCGACCCGCGCGCCCGCGCAATCGCCGTAGACGCCCGTCGTCGAAACGTAGACGAGTCGTCGTGGTATCCTGCGCGCCGCCGAGAGCGCGGCCACGAGGCGCCCGGTACGCGGGTCGCCGCGGCCGCCGGGAGGGGGTGGCGCGAAGTGCAGCACGGCGTCGGGCGCGGCGCGCAGGCGCGCGAGCGTGCGCAGGTCGTCGAGATCCCCGACCAGCGGAACGACACCGTGTTCGCGCAGCTTCGCGACTTCGTCGGCGCGGCGCGTGAGCCCCACGAGGCGCGCGCGGCCGTCGAGGAGCTTCGCCGCGCGCATCGCGACGTCGCCGCAGCCCACGACGAGCACCCGGATCATGCGCCCGGCGGCGGGGAAAGTAGGGTCAGACTCGACTTTTCGATCTGCACGCCGCCCCGAAATCGTCGCCGCGGATAAAAGTCGAGTCTGACCCTACTTTTCCACATGACATTCGAGGTTACCATAAAGCCCGGCGAGCACGCGTTCCGGTGCGCCGCCGACGAGACCGTGCTCGAGGCCGCGATGAAGGCGGACCTCCTCCTGCCCTACGGCTGCCGGAACGGCGCCTGCGGCACCTGCAAGGGCAGGATCCTCTCGGGCCGCGTCGACTACGGAGCGCACCAGCCCTCGACGCTCCCCGACGCCGAGAAAGCGCGCGGCTACGCGCTCTTCTGCTGCGCGAAGCCGCTCTCCGACCTCACGATCGAGGCGCGCGAGGTCCGGCGCGCGGGTGACATCCCGATCAAGCGGCTGCCCTGCCGCATCGAGTCGATCGACCGGCCTTCGCACGACGTCGCCATCGTGAAGCTCAAGCTGCCGGCCACCGAGCGGATGCAGTACCTCGCCGGGCAGTACGTGGATTTCCTGCTGAAGGACGGCAGGCGCCGCAGCTTCTCGATCGCCAACCCGCCGCACGACGACGCGCTCATCGAACTGCACCTGCGTCACGTGCCCGGCGGCTTCTTCACCGACCAGGTCTTCAAGACGTTCAAGGGTCGCGAGATCCTGCGGATCGAAGGACCGCTCGGGTCGTTCTTCCTGCGCGAGGAAACCGACAAGCCGATGATCTTCGTCGCGGGCGGCACCGGCTTCGCGCCGATCAAGGCGATGATCGAGCACGCGCTGCACCACGAGATCGACCGGCCGATGGTCCTCTACTGGGGCGCCCGCGCGAAGCGGGACCTCTACCTGCCGTCGATTCCCGGCGCCTGGCAGGAGCGGCACCCGCTGTTCACCTTCATTCCGGTGCTCTCCGATCCGCATCCCGACGACGCCTGGCCGGGGCGCACCGGCCTCGTGCACCGCGCCGTCATCGAGGACTTCCCCGACCTCTCCGGCTACCAGGTCTACGCGTGCGGCGCGCCGGCGATGATCGACGCCGCGCGGCGCGACTTCACGACGCAGTGCGGCCTCCCGGAGGACGAATTCTTCGCCGACAGCTTCACCTACGCCGCGGAGGCGGAGGCGCGCGAATAGCCCGGCATGGCGCGGTCCGTCAGGCGCCGCGCAGCCGCTCGAGCAGTTCGTCGGGCGAACGCCAGTCCGCGCCGCAGACGAACCGCGGCAAAAGGAAGCGCGAGTCGCCCGGCGCGACGAGCCGGGGCTCGGTCGTGAACGCCGCGGCGCAGACACCCTCGCCGACCGCGGGCAGGTAATCGCGCGCGAGGAACGCGTTGTGGTGCCCGAACGGGTAGGCGAAGTACGGCGAGGCGCGCCCGCGCGTCGCGCTCCACAGGAATGCGGCCGCGTCGCGGATCTGCGCGTCGGCATCGCCGATCGTGTCCACCTGCGCGAAGTCGCCGCGCGCGTCGCGGGAGTGCCGCACCGCCGCGAGCGCGGGATGCAGGTGGTCCCAGCTGTGGTTGGCGATCGCGATCATGCCGCTGTCGATCGCGGTGGACCACCACGCATCGGCGAGCGAGCCCGGCGTGAGCCAGGTGTACGCGGGGTCGGCGTTCGACTCCATCGCGAGCCGGCCCTCCGGTGACGCGATGACGAAGCTGGTCGCGTGGAGATCCGGCTGCGCGCCCGGGCGCCGTGCCGCGAAGGCGCGCATCGCCCCGGCGAAGCCCTGCTGGATCCCGTATACCGGGTGCACGACGTCGTCCACGTCGAAGCGCGGCCCGTCGTCGAAGGTGAGCGCGACGAGCTTCGCGTCGTTGCCCCGCGCGTGCGCTCGGACGAGTTCGCCCAGCGGCACGATGCGCCACCCGGCGTCGGTCAGGACGTCGAGATCGAGCGCGAGCGCGACGTGGTCGTTCGCGTCGTAGTCGGGGCCGACCACGTGGTGCGAGTGGTAGGCGAGGATCGCGAGCGGCATCAGGCGCCCCGCTCGCGCAGTTCCGCGATCGCGAGCTTCAGCGCCGCCGCGAGGTGGGCGTTGGCCTCGTCGACGCGCCCGAGCCGGGCCAGCATCTCGCCCAGGAACACGCGCGTGTTCCAGTGGTCGTCGAGCGCGAGACTCGCCTCGCAGTAGGTCTGCGCCTTCCCCCAGAGCTGCGCACGCTCGCAGAGCCGGCCCAGCGCGAAGAGCAGCGTCGCGTCGTCGCTGTGCTGCGCGAGCCAGCGCTCGGCGACCTCGAGCTGGCGCGCGCCCTCGGGGGGATGGGCGTCCGCGAAGAGCGCGACCAGCGCGCTCTCCCATTGGCGGTCCAGCGATCTCGCGAGCAGGTCGGCGGCCTCGCGGTCGTCCCCCGATCGCAGGAGCCCCGACGCCGCCGCGCGGGCGACGCGCGGGTGGAGCCGATCGGCCTCGGGAAGCCGGTTCCAGTACGCGCGCAGCCCCGACGCGTCGTGGCCGAGTCCTGCCAGCGCGTCGGCGTGCGCACTCGCGCGGACCATCGCGCCCTGCTCCGCGTCGTAGACCTTCCGGCGCACGAGCTGATCGACGACCGGAGGCATCTCCGCGGGGCGGCCGGCGGCCGAGAGCGCGCGCAGCGAAAGGCGGAGCGCCGCCGTGTGCGAGCCCGCCTCGCGCCTGAGGTCGTCGAGACGCACGAGCGCCTCGCCGGCTCGCCCCTGCTCGAGCGCCATCTCGGCTTCCAGCATCAATCTGGGCACGCAGAGCGAATCCGCACGGGCGTCCGGCCGCGCGAGCAACGCCGCGGCGGCGCCGAAGTCGCGCATGTCGAGCGCCGCGCGCGCTCCGATCAGGGCCGGAAGTCCGCCGGACCGAGGCAGCGCCAGCGCCTCGTCGGCGAGCTCCCGGGCGCGCCCGTAGCGTCCTTCCAGCAAGGCGACGATCGCGGCGTCCTGTTTCGCGCGCGCGCGCTCGAGCTGGGCTCGCGCGCGGTGCGTACGCACCTCGCGCGGCATCGCGGCAATGCGCGCGGCGAAGCGCAGCAGCAGATGAACCACCAGGAACGCGACGAACGTGCCCAGCACGAAGACGAAGAACGACGTCTCGATACGCAGCGGCGGCAGCACGAACTGGACGTAGCCCGCGTCGGACTTCGCGAGGAGCGCGAATCCGACCGCGAGCGCGGCGATCGACAGGAACGCGGCGAGGAAGCGCATCGAGCGCCGGTCAGCGAAACGGAAGGCCGCGCGCGCTCACGGCCGCCCGCGGGGCGCGTCGGCGCGCGCCTCCTGCGCGACGCGCAAGGCCCGCGCGGCGTCGAGACTGCGCGTGAGTTCGGGCACGTCCGAGGCCATCGTCACCGAGGACATCGTCGCGAGCGAGGCGAGCGTGACCGCGACCGGCCTCGCGCGCACGTCGAAGTACTGGCGGATCCACGTGTCCGCCGCCTTCACGTCGGCGCGGAACGCTGCTTCGTTGCGCGCGATGAGCGAGAGGCGCGCCGACAGGAGGCGCAGGCGCAGGTTCTCGCGCAGGTAGTACTGCTGCGTCGGCGAGACGAGCGGCGGCGCCGGCCGCCCGCTCACCTCGACGCGCACGAGCGATTTGAGGTCGGACCACAGCTCGCGCAGGTGGCGCGACCACGACGGAGCGTCGGCGAGCGGGGGCGCGGGCGTCGGCGGCGGCAGGTGCTCGTCGCGCGCGAGCGGCATGGCGTCGATCGCGAGGACCGCGGCGTCGAGGCGTCCGGCGAGGCCGGCCGTGTCGACGTACGGCACCGCCTTCAGCTTCTCCATGTCCGCTGCGATCGCTCGGCGCAGCGGAGCGAACTTCGGCCGGTCGAGACGGGCGAGCTTGCCGTCCGCGAGCTGCAGCGCGGCGATCGCCGCGGGCACGTTGCCCGCGATCGCGAGTTGCTGGCTCGCGAGCGAGAGCACCTGCTCGACCTCGACCACCGCCAGTTCGTCGCGCGACGGCGCGAGGTCGCGGTAGAGCGTTTCGAGCGCCGCCTGCTGCGATTGCGATTCCGCGAGCCGCGTTTCGAGCAACGCGAGCTTCGCGAGGGCCTCGCGCAACTCGCCCGCCATCGCCGCGTCGCGCGCCTTCGCCTGCGCCTCCGCCGCGTCCGCGGTCGTGAGCCGGGCGGCCACCTCGGTCCGAAGCGTCGACAGGTCCCGCTTCGCGTCGATCCAGGCGACCACGGCGGCGGCGACGGCCACGGCAGCCGCGGCCATGCCGATCGTCCGCAGGCGCCGGGCGGGTCCCGACGCGGACAGGGGCGGTCGAGCGGGCCGATCGGTTTCGGCGCGATCGACGCGGTCAGCCGGCGTGTTCACCGCGCAATTCTAGCAGCGGGGGGCGCCCGCCGAGCCCCGGCAGCAGGGTGTTCGGGATTACAATGCTCCCTGCGCGAGCGTCCCGCGCGCCGCATCGCTCCCCGTGAACGGACTCACGTTGATCGCGCTGATCGCGCTCGCGATCGGCATCGTGTTCGCGTACCGCGCGGGCCGCATCGCCGGCCGCCGCGAGGCGAACGCGCCGCCGCCGCCGTTCTCGAGCGCGGCGCTGCAGGATGCGTCTCCACGTTCACCCCCCGCGTCGGCGCCGCCGGCGTCCGTGCCCGAGTCCGCGCCGTCGGCACCGGGCGGGCCGCCGGATCCCATCGACACGGAACGATCGCGGCTCGTCGTCGCCTGGGAGGCGGAATGCGCGCGGACGACGTCCGCGCTCGCCGACGAGCGCGCCTCGCGCGTCCAGTTCGAGGCATTCGCGCGCGATCGCCGCGCGCTCTTCTCCGACCTCGCGGACGCCCGCGGCGAGACCGCGCGCTACCGGCGGCTCGTCGTCGACTTCGAGACCAACGCGCCGCCGTCGATCCTCGGCGGCCCCGGCGCGCCGGACGACCTCAAGCTCATCGTCGGCGTGGGTCCGATGCTCGAGCGCATGCTGCAGCAACTGGGCGTCACGACCTTCCGCCAGATCGCGCGCTGGTCGGAGCGCGACATCGACGAGTTCGACGCGAAGCTCGCGGAGTTCCCCGGACGCATCCGCCGCGACGGCTGGGTGGTGCAGGCGCGCGCGCTGCACCAGAGCAAGTACGGCGAGCGCGCGTGACCCGGCCGGTCGACACCCCGCACGCGGTCGGGCATGCGCTGTCGCACGCCTTCGTGCCGATGGCGGTCCTCGCGCTCATCTGGGGCTGCAACTGGCCGGTGCTGAAGCTCGGCGTCACCGAGATCCCCCCGCTCACCTTCCGCGCCGTCACGCTCCCGTTCGCCGCGCTCGGGATGCTCGCGGTCGCGCGCGCGTCGGGCGAGTCGATCGCGATCCCGCGCGACTGGTGGGGCCGCGTCGCGGTGCTCGCGTTCTTCAACATCGCCGGATGGAACGGGCTCGTGCTCTTCGGCGTGCAACTGCTCCCGGCGGGCCGCAGCGCGATCATCGCCTACACGATGCCGGTGTGGGCGACGCTCGTCGCGCTGATGGTGCTGCACGAGCCGCTCGGCAGGCGCAAGGCGATCGGCCTCGTGCTGGGCATGATCGGCATGGCGCTGCTGCTGGGCGAGGACTTCGCGCTGCTCCGGCGCAGCCCGTTCGGCGCGGGCATGATCCTCGGGGCCGCGATCCTGTGGTCGATCGGCACCGTGCTGCTGCGCAAGTGGAAGCCGCCGATCGCGCAGAACGCGCTTTCGGGCTGGATGATGCTCGGGGGCTGGTTGCCGCTCGCCGTCGCGGCGCCCTTCCTCGACGACGCCGGCGTCGTCGCGCGCGTCGCGAACGCGTCGCACCTGGCCTGGCTCGCCATCGCCTACAACATCGTGCTTGCCGGAACGCTCGCGCACTGGGCGTGGTTCACCCTCGCACGCACGCTCCCGGTCGCCGTGTCGGGACTGGCGTCGCTGCCGGTGCCGGTCGTCGGCGTGTTCGCCGGGATGATCGTCCTGGGTGAACGCCCGGGCACGGCCGAGTGGCTCGCGCTCGGCTTCGTGGTCGCCTCGCTCGTCGCGGTGCTCTGGCCGGCGCGGACCGTGCCGAAACCGGCGCCGTTGACGCCGGCGGATTGAGCGTCGCCGCGGGGAGCCGCCCCGATCGGCAGCCCGAATCGCCCTACGCCACCGCCTCGTCGATCGCGTCGTGGTCGTGCGCGAGGTCGACCGGTGCTCCGCGTTCCGACGACGTCGAGATCGCGAGCGTCGCCGCGAGCGTGCGCGCGCCGTCCGCACCGGAGGCGAGCGGCACCTCGCGTCCTTCGATCGCCGCGCGCAGGTGTCGTACCTGCTCGAAGTAGGGATCGCGATCGAAGCTCTTGATCGGCGTCGAGGCGATCGGCTGGTTCCAGTCGCCGGTCGCCGGATCGCGGTAGCGCCAGACGCGAAGCGCCGGGAATTCGAGCGCTCCGCCGGTGCCGACGATCCGGGTGCTGTTCTCGCCCGACCACGGGAAGCTCGGGCTCTCGCCCAGGCCCTGCTCGATCGTCCACGGGCTCGCCGCCACGTCGCTCGCGAGGATCGTACCGAGCGCGCCGTTCGCGAAGGTCAGCACCGCGGCCGCCGTGTCCTCGACCTCGAACGCGCGGATCGCGCGGCTCGTGCGTCCCTGGACGCTCGTGACCTCGCCGACGAGGAAGCGCAGCATGTCGACCTCGTGGATCAGGTTGATGAGCACCGGGCCACCGCCCGCCGTGCGCCGCCAGGCCGCGTCGAAATAGGCATCGGGCTTGCGCGTCGCCCACAGCAGCGTCGCGCCGGCGACGCGGCCCAGCACGCCGTCGGCGACGATCCGTCGCGCCTCCTGCGCCTGCACGTGATGGCGGCGGTGGTGCCCGACCAGCAGCACGACGCCGGCGTGCTTCGCCTCGCGCAGCAGCACGCAGGCGTCGCCGACCGTGTCGGCGATCGGCTTCTCGACGAGCATGTGCACGCCCGCGCGCGCGCAGTCGACGCCGATCGGAACGTGCAGGCGGTTCGGCGCCGCGATGATGACCGCGTCCGGTTTCGCCGTGTCGAGCAGCGCCCGGTGCGAGGCGAAGACCGGGACCGGCAGCGTCGCGACCGCCGGGTCGTCGCGCGGGAGCGTGTCGGCGACCGCGCACAGTTCCGCGTCGGGAGATGCGACGAGCGTCGCGATGTGGCGCCGCCCGATCAGGCCCGCCCCGATCACGCCGACGCGCAGCTTCGCCATGCTCTCTCCCGTGGGTCAGGCCTGACGGGTTCTGCCGAATCGTAGGGCGTCAGGCTGAAGCCTGACCCACGAGGACAGCGGAGCGGCGCTCGATGCGCCGCCGCCGGAGACTCCCCCGCCACTGTCAACTGTCAACTGTCAACTGAATCCTGAACGCGCTCACGCGAGTTCGGGAATCAGCGTCGGCAGCGGGCGGTGCGCGAACCACGCGTCGAGGTTCGCCTTGCAGAGGTCGCCCATCGCCTGGCGCGTCTCCCGCGTCGCGCTGCCCACGTGCGGCAGCAGCACGACGTTCTCCATCGCGAGGAGCGCCTTCGGCACGTGCGGCTCGTCGGCGAACACGTCGAGCCCCGCCGCCTTGATCGTGCCCCGTTCCAGCGCGGCCACCAGCGCCGGCTCGTCGATGATCGAGCCGCGCGCGATGTTGACGATCGTGCCCTTGCTGCCCAGCGCCGCGAGCACGCCGGCATCGACGAGGTTCTTCGTCGCCGGCCCGCCCGGACACGCGACGACGAGGAAGTCGGACTCCGCCGCGAGCGCCTTCAGGTCGGGCACGAACCGGTAGTGCACGCCCGCCTGCGCGTTGCGGCCGGTATACGCGATCAGCATGCCCATCGCCTCGAGGCGCAGCGCGATCGCCTTGCCGATGCGCCCGAGGCCGAGGATCCCGGCCTTCCTGCCGCCCAGGCGCGTCGTGAGTTCCGGCCCGGACTTCTCCCACGCGCCGGATCGGACGAACCGTTCGGCCTTCGCGAAGCCCCGACCGGTCATCAGAACGAGGCCGACCGCGACGTCGGCGACGTCGTCGGTCAGGACGTCGGGTGTGTTGGTCACCTTGATGCCGCGCTTGCGGCAGTAGTCGATCGGCACGCCGTCGTAGCCCACGCCGAACACCGAGATGATCTCGAGCTGCGGCAGTGCGTCCAGGAGTTCGGTCGGTGTCACCGTGCCCCCGCCCTGCACCAGGCCCCTGATGCGGCCGGCATGAGCGCGCAGGAGCGCCGCCCGGTCCGCCGCCTGCACGTAATCGTGGCAGCGGTAGTCGCGCCGCAGCGGTTCGTAGAGGAACGGCGGCAACGGCGCGGTGACGATCACCTCCGGCATGCTCATGGTCATCCTGTCCTGTCGTTCGTCGTTCGGGTGCGGGCCCATTCTAGCAATCCGGCGATCAGTCCCGCGTCGGAACCGGGCGTGAGCCGCGCGTCGAGGCCGGCGGCGCGCGCGTGCATCGCGATGCGTTCGTGCGGCGCGAACGCGGGCAGGCGCGCGAGACGCGCGCGGCCCGCCTCGCCGGCCGCGCGCAGCAGATTGTCGACGCCTTCGGAGGACGTGAGCGTCAACGCGTGCGCGCGTCCGCCGTCGATCGCGTCGAGGACCGCCGCGACACCGCCCGTCGGAGCCGCGCGCCGATAGCAGGCCACCGTCGTCACGCTGGCGCCCCGCGCAGCGAGCGTCTCCGCGAGGAGTTCGCGGCCGCCCTGCCCGCGAAAGAGGACCGCGCGCCTCCCGCGCAGGTCGGCGAGTTCCGGGAGCGCGAGGAGCCCCTCGCTGTCGTAACGGTCCGGCGGAATGCGCACGTCGGGCACGCCCACGCCCGCGAGCGCCTCCGCGGTGCCGGGACCCGGCGCATACGCCTGCAGGTTGCGCGGCCAGCGCCCGGGCGGGGGCGCGCCGAACTCCGCCGCGTTCGCCGACACGAAGAACGCGAGATCGAACGACGCGAGCGCCGCGTGGGCGCGATCGAGCGCGCCGCGATCGTCGGGCGGCAGGATGACGATCGCGGGCCACGCGATCGGGTTCGCGCCGAGCGAGGCGAGCTTCTGCGCGAACGCGCCCGCCTGCCGCGCGGGCCGCGTCACGACGATGCCGAGCCCGGACAGCGGACCCCCGGCCGCCCGCGTGTTCCGCGTGACCGCGTTCATCCCGCGAGGAGCCGCGCCGCCCCGCGTGCGAGCAGCCGGTCGGCGACGGCGAGTCCGAGCGCGTCGGCGGTCCCGTGGTCTTCGACGACGGCTTCGTCCTCGGCACGCAGAACGTCGCGACCATCGGCGCTCGCGACCAGAGCACGCAGCCACAGAACCTCCCCGACCCACACCGCGTGCGCGGCGATGGCGGTCCGCCGACCGCCCGGGAGCGCGCGCTCGCACGCACGTTCGGCGGCCGTCGCGAACGTCGTCGCGATGTCGCGGAACGGCGCGAGCAGATCGATCAGGTCCGGTCGGTCGGCGCGGCACAAGAGCGCGACCGCGCCCTGCCCGGTCGCGGGCAAACTCTCCGAAGGGTCGAGGAGCTCGGTGATTCGATCGGCGTAGCCCAGCGGCCGCATGCCGGCCACGGCGGCCACGATCGCCTGGCATCGACCCGAGTCGAGCGCTGCGATTCTCGTGCCGATGTCTCCGACCAGCGGTTCGACCACGATCGTCGGCGCGCGATCGTGCAACTGCGCCCGGCGGCGAAGGCTCGACGTGCCCACGACACCTTCGCCGAACTCGTCGACGCGCACGCCACCGGAGGACACCCACGCGTCGCGCGGGTCATCGCGCGCGCCGATCGCGGCGATCGCGAAAATCCCGGGCAGGCGCGCCGGCACGTCCTTCAACGAGCGAACGGCGACGTCGGCGCGACCTTCCGTCAGCGCGTCCTCCGTCGGAGTCGGGCATCCACGACAACCGAGGGCCCGATGCGTCGGACGCCGCTGCGTCGAGCCCGAGCCGACGCGCAGGATGTCGACATGGGTATGCGGCAGCAATCCCGCGAGCCGCGCCCGGACGCGATCGACCTGCGCGCCGGCGAGCGCGGTAGCAGGGGCCACCAGCGTGAGCCGGCGCGGCACGGGAGGCGAGATCATCGGTCCGTGATCGAAACGCGCAACCTCCGGGGCGCGACCGGCTACGCGGCGATGAAGCGACTCGCGCCGCGAGCGAGGAACTCGTCGGCCAGCGCGCGCCCGAGCGTCTCGGCGTCCGAGGTCTCACCGGTCTCGGGGTCGATGCGGGCGGTGCGTTCGCCGCGCAGGATGTCGGTACCGTCGCGCGAGGCGATCAGTCCGCGCAACCACAGCCCGTCCTCGCGGAACGTCGCGAAGCCGCCGATCGGCGTGTGGCAACTGCCGGAGAGCGCGCGCGAGAACGCCCGCTCGGCGGTGATCGCCAGCAAGGTCGGCCGGTGGACCAGCGGCTGCAGCCACTCGATGACGTCGGTGCGAGCGCTCGGGCACTCGAGGGCGAGCGCACCCTGCCCGACCGCCGGCAGGAACTCCGCCGGGTCGAGCAGCGCGGAAACGCGGTGGCCCTGCTCGAGACGATTGAGGCCGGCCGCCGCGAGGACCATCGCGTCGTACTGACCCTCGTCGAGCTTCTGCACACGTGTGTTCACGTTGCCACGCAGGAGCTTCACCCTGAGGGTCGGCTTGCGATCGCGCAACTGCGCCTCGCGGCGCAGGCTCGAGGTGCCGACGACCGCGCCGTCGGGCAGCGCGTCGATCGACGGCCAGGCGTTGCACACCAGCGCGTCGCGCGGATCCTCGCGAACCGGCACCGCGGCGATCGTGAAGCCGGGCGCCATCTCCATCGGCATGTCTTTCAGCGAATGGACGGCGAAATCCGCGCGTCCCTCGAGCATTGCGGTCTCGATTTCCTGAATGAACAGGCCCTTGCCGCCGATCGCGGCGAGCGCCTGGTCGAGGACGCGGTCGCCCTGCGTGGTGATGCCGCGCAGCGTCACGGCGCAATCCGGATAGATCGCGAGGAGCCGGTCGCGGATGTACTGCGCATGGCACAGCGACAACGCCGACTTGCGCAACGCGACCAGCAGCTGTCGGGGGGGGGTGGGGAGAGCCATCGTCGCGTTGTCGTGGGCCGGCGCCCGCGGCTGCCTGCCTCCGGACGGCCGCAGATTCTAGCACTCCCGAACCGGCGCTCCGGAGCACGGGCAGGGCGCACGCGATCGACCGCGGACCGACGCCCCCGTCGTCGGGCGGACGCCCGTGTTGCATTCGCGGCGATCGAAGCGGGGGCCGCCGCGAACGCGCCCTGCCGGTCGGTCGCGCGCGTCGCGACGCGCGTCACGCGGAAACGCGCGCGATCGCTTTCACCTCGAGCAGGAGTCCGGGGACCGCGAGCGCGGCCACGCCGACGCAGGTCAGCGGAAACCGCGCGTCGGCGACGTACCGATCCTTGACCGCGCGGAACAGCGGCCAGTGCGACGCGAGGTCGACGTGGTAGGTGGTCAGGTCGACGATGTCTCCGAAGCCGCAGCCCGCCTCGGCGAGCACGAGGCGCAGGTTCTCGAAACAGGCGACGAACTGAGCCTCCGGGTCAGCGATGACCTCGAGGTCCGGCGTGCGTCCGACCTGTCCGGCCGCGAAGAGGAAGCCGCCGGCGACGAGGCCCGGCAGGTAGCCGCGCGTCCGCGGTATCGCGCGCATCGACTCGGGAACGATCGGTCGGCGGTCCATCGATGACTCGCTTTCTGCGCGCGAGCCAAGGCATCGCCTCCGCCCGCCGCAACGTCTCGCGCGCCGGCGTTTCCGTCATCAGCGGCGCACGAAGGGATTGGGGAACTCGGTCGCAGTCGACACCCAGACGCTCTTCGTTTCCAGGAATTCCCGGATGCCGGCGAGACCGCCCTCGCGCCCGTGTCCGCTCATCTTGAATCCACCGAACGGCGACGTCGTGCTCGTCATCCGGTAATTGTTGATCCAGACGGTGCCCGCGCGCACGCGATCGGCCATCGTGAGCGCCCGACGCATCGACGTCGTCCACACGCCCGCAGCGAGCCCGAATCGCGTGTCGTTCGCGATCGCGACCGCCTCGTCCTCGGTGTCGAACCCGATCACGGCGAGGACCGGGCCGAAGACCTCCTCCCGCGCGATGCGCATGCCGCTGGTGACGTCGACGAAGATCGTCGGCTTGTAGAACAGGCCCTCCGGCCAGCCCGGCACGCTCGCGCGCTCCCCGCCGCAGACCAGGCGCGCGCCCTCGTCCCGGGCGATCGCGACATAGCGCTCGATCTTCTCCATCTGCGGCTTGGTCGAGATCGGCGCGATCTGCGTCTCCGGGTCCGCCGGATGTCCGAAACGGGCGTCCGACACGAAATCGACGAGCCGGCGCACGAACGCGTCGCGGATCGTGTTCTGCACCAGCAGACGCGAACCGGCCACGCAAGACTGGCCCGAGGCCGCGAAGATGCCCGCCACCACACCCTTGACCGCGTCGTCCGGGTTCGCGTCGTCGAACACGATGTTCGGCGACTTGCCCCCCAGTTCCATCGTGACCCGCTTCATGTGCCGCGCGGCCTTCTCGGCGATCGCGCAACCCGCTTCGGGTCCACCGGTGAAGGCGATCCGGTCGACGTCCCGGTGCGTGACGAGCGCGTCGCCGATCTCCGTGCCGAAACCGGTGACCACGTTCACGACCCCGGGCGGGAAACCCGCGGCTTCGACGAGCTTGACGAACTCGAGCAGCGACGCCGACGTGAATTCGGAGGGCTTCAGAACGACCGTGCATCCCGCGGCGAGCGCCGGCGCGAGCTTGAGGCTCGTGAGCGGCAACGGGGAGTTCCACGGCATGATGCAGACGACCACCCCGGACGGCTCGAGCTTCGTGTAATTGAACACCCCCGGCTTGTCGCTCGGGATCACCGTGCCTTCGACCTTGTCGGCGAGACCACCGTAGTAGTAGTAGTAGTTCGCCATGTAGCGCATCTGCATGGCGAGTTCGGCGTACAGCTTCCCGTTGTCCTTCATCTCCACCCGCGCGAGCCACTCGCCGTGGGCCGAGATCTGGTCGCCCAGACGATGCAGCAACGCACCGCGCAGCGAGGCGGTCAACGCCGGCCAGGCGCCGGAGGTGAGTGCGCGTCGGGCCGCCAGGACCGCCGCGTCGGCGTCGGCGGCCGTCCCGCGCGGCACCCGCGCCCAGGGCTCGCCTGCGACCGGATCCTCGGTGACCATCCACCTTCCTTCGACCGGGTCGACGAAACGACCGTCGATATGGTGACGGTAGTGATAGAGCCCGTCGGGCGCGCGCGGGGTCGCAGGCAGGCCGGCGGGGAAGGGTTCGATCCTGGTGGTGTCGTGGGTCGTCATCGGCGCAGGCGGACCGCTTTATTGGTATTAGAGTATAGACATTAACACCACTGGGATGCTATAAAAATGCTCCGGCGCCGTTGACGACGACCGGGCGGGGTCCCGCACCGGGCCGCGAGGGCCGATCTCCTTCGCCAATGTCGCTCGTCGACCCGGCCGGCGTGTCGGTATGCTGGCGACGGGGCTTCGGACGGCCGGCCTCGCCCTCCCGGGGGCGTCGTCAGCGCGGCGAAGGTTCCGCGTGCCTTTCCAACCAGGAGACGCTTCGATGTCCATGCTCATGCGCACTGCGAAGTCGAGACCCCTCATGTTCGCCGCGATCGCGGCCGCCGCGATCGCCCTCCCGGCATCGGCCGCCGCGCGCGACCTGATGATCGTCGGATTCGGCGGCGGCTTCCAGGACAATGCGCGCCCGCATCTGTTCCAGGGATACGCCAAGGCGACCGGGCAGACGGTGAAGGACGACGTCTACAACGGCGAGATGGCGAAGATCTATTCGATGGTCAAGGCGAAGGACGTGACCTGGGACGTCGTGATGGTCGAGGCCCCCGAGCTCGTCCGCGGATGCGAGGACGGCGTCTTCGAGAAGATCGACTGGTCGGTCGTCAAGCAGAGCAAGTTCATCAGCGGCGGCACGTCGCCCTGCGGGGCGGGCGCGGTGCTCTGGGGCGTGACGCTCTTCTACGACCAGAACCGCGTCAAGGACGGACCGGACACCTTCGCCAAGCTCTGGGACACGAAGACCTATCCGGGCAAGCGGTCGTTCCGCAACGGACCCAAGATGACGCTCGAGATCGCGCTCCTCGCCGACGGCGTCCCGCCCGCCGACGTCTACAAGGTGCTCGCCACGCCCGAAGGGCAGAAGCGCGCGTTCGACAAGCTCGACCAGATCAAGAAGGACATCGTGTGGTGGAAGTCCGGCACCCAGCCGGTGCAGCTCGTCGGCAGCGGGGAGGTCGCCTACGCCGTCGGCTACACCGGCCGGACCGCGCGCGCGATCGAGGGGGGCGCCAAGTATCCGCTCCTGTGGAAGACGCTCCTCTACTCGGTCGACTACTGGTCGGTCGTCAAGGGCTCGCCGAACGCGAAGGAGGGCATGAAGATGATCGACTGGATCACCGATGCGAAGCCGCTCGTGGCGCTGTCGGAAACCTGGGCGGTCTCGCCGGCCAACGCCGAAGCCGCCGCCAATCCGAAACTCCGCGAGAAGAATCCCGCGATGCTGTCCGCGCACGCGTCGCAGGGCCTCTTCATCGACACCGAATTCTGGGTCGCCAACGGCGACGACCTCGAGAAGAAGTTCAACGCCTGGATCGCCAGGTAGTCGATGGCGACACGGACGAACGCCGCGGCGGCGGTGCTGATCGCTCCGCTCGCGCTCCTCGTCGTCGCGACGTTCGTCGTTCCCCTCGCCGTCGCACTGTACACCGCGATCGCCAATCCGGAAGTCCGGGAAACGCTGCCGCGCACCGCGGCGGCGCTCGCGACGTGGAACCGGGAGGGACTCCCCTCCGAGGCGGCGTTCGCCGCCGTCTCCGCCGAACTCGCGCGGGCGCAGGAGCGTCAGACGATCGGTCCGCTCGCGCGTCGGCTCAATTTCGAGCAGACAGGGCTGCGCGCGCTTCTCCTGAAGACCGCGCGCGCGCACGGGAGTCTCTCCGCTCCGTATCGCGACGCGCTCGCGGGGCTCGACGCCCGCTGGACCGATCCGTCGGTCTGGCGGCTGATCCAGCGCAACACGTCGCCGACGACGGCGCTGTACCTGCTCCGCTCGGTCGACCTGACGCTCACGCCGGTGGGCGACATCGCGAAGTCGCCCGCGGACGAAGCGATCTTCCTGCGACTGTTCGGCCGCACGTTCGAGATCAGCCTCTGGGTCACCGTCCTCTGCGTGCTGATCGCCTATCCGGCGGCGTACACGATGGCCCGCCTGCCGAAGCGTCAGGCGCACGTCGCGCTGACGCTCGTGCTCGTTCCGTTCTGGACGTCCATTCTCGTCCGGACGACCGCGTGGTTCATCCTGCTGCAGCGCGAAGGTCCGGTGAACGCATTGCTGCTCGCGCTCGGCCTCGTCGACGCCCCGATCGCGATGATCTTCAACCGCTTCGCCGTGTACGTCGCCATGGTGCACGTCCTGCTGCCGTTCGCGATCCTCCCGCTCTACAGCGTCATGAAGGGGATCGATCCCGCGTACCTGCGCGCGGCGGCCTCGCTGGGCGCTTCACCGTGGCGGCGTTTCGTGCGCGTCTATCTGCCGCTGTCGATGCCGGGCGTCGCGGCCGCCGCGTTGATGGTTTTCATGCTCGCGGTCGGCTTCTACATCACGCCGTCGCTGGTCGGCGGACCCGACGACCAGATGGTGAGCACGTTCATCGCGTTCTACACGAACAACACGATCAACTGGGGCATGTCGGCCGCGCTCGCGACGCTCCTGCTCGCGGCGACGGCCGCGATCGTCGTCGTCGCGCGTTACGCCCTGCCCGGCGTGACCACCCGGGGGCTCAGGGCGTGAGCGACGGCGTGCGGGGACGGGGACCGGCGCGATTCCTGCTCGCGATGACGACGCTCGCGGTGCTGGCGTTCCTCGTCGCCCCGATCGCGGTGGTCTTCCCGCTGTCGCTCTCGTCGGGCGAGCTCCTGACGTTGCCGGTCCCCGGCTACTCGCTCCGCTGGTACCGCGACTTCTTCACGAGCGACCAATGGCTGCTCGCGACCAGGAACAGCTTCGTCGTCGGCATCGCCACGGCGTTCGTCGCGACGTCGCTCGGCACGCTCGGTGCGCTGGGCATCTTCCTCGGCCGCTTCCGCGGCAAGGCGCTGCTCGTCGGGATCCTGGCGACCCCGATGGTCGTGCCGGTCGTCGTCACGGCCGCGGCCGTCTACTTCGCGTTCGCCCTCGTCGGCCTCAACAACACGCTGACCGGACTCGTGCTGGCGCACACGGTGCTTTCGGTGCCCTACGTGCTCATCACCGTCCTCGCGACGTTGCAGACCTTCGATCGCAATCTGCTGCGCGCCGCCGCGACGCTGGGCGCCCCGCCGCACGTCGCCTTCCTTCGCGTCGTGTTGCCCTCGATCGCCCCTGGCGTCGCGACCGGCGCGCTGTTCGCGTTCGCAACGTCATTCGACGAGCTCGTCGTCGCCCTCTTCGTCGCAAGTCCGGCGCAGTTCACGCTGCCGCGCCAGATGTTCGCCGGCCTGCGAGAGTTCCTGAGCCCGACGATCGCGGCGGCCGCCGTGCTGCTGATCGGCTGCTCGATCGTCCTCCTCGCGCTGAACGAATGGGTGCGCGCACGGGCGACGGGCCGCGCGCTCCCGTCCGCCACGACGGAACAGCGCGGCTGACCTCCCCGCCCCTCCAGACCGGTTCCCATTCGATGACCTCCGCTTCGCGGGAAGACACGCCGATCGTGCGTTTCGACGGCATTTCGAAGAGCTACGACGGGCGGACCGACGTCGTGCGCTCCCTCGATCTCGCGCTCGCGCGCGGCGAGTTCCTCACCCTGCTCGGCCCCTCCGGGTCCGGCAAGACGACGACGCTCATGATGCTCGCCGGCTTCGAGGAGCCGACCCGGGGCACGATCTCGATCGAGGGCCGCCGAATCGACAACGTGCCCCCGCACAAGCGGGGCATCGGCATGGTGTTCCAGAACTACGCGCTGTTTCCCCACATGACGGTCGCGGAGAACCTGGCCTTCCCGCTGCAGATGCACGGCGCCCCGCGCGCCGGCATCCGTGACCGCGTCCGGCGCGCGCTCGACATGGTGCGGCTGCCGGACCTCGGCGATCGGCGGCCCGCGCAGTTGTCCGGCGGCCAGCAGCAGCGTGTGGCCGTCGCCCGCGCGCTCATCTACGAGCCGAGGATCCTGCTGATGGACGAGCCGCTCGGCGCGCTCGACAAGCAGTTGCGCGAGCAGATGCAGCTCGAGATCAAGCACCTGCACGAGAATCTCGGCCTCACCGTCGTGTACGTGACGCACGACCAGTCGGAGGCCCTGACGATGTCCGACCGGATCGCGGTGTTTCACCAGGGCGTCGTGCAGCAGCTCGCCACGCCCTCGGAACTGTACGAGCGACCGACCAATGCGTTCGTCGCCGCGTTCGTCGGGGAGAGCAACCGGCTCGACGGCACCGTCGTCGCGCGCGACGGCGAGGGGTGCAGCGTCCGGATCGCGGACGGTTCTACGCTCGCGGCGACTCCCGTCGGCGATCTCGTGACCGGTGCCCGCGTCGTGCTGTCGGTTCGTCCGGAATCGATCCGCCTCTTCGCGGCCGACGGCGCCGCGAACCGGCGCAGCGCGAGCGTCATCGAAACGATCTACCTGGGCGACCATGCGAAGGTCCGAGTCGCGGTCGGGGGCGCGGCGGCGTTCATCGTCAAAGTCGAAACCCGAGAGGCGGCGGGACTCTCCCGCGACGCCGCCGTCACGATTTCGTGGGACGCCAGCGCGTGCCTGGCCGTCGCGCCCGATCCGCGATAGCCCCGCGCTCCAGAGGAGGTACCGATGCCCGATGCCCACGATTCGCACGACGGCGCAGCCCGCGCCGGGACGCGCTCGTTCGCCGGTTCGTTCGCCCATCGCGAGCGGGCTTCGCGTGTGCTGCCGCGCGGCGTCTCTTCCACGCCCCGGGCATCCCAGCGTCCGGTCGCGCTCTCGCTCGCCCGCGCCGAAGGCGCCCGCATCTTCGACGTCGACGGAAACGAGTACGTCGACTTTGCACTGGGATACGGTCCGCTGATCCTCGGCCACACGCCGAAGGTCGTTCGCGACGCCATCGAGCGCGCGCTGGCGTCGGGCCTGCGCAGCGGGTCCGTGCACGCCGCCGAGGTCGATCTCGCCGAGCGGATCGCGCGGCACGTGCCCGGCGCCGGGTTGTCCGCGTTCCTGTCGACCGGCACCGAAGCCTGCCAGCTCGCGCTCCGGATCGCGCGCGCCGGAACCGGACGGCTGCCAGTCGTGAAGTTCCGCTGCCACTACCACGGCTGGTCCGACGCGATCGACACGGCCGGCACGCCGGGCAACGACGGTCCGTCGACCGGCGGACAGGATCCCTCCGCGCTCGAGCACGTCGTCGTGCTCGACTGGGGCGACGGCGACGCGCTCGAGCGCGCGCTGCGTTCGCCGGTCGCCGCCGTGATCATGGAGGCCGTCGCGATCAACGCCGGCTGCTTCGCGCCGCCTGCGGGATTCCTCGAGCGCGCGCGCGCGCTCACGCGCGCGAGCGGAGCGATGCTGATCTTCGACGAAGTGATCACCGGATTCCGGCTGGGACTGGGCGGAGCGCAGGCGCTCCACGGCGTGACGCCCGACCTGACCGTGCTGGGCAAGGCCCTGGGCGCCGGCCTGCCGATCAGCGCGGTAACCGGTCCGGCGTCGATGATGAAACCGATGGTCGCGGGCTCGGTTTCGCAGCGGGGCACCTACAACGGCAACCCGTTGTCGACGGCGGCGGCGATCGCCTGCGTCGATTGGCTCGGCGAGCACGGCGCCGATGTCTATCCGCGGATGGAGCGCTACGCGACGGCGATCGCCGACCGGGCCCGCGACGCCGCACGCCGGCAGGGTACGCCGGTCGCGGTCAACCGCATCGGTTCCTGCGTGCAGCTCCTGGCCGGCGACACGACGATCCCGACGCTCGCCGACCTCCCGCGAGCGAGCCGGGAAGGCACGCTCGTGCTTGCCGAGTCGCTGATCCGCCACGGTGTCGCTCCGCTGCCGCGCGGACTCATGTACCTGTCAGCGGCGCACACCGAGGTCGATATCGAACGGACGCTCGCCGCCATCGACGCGGCGTTCATCGCCTGCGCGCCGTCGTTGTCACGGGCCGTCGAGACCGAGCGGGCGGGGCGTCGCTGACCGGGGTCCGGAGGTACGCGCGCGAGGCGCGATCTCCGAGCGTCGCGGCCCCACGGGGGAAGGTATCGAGCATGGAGTCGGAGCGGACGGGACGCGCAGCGCTGCCGAGGCGGCGACTGCTGCTGGCGATTGTCGTGCTCGCCGCCTCCGTCGGCGTTGGCGTCGCGCGAGCGCAGCAGGGCACGAGCGTCGACGCGCCGTCGCGTGGGGAACGCTCGCGACCGCGCGCCCACGCCCTCCCCGCGGCGCGCGATCTCGCCGCCGACGGCGCGACGGCCCGCGCGCGCCGCATCCCGATCCTGATCCTCTTCGACCGTGACGACTGCCCGTACTGCGAGCGCGCGCTGCGCGAACACCTGGTGCCGATGAGCCGCGAGGCGCCGTGGCGCGACGACGCGCTGTTCCGGCAGGTCGAGGTCGACCGCGACGACCCGGTCGTCGGCTTCGACGGTCGCCCGACGACCCACCGCGCGATCGCTTCGCGCTTCGATGCGAAGTTCACGCCGACCATCGTCGTCGTCGGCAGCGACGGCAAGGCGCTCGCCGATCCCGTGGTCGGCCTGCTCACGGCGGACTTCTACGGCGCGTACCTCGACGCGGCGCTGAAGCAGGGACTCGCGACGCTGCGGCGCTGAGCGCGGCCCGGCCGGCGCCCGGCGTCCGCGAGGACGAACGCGACGCCTTCGCGGTCGATCGCGTCCTCGATCGACGCGACGTCCTCCGTTGTCCTATGATAGCGCCGTCCTCGACAGGACCGGATCCGCGACCATGCACCTCGTCATCACCGGCGGCGCAGGTTTCCTCGGCCGCAAGCTCGCCGCGGCACTCCTCGCGCGGGGTACGCTCGCGGGTGCCGACGGCCGTGCGCGAGAGCTTTCGCGCCTGACGCTCGTCGATCTCGCGCCGGCGTCGGGCATCGACGATCCGCGCATCGCGTCGCTCTCCGGCGACCTCGCGGATCGCGCGCTACTCGACGAAGCGTTCGAGCGCGGCGTCGACGGCGTGTTCCATCTCGCGGCCGTCGTCTCCGGAGAGGCGGAGGCGAACTTCGACCTGGGCTGGCGGGTGAACGTCGACGCGACGCGCGTGCTGCTCGAACGCTGCCGCGCGCTCTCCGCGCCGCCCCGCTTCGTGTTCGCGAGTTCCTGCGCGGTCTTCGGCGGCCCGTTGCCCGAGCTTCTCCCCGACGACCAGGCGCTGATGCCGCAGTCGTCCTACGGCGCGCAGAAGGTGGTCGGCGAGCTCCTGGTGCACGACTACGCGCGCAAGGGCTACATCGACGGCCGCAGCCTGCGGCTGCCGACGGTCAGCGTGCGGCCGGGCAAGCCCAACCGGGCCGCGTCGTCGTTCGCGAGCGGCATCGTCCGCGAGCCGCTCGCGGGCGTCGAGGCACCCTGCCCGGTCGGCCGCGACACGCGCATGTGGCTCGTCTCGCCGCGCACGATGATCGACAGTTTCATCGTCGGCTACGACGCCCCGGCCTCCGCGCTCCCGGCGTGGCACAGCGTGAACGTCCCCGGCATCTCGGTCACGGTCGGCGCGATGGTCGACGCCCTGCGCCGGGTCGCCGGCGACGCCGTCGCCGATCGCGTCGTGTTCCGCCACGACGAGGCCGTCGACCGCATCGTGCGCACCTGGCCGCGCGCCATCGAGACCACCGCCGGCCGCGCGCTCGGCATGCGCTCCGACGCGGATTTCGAGGCGATCGTTCGGCAGTACGTCGAGCACGACATGCCGAGGTAGCGCTCGCGCGTGGACGCCATCGACCCGCCGCGTCGCTACGACCCGCTCGCGATCGGCCAGGTCGTCGCGCGCAACATCGTGCCGGTCGTCGGCATCCTGGCGTTCGGCTGGTCCGCGGCCAGCGTGCTCGTGCTCTACTTCATCGACACGCTGCTCGCGATGGCCGTGATGTTCGCGGGACTGGCGTCGCACTTCGGAAGGCAAGCGTCCGACGGGACCGCCTCGCGCATCAACAGCGAGGCGGGTGCGATCCTCGTCGCGGTCTTCCTCACCGCGATCGTCGCGGTGCCGATCGGCATGCCGCTCCTGTTCGTCGGCGCGATGTCCGGCTTCGAGGGCTTTCGCGAGCTGTGGCGCGACCCCGCGTTCCTGAGCGGGGCCGCCTGGCAGGTCGCCGCCGCCGTCTGGTCGTACGCCGGCCTGTGGCGCGAACTCGAGGTCCGCTCGCCCGACGAGCTCAGGCTCAAGCAACGCTTCGGACTCGTGTTCGGACGCTGGATCGTCGTGCTGTTCGTCGTCTATTCGCCGATCTCGGCGCTCGCCGGTCGCTACCTCCCTCACCTGCTCGTCATCGTCTACGCGGCGACTTCGATCTTCGTCGAGGTCGCGCCCGGCCGGTTCCTGCGCCTGATGCCCGGCGGCGACGCTGCGGGGGAGCCCGACCCGGACGCATCGAAGGCGCCGCACGCTCCGATGGACGTCGCGAGCGGCGCGGCGGCCGCCCGCAGGCGCAAGCGGCGCGACCGCCGATGACTGCCCGCGTCAGGCGAGCGCAGGCTCGACCGTCGCGAGCGCCTCGCGCAGCAGTTCGGGACCGGCTCCGCGCAGGCGCGCCGCGTCGGAGAGCAGTTGCCGGTAGCGGCGCCCGCCGGAGACCCCGTGGTAGAGCCCCAGCATGTGCCGCGCGATCGCGCGTAGCGGCGTGCCCCGCGACGCCTGCGCGGAAACGTAGGGCAGCATCGCCTCGACGACCGCCGCGCGCATCGGCGGCGGCGCGTCGTCGCCGAAGAGCCGCGCATCGACCTGCGCGAGGAAGTAGGGGTCGTGGTACGCGGTGCGCCCGAGCATCACGCCGTCCACCGACGCCAGCTCGGCCTCGATCGCCCTCCAGTCGGCGAGACCGCCGTTCAGCACGATCGTCGCGTCGGGGAAGTCGCGCTTCAGCCGATGGACGACCTCGTAGCGCAACGGCGGCACCTCGCGGTTCTCCTTCGGCGACAGTCCCTTCAGCACCGCATTGCGCGCGTGCACGATGAACGTGCCGCAGCCCGCGTCGCGGACCGTGCCCACGAAGTCGCGCACGAAGCCGTAGTCGCGGTTGGCGTCGAGGCCGATGCGGTGCTTGACGCTGACCGGCAGCGCAACCGCGTCACGCATCGCGCGCACGCAGCGGGCGACGAGCTCGGGTTCGGCCATCAGGCAGGCGCCGAAGCTGCCGGTCTGCACGCGCTCGGACGGACAGCCGCAGTTCAGGTTGATCTCGTCGTAGCCCCAGCGTTCGCCGAGCCGTGCCGCGTGCGCGAGGCTCCGCGGATCGCTGCCTCCGAGCTGCAGCGCGACCGGCGACTCGGACGGGTCGAAGTCGAGGTGCCGCGGCACGTCGCCGTGCTCGAGCGCAGGCGCGGTGATCATCTCGGTGTAGAGCCGCGCGTACCGGGTGAGCCGCCGGTGGAAGTAGCGGCAGTGGCGGTCGGTCCAGTCCATCATCGGCGCCACGCAGAATCGCCACGGTTGCGCTCCCGTCGTCATGGCGGCGATTCTACCGGCGCCGGGGCGGGCCGCACCGTTGCACCGGTACGACTGTCCGGCGTGCATCGCGCGCGGCAAGCGGAAGTGCAGACGGTCACCGGTGTTCCGGTCATCGGTGCGCTAGACTCGGCCATCGAACGGCAGCGCGCGCTCCTCGACCATGCTCAACCGGCTGAAGGCACTCGTTCGCGGGCACGGCAAGTCTTCCCCCGGCGCCGCGGCGGACGCCGTTCGCGAAGCCGAGGCCGCGTTCGCGAGCGGGCAGCACGCAGCGGCCGAGGCGGCGTTGCGGCGCGCCATCGCGACCGCGTCGGCTCCTGCGGAACGAACGCGCGCCGAGCGCATGCTCGCAAGCATCCTGTCCGCGCGCGGAGATCGGCGCGGCGCGATCGAGGCGCTGCGTTCCGCGCTCGGAAACGGACATCCGGACGAAGAGGCGTGGAACGAGCTGTGTTTCCTGCTCCATCAGGAAGGGGACGCCGCCGGCGCGAGGGACGCCGCCACGCACGGGATCGCGGCCTTCCCGTCGTCGGCCGTCCTTCGCACGAGCCTCGGCAACCTGCACGCCCTCGGCGGCGACTTCGTGCGAGCCGCGGCGGCGTACGAGGAAGCCGTCTCGCTTGGACCGCCATCGGCGGAACTCTGCTACAACCTCGCCATCGCGCTCGCGAAGCTCGGCCGGCGCGCCGACGCCATCGAACGCTACCGGCAGGCGATCGCGATCGATCCGTCGCACGCGGCGGCGCACGTCAACCTCGCGAACGCGTTGCGCGAGGATGGCCGGACCGGCGACGCGTGCGCGCACTACGAGCGTGCAGCGAACCTGGCGCCGGACTCCGTTCTCGCGCACCTCGGCGCCGCGGGCGCATACCAGGCGTCGGGCGATCTCGACCGGGCGCTCGCATCCGCCGGGCGCGCGCACGCGCTCGCCCCCGGTGACGCGCGCGTGCTCACCGCACTGGCCAACGTGCTCCTCGAACGCGGCGACGCGGAGGGCGCGATTGCCCGCTACGTCGAGGCGCTGGAACGCAAGCCCGGCGACATCGACCTCCTGATGCGCCTGGGCAACGCGCATTTCCGGCGCGGCGACCGTGCAGGAGCGGTCGAACGGTACCGCGAGGTGCTGGCGATCGACCCGGCCAATCCGGTCGGGCACCTCGTCGATTCGCTCACCGGCGGCACGACCGAGCGCGCGCCCGACCACTATGTCGCACGCCTCTTCGACGAGTACGCAGACCGCTTCGACGCTCATCTCGTGAAGGAGCTCCGCTACGACATCCCGCGCCTCGCCGCAGACATGCTCGCCCCGCACGCGGCGGCGGCCGGCAGGCGCTGGGACGTGCTCGACCTCGGCTGCGGCACCGGACTCGTCGGCGCCGCGATCGAGCCGTTCACGCGGCGCATCGTCGGCGTCGACCTCTCGCCGGCGATGATCGCCAAGGCGCGCGAGACCGGCCGCTACGCGCGCCTCGAGGCCGGCGAACTGGTCGCGATGATGCGAGGCGAACCCGATGCGAGCTACGACCTCGTGACGGCGGCCGACGTGTTCGTCTACGTCGGCCGCCTGGACGACGCGATCGGGGAGATCGCGAGGCTGCTGCGCCCGGGCGGGTTCGCCGTCTTCTCGGTGGAGTCCCGCGACGCGCTGCCTGCCGACGGCGACGCGTCGGCGCACGGACGCGGATTTCGGCTGAACCGCAGCGGACGCTATGCCCACGCGCTCGCCTATCTCGAACGCCTGGCGCGCGAACACGGGTTCGCGTTCGCCGAGCGCCACGACGTCACGGTGCGCCTCGACCACGGCGAGCCCGTCGCGGGTTACCTCGTCCTCTGGCGCGCGGCCGGCGGGCCTAGCGCCCCAGCAGCGCCTTCGGCAGGAACGTCGTGAGCGGCGGCCACACCGTGCACAGCACGAGCACCCCGACGAGCGGAACGAGGTAGGGCGCGGTCGCGCGCGCCATCCGGTCGAACGGCACCTGCGCGACCTTCGCCGTGACGTAGAGCACCACGCCTACCGGCGGGGTGATGGTGCCAATCATCAGGTTCAGCACGAAGATCAGCCCGAACTGGACCGGATCGATCCCGAGCGCGAGCGCCGGCGGCACGAGGATCGGGATCAGCACGAGCATCGCCGCGAGCGCCTCCATGAAACAGCCGACGACGAGCAGCAGCAGGTTGACGATCAGGAGGTAGACGAGCGGGTTCGTCGTGAGGTGCGCGAGCGCCGCGCCGAACTCCTGCGGCAGGCGCGACACCGAGATGCAGTAGCCGAGCAGCGACGCGGTCATCACGAGCGCCATCACGACGCCGGTCGTCTCGACCGTGTCGACGACGAGCTTCGGCAGGTCCTTCAGCGCGAACTCGCGGTAGACGAACAATCCGAGGACGAGCGCGTACACGACCGCGACCGCCGCGGCTTCGGTCGGCGTGAAGATGCCGGAGAACATGCCGCCGAGCAGCACGGCCGGCGCCATCAGCGCCCAGAACGCGCCGCGGAACGCGAGCCACAGCACTCGGCCGCCTTCGAACGGGTGGCGCGGCAGGTTCTTGCGGATCGCGAGGTGGCGGACCATCACCATCAGCGCGAGCGCCATCGCGAGCCCCGGGACGACGCCGGCGAGGAAGAGCGCGCCGATCGACGTCTCGGCGGTGACGCCGTACACGATCATCGGCAGCGACGGCGGAATGATCGGGCCGATCGTCGCGGAGGCCGCGGTGATCGCTCCGGCGGTCTCGGCGTCGTAGCCTTCCTTCTTCATCATCTCGATCTCGACGGTGCCCAATCCCGCCGCGTCGGCGACCGCCGAGCCGCTCATGCCCGCGAAGATCACGCTGCCGAAGATGTTCGCCTGGCACAGCCCTCCGCGCATCCAGCCGACGACGCACTTCGCGAACTCGAAGATGCGCACGCTGATCCCCGACGAGTTCATCAGGTTGCCCATCAGGATGAAGAGCGGCGCGGCGAGCAGCGGGAACGAGTTCGCCGCCATCGCGACCTTCTGCGGGACGACGATCCCCGGAATGCCTGCCAGCACGAGGAACGCGAAGCCGGCGAGCCCCATCGCCGCGTAGATCGCCGGTCCCGCGAACAGGCTCACGAACCACGCGGCGAGGATGCCCAGCATCAACTCGATCACGCCCGCGTCTCCCGGCCCGTCCACCACGCGCGCGCGGCACCGCGCAGGTCCGCGAGCGCGTAGAGCCCGACCGCGATCGCCGCCACCGGGACGATCGCGTAGACCACGCCCTGCGAGAAGAAGAGAGCGGTGGTCTCGACGTCGGCGTTGCGCAGCGCGATCCGCCAGCCCTGCCAGGCGAGGATCGCCGCGAAGGCGATCGCCGCGAGCGCGCCGAGCCCGCGCAGCGCCGCCCGGCCCCGCGGTCCCGGCCGCGCGAGCGCCATGTCGATCGCGAGGTGCGAGCGCTTGCGCGCGGCGATGATCCAGCCGAGGAACGACACCCACACGAACAGGTAGCGCGCGAGTTCGTCGCTCCAGACGAGCGGATCGTCGAGGAAGTAGCGGAAGACCACCTGCGCGAAGACGCAGGCGAACATCCCGGCGAACGCGAGGACGGCGAGTCCGTCGACCACGCGGTCGATGCTTCGAGACGGCATCCTCGTTCCTCCTTGCGTCGCGTTGCGAACGCCGTCGGGCTGAAGCCCGACCCACACGCACTCCGCCTGTCGGGCTGAAGCCCGACCCACAGCCACACCGCCTGTCGGGCTGAAGCCCGACCCACGGCCCCTCCGCCCGTCGGGCTGTAGCCCGACACCCGAAGCGCGCGGCTAGCGGATCGCCTGGATGCGGTCGTAGGTGCCGGCGCCCCACTTCGACTCGAACATCTTCGGCACCTTCGCCACGACCGGGTCGCGGAACGCCTTCGGGTCGGGCGTGATCACCGTCATGCCCGCGGCCTTGAAGGTGTCGACGAGCGAGCCCTCCTGCCGGATGAGTTCCGCGTTCTGCCACGCGATGCCGTTCTTCACCGCATCCGAGATGATCTTGCGATCGGCCGCGGAGAGCCCCTGCCAGAACGCCTCGTTCACGACCACGAGCCGCGGCGTGATGATGTGGCCCGAGAGCACCAGGTACTTCTGGACCTCGTCGAACTTGCCCGCCTTGATCGTCGGCAGCGGGTTCTCCTGTCCGTCGACCACGTTCTGCTTGAGCGCGAGGTAGAGCTCGCCGAAGTTCATCGGCGTCGGCTTCGCGCCCCAGGCCTCGGCCATCGCCTTGAACACGTCGTTCTCGGGGACGCGCAGCTTGAACCCGACCATGTCGGCGGGCGAGCGCACCGCCTTCGAGGTCGTCGTGATGTGGCGGGTGCCGTAGTAGGTCGTGCCGAGGATGCGCATGCCGCGCGCCTTGACGAGCGTCTCGTTGAACGACTCGCCGATCGGCCCGTTCATCGCCTTGTCGAGGTGCGCCGCGTCGCGCCAGATGTAGGGCGCCTCGACCACCGAGATCGACGGCACCCAGGCGCCGAAGTTCGCGGCGCCTTCCGTCACGATCTGCTGCACGCCGTTCGCGACCGCGTCGATCATCTCGCGCGAGCCGCCGAGCTGCCCGCCGGGGAACGCCTGGATCACGATGCGCCCGCCCGACTTCTCCTTCGCCTCGGCGGCGATGCGGTCGATCATCTGCACCGACGGGTGGGTGCCGCCCACCACGTCACCCCAGCGGATCGTCACCTGCTGCGCGCCTGCCGCGGTCGCGGCGCCCGCGGCCACCATGGCCAGCGCGATCGTCCATCGCTTCATCGTCGTCCTCCTCGAATGGCGCGCGGCGCGGCCGCGCGAGGGTCATGGAGCCGGGCCCTGACCGCCCCGGCGGATGCATCAGGTATCGGTGCGACGTCGAGCCCGAGCGCGCGGTCGCGCGACGCGGAGATGTGCGCCTCCATCGCCTCTGCCGCACGCACCGGATCGCGCGTCGCGATCGCGTCGATCACGCCCAGGTGCACGCGCATCACCGGCGCGACCAGGTCGGCGTCGAGCCGGGTCTCGCTCTGGCGGATCAGGCGGATCTTCAACTGGTTGACGCGCCAGGCGTTCGACACGATGCCGTTGCCGAGCGCGTCGACGATGGTCGCGTGCATGCCGTCGTCGACCGCCTGCGCGCGCGCGATCAGCGCCGCGTTCGCGCCTCTCGCGGCGCTGGCCAGCACCGCTTCGTGGTCGTCGCGCAGGCGACGGAACGCGTCGTCGCCGGCGTGGAGCGCGAACTGCGCGGCCGCCTCGCGCTCGATCATGATGCGGAATCCGAAGGCGTCGCGGATCAGGCGCACGTCGACCTGCGCCACCTGCATGCCGCGCTGCGGGACCGTGCGGATCAGGCCGTCGGCCTCGAGGCGCGGGATGAGTTCGCGGATCGCGCCGAGCGGCATGCCGGTCAGCTCGGTCAGTTCGCGCTGCGACACGAACTGGCCGGCGCGGATCTCGCGGGCGAGCAGGCCGCGCGTGAAGCGCTGGTAGGCCTGGTCGCGGAGCTTCATGCGCGCTCGCGTCAGCGCAGACCCGGCACGAGACGATCGAACGCCTGGGCGAGCTCGGCGCGCGCGGCGGCTGCGAGCGGGAGCAGCGGCGGCGCGGTGGCGACGAAGCCCTCGTCGCGGTACCGGTGCGCGACCAGCGCCTTCACTCCCGGCGTCACCGGATGGCGCAGCAGGATCTCGACCAGCGCGGTGATGCCCGGCACCTCGTCACCGCGCTCGACCATCGGCAGCACGGCGCTCGCGCAGAAGTTCGCGAAGCCGTTGATGGCGCCCGACCCGCCGTGGCGTACCGCGCGCGCGAGGAGCCGCTCGTCGCCGACGAGGATGTGAAGATCCGGATGGTCGGCGAGCAGGCGTTCGGTGGACGTCCAGTCGCCGCTCGAATCCTTCACGCCGACGACCACGCCGGGAAACGCGCGTGCGAGGCGCCCGACGAGCGCCGACCCGAGCGGCACGCCGGTGACCTGCGGAATGTGGTAGAGAATCACGCCGCGCGGGGACCGACAGCGCTCGATCACCGACGCCATCCAGCGGTAGACGCCCTCGTCGTCGACGCCCTTGAAATAGAACGGAGGCGCGAGCAGCACGCCGCGTCCGCCCGCGTCGAAGAGCTGGTTCGCCTGCGCCGCCGCGTCCTCGATCGAGGACGCGGCCACGCCCGCCAGCACGCGCGTCGCGAGGTCGAGGCCCGCCCTGGCGAGCGCGCCGAGCATCGAGGCACGCTCCGTCATGCCGAGCGAGGCGCCCTCGCCGGTGGTCCCGAACAGCGTGATCGACGAACAACCGTCGTCGACGCAGCGGCGCGCGTGCGCCGACAGCCGTGCGAGATCGACGCGGCCGTCCGCGGCGAAGGGGGTGACGAGCGCGACGCCGAGGCCGAAACGCTCGTCGGGGGCGCGCATCCGTCGCGCCGGCGCGGGGGCGGAGGTGGAGGTGGAGGTGGAGGTGGAGGTGGGGGCGAGCGTGGACGAGGACATGCTGACATGTTAGTATGTACGCGATGGTTGCGCAAGCCCCCCCGCCGCCCGGGATCGCGGTCCGCTCGCTCGGTCGCCGCGGGCCGGACGTGTCGACGCTGGGCTTCGGCGGCGCCCCGCTCGGCGACCTCTACACCGCGCTCGACGACACCGACGCGATCGACACGGTCGTCACCGCGCTCGACGCCGGCGTCACGCTCGTCGACACTTCGCCGCTGTACGGCCGGGGCCTCTCGGAGCACCGGATCGGCACCGCGCTGCGGCGGCGCCCGGGCCGCCGAATCGTGCTGTCGACGAAGGTCGGGCGGGTCTTCGCGCCCGCGCCGGCCGGCGTGACGCGCACCGAAGGCTACGCCGGAGGATTGCCGCACGAGGGGCGCTTCGACTACGGCTACGACGGTGCGATGCGCTCGCTCGAGCAGTCGCTGCTGCGGCTCGGCGTCGCCTCGGTCGATATCGCGCTCGTCCACGACGTCGATCCGTGGACGCACGGCGACGCGGCGCTCGCGCGGGCGCGCGAAGCGCTCGCCGGCGCATGGCGCGCGCTCGCCGACCTGCGCGCCCAGCGCGTGGTGCGCGCGATCGGCATCGGCGTGAATGACGCCGCGGTGTGCGCGTTCTTCGCGCGCGAGGCCGACCTCGACTGCGTGCTCCTCGCCGGACGCTACTCGCTGCTCGAGCAACCGGCCCTGGACGACTTCCTGCCGCTCGCGGCGGAACGCGGCATCGGCGTCCTGCTGGGCGGCGTCTACAACTCCGGGATCCTCGCGACCGGAGCGGTCGAGGGCGCGCGCTACAACTATCGTCCGGCACCGCCCGAGGTGCTCGCCCGGGTGGCGGCGATCGAGCGCGTTTGCGCGACGCACGGCACCGCGCTCGCGCACGCCGCGCTCGCGTTCGTGCTCGGCCACCCGGCCGTGTCGAGCGTCGTGCTCGGCGCGGTCTCGCCCGGCGAGGTGCGGCGCAACGCCGACCTGTTCGCCCGCCCGGTCCCGCCTGCGCTCTGGGCCGACCTCAAGGCCGCGCGGCTGTTGCGCGACGACGCCCCGGTGCCCGCGTGATCGGCGCGCGCTCAGAGCCGCCCCGAGCGCGCGGCGCCCCCTGGGGGGAGGCGGCCGACGGCCGCTCCGGGGGGATCGATTCCCACCAGCACTTCTGGCGGCTCGCGCGCGGCGACTACACCTGGCTCACGCCCGCGCTCGGAGCGATCCACCGCGACTTCGGGCCGGACGACCTCGCGCCGATCCTCGCGCGCCACGGCATCGCGCGCACGATCCTCGTGCAGGCCGCGCCGACCGAGGCCGAGACGCGCTGGCTCGTCGAGGTCGCGCGGGACACGCCGTTCGTCGCGGGCGTCGTCGGCTGGACCGACTTCGACGCGCCCGATGCCGCGGAGGCGGTCGGACGGCTGGCCGGCGAGCGTGCGCTCGTGGGCCTGCGACCGATGGTGCAGGACATCGCGGACGACGACTGGCTCGCGCGGCGCGACCTCGCGCCGGTCTTCGATGCCATGGTCGCGCACGGACTCGTGTTCGACGCGCTGGTGCTGCCGCGCCATCTGACCCGACTCGCCGCGGTGGTCGAGCGCCATCCGGGTCTGCAGATCGTCGTCGATCATGGCGCGAAGCCGCGCATCCGCGAACGCGAGATCGACGCCTGGCGCGCGGACCTCGCGGCGGTCGCGTCGCACCCGCGGGTCGTCTGCAAGCTCTCGGGACTCGTCACCGAGGCGCGCTCCGGCGACG
Source organism: Burkholderiales bacterium (assembly GCA_015075645.1). Lineage (NCBI taxonomy): Bacteria > Pseudomonadati > Pseudomonadota > Betaproteobacteria > Burkholderiales > Burkholderiales bacterium. The sequence goes on along the minus strand of JABTUF010000003.1, from coordinate 138,051 downwards.
ATGCCGCGGAGCTCGCGCCGTGGATCGACGCGCTCGTCGACCTGTTCGGGCCGGGCCGGCTCCTCTGGGGCAGCGACTGGCCGGTGGTGAACCTCGCCGGAGGCTACGACCGCTGGCGCGCACTCACGCTCCGCGCGCTCGACGACCTGTCGCCGCCGCAGCGCGCCGCGGTGCTGGGCGGCAACGCCGCGCGCGTCTACCTCGGCCGTCCGGCAGCCGCCTGACGCACGCCCGCCGGAGGTCAGAGCCGGTAGCTCGCGTCGCCCAGCGCGAAGCCCGGCCAGCGGATCGCTTCGCCGCGCTCGAGCGCGATCACCTTGAAGATCTCGCCCATCTCCGCGGGCGAGAGCAACTGCTGTACCGCTCCGGCTTCGCGCAGGTAGGCAGGCGTCGAAGGATCGCCTGCGGCCGCGAGGCGGTCGAGGATCCCGCAGCCGATCAGGAACGCTGCCTGCGACGCGTAGCCCGCGACGCCCAGGCCGGCGCGCGCGCCGGCCTCCGCGACGCCGGTGAAGTCGATGTGCGTGGTGAGGTCCGCGAGCCCCGGCCAGAGGAAGATGTCCTCGGTGGCACGATGGCGGTAGTGGGCCATCATCGTGCCGCGCGAGCGCTCGGGGTGGTAGAACTCGCTGCGCGGAAATCCGTAGTCGATCGCCACGAGCGCGCCGCTCGCGAGACGGCGTCCGAGATCCTCGACCAGCGCCTCCGCCGCGCGCGGGATCTCGCTCGCGTAGTCGCCCGAACCCGGGAACCGCTCGCGCGCGAGCGCCTCGAGCGCCGCGTCCGCGAGCGCGCGATCGGCGAGCGCCAGGTTCCCATGCCGGTCGAGCGTCACGCCGCGCTCGTGCCAGCGCCCGCCGATGCGCGCCACGACGTCGGGAGGCACCGCGTCGAGCACTTCGTTCATCAGGATCGCGCCGTCGATGCGCGGGGGCGGCGCGTCGAGCCACGCGACCCGGCGGCTCCACGACGGCAGGTCGCGCACGATCGCGGCCTGCTGGCGTTCGCGCAGGTCCGGGCTCGGCTCGACGATCGCGTAGCGGGAGGGCAGCGCGTCCAGGCGGTCGAGTTCGCGCAGCAACGCGATCGCGAGCCCTCCGCTGCCCGCGCCGAGTTCGACGATCTCGCGCGCTTCCGTGGCCTCGAGGATCCGCGCGACCTGGCAGGCCAGCGCGGCGCCGAAGAGCGGCGTCATCTCCGGCGCGGTCGTGAAATCGCCCGCCGCGCCGAACTTGCGAGCGCCCGCAGCGTAGTAGCCCAGGCCGGGCGCATGGAGCGCGAGTTCCACGTAGTCGCGCACCGGCAGGAAGCCGCCGCGCGCCTCGAGCGCGGAGACGATGGCCGCGCGCACGCGCGCGGCGTGCGCCCTGGCGTCCGCGTCCGGCTCGGGCAGCGCGGTGTCGGGATCGCGTCGCGTCCGCATCGGCACTCCGCGCATCGCGCGGCTTGTGCTAGTGTACCCAAGTCGACAATTCGCCCGGCGCGGACCGCGGGAGCGCGCGTGCAGGACAAGGTCGTGCTGGTCACCGGCGGAGCGAAGCGCGTGGGCGCGGCGATCTGCCGCAGGCTGCACGCCGCGGGCGCGCGGCTGATGCTGCACTACCGGTCGTCCGCCGGCGAGGCCCGTCTGCTGCAGGCGGAACTCAACGGCACGCGCGCCGACTCGGTCGCGCTGATCCAGGCCGACCTGCTCGACCTGGGCAAGCTGCCCTCGATCGTCGACCAGACGGTGCTGCGCTTCGGCCGCCTCGACGCGCTGGTGAACAACGCGTCGAGCTTCTATCCGACGGCGATGGGCGAGATCGAACCCGTCCAGTGGGACGACCTGATGGGCACCAACGTCCGCGCGCCGCTCTTCCTCGCGCAGGCCGCCGCGGCTCCGTTGCGCAAGGCGCAGGGCGCGATCGTCAACATCAGCGACATCCATGCCGAGCGGCCGCTGCGCCACTACGTCGTGTATTCGACCGCGAAAGCGGCGCTCGCCGGACTCACGCGCGCGCTCGCGCGCGAACTCGCGCCCGAGGTCCGCGTGAACGCGATCGCCCCGGGCCCGATCCTGTGGCCGGACGGCGACGAGACCTTCGACGAGGTGTCGCGCCAGCGCATCATCTCGCACACGCCGCTCCGGCGCGAAGGCTCGCCCGACGACATCGCGCGCGCCGCGCACTTCCTGCTCGCGGACGCGCCCTACGTCACCGGCGAGACGATCAACGTCGACGGCGGCCGCTCCATCGCCATTCCGTGATCCGGCGCCCCGTCAGGCGCCGGGGGGCGGCGCGCCTGTCAGCGGTCCGTCAGACGGGACGCGCCCGGCGGCGCGATAGCCAACTTCGCTCCCCGAGGCGGGGCGCAGTTTGGTACGCTAGCCGCATGAGAGTGCTGATCGCCGAGGACGACCCGCTGCTCGCCGACGGCCTGGCCCGCGCGCTCGGCGCGGCCGGCCATGCCCCGGCGGTCGCCAGCGCAGGCGACGTCGCCGACCGGATCGCGAGCGGGGGCGCGCACGACCTCATCGTGCTCGACGTGGGCCTGCCCGGGATCGACGGGTTCGAGGTGTTGCGCCGCCTGCGCGCGCGCGGCGACGCCACGCGCGTCATGATGCTGACGGCACGCGACGCGGTCGAGGACCGTGTGCACGGCCTCGACCTCGGCGCGGACGACTACCTGACCAAGCCGTTCTCGCTCGACGAGTTCGAGGCGCGCGTGCGCGCGCTGCTCCGCCGCCCCGAGGTGCCGGCCACGCCGATCGTCGAGATCGGCGCGATGCACGTCGATCTCGCGGCCCGGCGGCTGAAGATCCACGGCAATCCGGTCGACCTCACCACGCGCGAGTGGGCGCTCCTGTGCATGTTCCTGCAGCACCCGGGGCGCGTCCTGTCCAAGGACGAGATCATCGAGGAACTGTGCAGCCAGAACGAGCAGGTCGCCACGAACACCGTCGAGGTGTACGTGTCGCGGCTCCGCGCGAAGATCGAGCCCGCCGGCGTCCACCTGCGCACCGTGCGCGGGTTCGGCTACCTCTGGAACAATCGCCCCGACGGGGGCTGATGCGCGCGCCGACGTCGATTCGCCATCGGGTGCTGCTCTCGATGGCCGGCGTCCTGCTCGCGGTCGTGGTGGCGACCGCGGTCATCGCCTGGAACGTGGGCGTGCGCATGGCCGCCGACGCCTACGACCGGTCGCTGCTCGACCCCGCCGTCGCGCTCGCCGGCAGCGTCCGGGGGGACGCGGACGCATTGCGTCTCGAACTGTCCGTCGACGCGCGGCGAGCGCTGCTGTTCGACGAATCCGACCGGCTCGCCTTCCAGATCCGCGATGCGCGGGGCCACGTCGTCGCCGGCGAGGCCGACCTTCCGATGGTGGCCGTGCCCGTCACCCCGGGCGACGCGATGTTCCACAACGTGACCTGGCGCGGCAGCCGGATGCGCGTCGCGTCGTACCGGGCGAGCAACGGCCTCACGGTGCTGGTCGGCGAGACGCTCAACAAGCGCAACCGGCTGGTGCGCGAAGTGCTGGTCGCCGCCCTCCTGCCCACGCTCGTCGTCGCGGTCGTGGCCCTGGCGCTGGTGTGGGGTGCGGTCGGCCGCGCCCTCGCGCCGCTCGATCGCGTGCGCGACGACCTGCTGGACCGCGCGCCCACCAATCTCGAGCCGCTCGACACGGGCGGCGCGCCCGACGAGGTGAAGCCCGCCATGCGCGCGCTCAACCGCCTGATCGACCGGCTGAGGCTCGCCGTCGAGAGCCAGCAGCGCTTCGTCGCCGACGCGGCGCATCAGCTCCGCACGCCGCTCGCGGGCCTGCGGATGCAGCTCGAACTCCTGAGGCGTCGCCCGCACGCGCCCGAGGTGGCGGCAGAACTCGAGAAGATGCACGCCGCGACGATCCGCGCGTCGCGCCTCGCGCATCAGCTCCTCGCGCTCGCGCGCGCCGAGGGCGACGCCGAGGCCCAGGGCCGGATGCGTCCGTTCGATCTCTACCGCCTCGGCGATGCCGCGGCGCGCGACTGGGCCGCCCGCGCGATCGAGCGCGACATCGATCTCGGCTTCGAGCTCGAACACGCGGAAGTTCAGGGCGACGAGGTCATGTTGCGCGAGCTGCTCGGCAACCTGATCGACAACGCGATCCGCTATGCGCCGTCCGGCAGCGTCGTGACCGTCCGTTGCGGCCTCGAGGACGGCCGCCCGTTCCTCGCGGTCGAGGACGACGGCCCGGGCGTGCCGGAGTCCGCGCGGCCCAGAATCTTCGAGCGATTCTTCCGTGTCGATGGTTCGCCGGGCGACGGTTCGGGACTCGGCCTCGCGATCGTGCGCGAAGTCGCCGGCCGGCACGGCGCTTCGGTCGAACTCGTCACGCCCCCGACCGGCCGAGGAACCGCGGTGATCGTGCGCTTCGCCGCGATCGTGCCGAACTGACGCCCGCGCCCCGCGCGTCAGGCCCGGGAAGGCCCCCGGACGCCCGAGTGTCGCTGCCGCGCGGCCACGTCGGTCGCGAGCCTCTCGAGGTAGGCATCGACGATGCCGTGGACGGCGAGCGCCTCGCGCGTTCGCGCCAGGTAGTCGCAGCAGCTGCCGAACGCGCCCTGCGCGGACGCGATCGCGTCGGCCTGCCGTCCGAGCGGAAGCGCGGCGTACTGCGGGTGGTCGCGCTGCACCGCGAACGTCAGCGCGACCAACGTCCGCCCGCGCGCGCGGGCGCGCACCCACACCGGCCGGTACGATCCGACGACCATCTCGCGCCGCCACAGCAGTCGGAGTTCGTCTCGGGCGAGCGCCGCGGGAAGTCGAAGCGCGACGCCGCGGCACGCACCGCCCCGCTCGAGGCCGAGCACGAGGCCCGGGCGCTCGCATGTGCCGCGCGAGGCGAGCGATCGCAGGCAGAAGCGCCGGTGCAGTCCGTGCACCGTCGCGGGTATTGCGTCGGCGACCGGAAACAGCGGATTCCACAGCAGCGACCCGTAGGCGAACACCCACCAGCCCGCGCCCTTCGGCCGCTCCGCCAGCGTCGCCGCGAGCGACCTGTCGAGCGCATGGTCGTCGAGCGCATACGCAGCGCCGATCGTCGCCGCGTAGATCTCGCGCATGCGGCCACGTTCGAGGTCGCTCCGGGAGAGCGTCACGCTCAGTCCTCCCGCTCCGGCTCGCGGGCGAGCTTCGCGAGCTCCATCGCCGCAGCCCGGCGCTTCGCCGCCGTCGTCTTGCCGTGCGCGCCCCCCTTGGCGAGGAGCGGCGAGCGAGCGACCGGATTGCGCGGCTTGGGCACCACGTGCCGCTTCGCGCGCTTCACACGAGCCCCCGCCAGCGCGGCAGCCGGGACTCGCACCAAGCGGCGACGCCGAGGAGCGCCGCGTCCTCGCCGCCGCGCGCGACGAGTTGCATGCCCACCGGCAGCCCGTTCGCGCCGTGGCCGATCGGAATCGTGATCGCCGGGAAGCCCATGAGCGAGGCGAAGGTGCAGCACGACGGGTCGCCGGTCGCGGCGAGCCCTTCGGGCGCCGGCGACGGCGCGGACGGCGCCATCAGCGCGTCGTAGTCCGCGAGCCAGGACACGGCCGCCGCGATCATCGCCCGGCGCGCGGCCAGCGCGTGCAGGTGCGCCTCGACGGAGACGGTCCGGCCCTCGTCGAGACCCGCGTTCAGCGTCGCCGACATCCGCGCGCGTTCGCGCGACTGCAACGATCCGAGCGCACGGGCGCCCTCGGAGAGCATGATCGCGCGGTGCACGTCGCGTCCATCCGCGAGCGCGTCGGGCATGGCCGCCGCGACGACGTCCGCGCCCGCGCGGCGCAGATGATTGGCGGCGTGGTCGAGCGCGCCGCCGTCCTCGACCGGGGCGGTCCAGGGAAAGCGGTGGATGAACGCGAGGCGAGGCGGCCGCGAGGCCGCGACCCCGCGCGGCATCGCCGGTGCGAGCGTGTGCACGACGATCGCGGTGTCGACGACCGAGCGCGCGAACGTGCCGAGCGTGTCGAGCGTCGGGCTGAACACGTGCACACCGTCGAACGGCACGAGCCCCACCGTCGGCTTGAAGCCCACGACGCCGCAGTACGCGGCCGGGCGGATGATCGAGCCGTTGGTCTGCGTGCCGAGCGCGGCGGGCACCTGTCCGAGGGCCACCGCCGCCGCGGATCCCGACGACGATCCGCCCGGCGTGTGGCGCGCGTTCCACGGGTTCGCGGTCGCGGCCGGATGCATGTAGGCGAACTCGGTGGTCGCCGTCTTGCCGAGCACGAGACCGCCCGCTGCCCGCCAACGCCCGACGCAGGCGGCGTCCTCGCCGGGGCGCCGTCCCGCGGCGATCGGCGAGCCCAGCTCGGTCGGCCACTCCTCGGTGTCGATGATGTCCTTCACGCCGAGCGGCAGCCCGAACGCCCCTCCGCGCGCGCCGACCGGCGTGTCGTCGAGCCGGGCCGCGGCGTCGAGCGCGATGCTGCGGTCGACGTGCGCCCATGCGCGCACGCCGGCGTCGGTGGCGGCGATTCGCGCGATGAGCGCGTGCGCCAGTTCGTGCGCCCGCAGATGCCCGGACGCCAGCGCGGGGGCGAGTTCCGCGAGGGATCTCGCGTGGAGCGCGTTCATCCCGGCGCCTTCGCGGGGGCGCGCTCGCGCAGGAACATCGCGACCAGTTCGTTCTGGAACCGCTGGCCGAGCGGCGTCGCGCGCAGCACGGCCGGATCGGGATCGAGCAGGCCGCGGGACGTCGCCGCCGCGATCTCGCGGGCGATCGACGCGATCGGCACGCCGGTGCGCTCGGCGAAGAGCGCGGAGGGCACGCCGTCGACGAGGCGCAGCGCGTTCAGCATGAACTCGAAGCCCAGTTCGACGGGCGCGACCTCGCGCCGCTCCATCACCGGCTCGCCGGCCGCGACGCGCGCCATGTACTGCTTCGGTTGCTTCCAACGGACCTCGCGCACGATCGATGCGGGCATCGACACCTTGGCGTGCGCGCCGGCGCCGATGCCGAGGTAGTCGCCGAAGCTCCAGTAGTTGAGGTTGTGCAGGCAGCGGTGGCCGGGGCGCGCGTACGCGGACACCTCGTAGTGCGCGAAGCCGGCGGACGCGAGGCGCGCGGCGATCGCCTCGTGCATGTCGGCGACCTCGTCCTCGTCGGGCAGTTCCGGCCGATGGCGGTGGAAGCGCGTGTTCGGCTCGATCGTGAGCTGGTAGCACGACAGGTGCGTAGTGCGGAACGCGAGCGCCGTCTCGACGTCGGCGAGCGCGTCGTCGATGCCCTGGCCGGGCAGCCCGTACATGAGGTCGAGGTTGACCTCGTCGAACAGTTCGACCGCGGCCGCCGCGGCCGCGCGCGCCTCCGCGCCGTCGTGGACGCGTCCCAGCGCGGCGAGACTGCGCGGCGCGAAGCTCTGGACGCCGATCGACAGCCGGTTCACGCCGGCATCGCGGTAGCCTTCGAAGCGCGCGCGCTCGAACGTTCCGGGGTTCGCCTCCATCGTGACCTCGGTGCCCGGCACGAGCGCGACGCGCGCGCGCACCGCCGAGAGCAGCCGGTCGATCGCCTCGGGCGCGAACAGGCTCGGCGTGCCTCCGCCCAGGAACACGGTCGACACCGGGCGCCCCCAGACCGACGGCAGCGCTTGCTCGAGGTCCAACACCAGCGCGTCGACGTAGGCGTCCTCGGGCGGCATGCCGCCGCCGCGCCATTCGTGCGAGTTGAAGTCGCAGTACGGACACTTCGCCAGGCACCACGGCAGGTGGACGTAGAGCGACAGCGGCGGAAGTTCGCGGAACGTCGGCGAAGAACGCGGCGTCGGTGCCATCGCCGGGGCCATCGGGTCAGTCTTCGTCGGAGGCACCCGAGAGCAGCGCGCGGGCGCGTTCGAGCACGTCGGGCGGGAACGCGCGCGAACGCCGCTCCGCGGCATCGAGGCAGACGACCGTGAACGTGCTGGTCGCCGCGACCTCGCCGGTCTCGCCGTTCACCATCTCGTGCATGAATTTCAGCACCTTGTCGCGAGCTTCGAGGATCGTCGTGTGCACGACCACGACGTCGCCGCCCAGCAGCTCCTTCCGGTAGGCCGTGTCCTGCTGGACCGCGGCCATGTGGATCTCGCCGGCGCGCAGCCGCGACGGCCGGATCCCGAGCATCGCGTAGAACTGCCAGCACGCCTCCTCGAAGCGTTCGCCGTAGGCGCGCACGTTCACGTGGCCCATGTGGTCGCACTGCCACTTGTGCACGGTCCCGCGCGCGGTCTCGACGCGCCGGCTCATGCCGACACCGCCGCGGGCACGAGTTCGCGCTCGACGAGCGTCGCGATCAGTTCGCGCATCGCGCGCCCGCGGTGCGAGAGCGCGTTCTTGCGTTCCAGCGGAAGTTCCGCGCCGGTGAGTCCGGACGCGAGGTCCTCGAAGTGCGGGTCGTAGCCGAAGCCGCCGTGGCCGCGCGGCGCATCGATCACGCGTCCGTGCCAGCGTCCCTCCGCGATGACCGGCTCGGGATCGTCCGCAGCTTCGACCAGCACCAGCACGCACGCATAGTGCGCTCGGCGATCGGCGACGCCGGCGAGCGCGGCCACGAGCTTCGCGTTGTTGCGCGCGTCGGATTTCGGTTCGCCCGCGTAGCGAGCGCTGTGCACCCCCGGCGCGCCGCCCAACGCGGCGACGCAGATCCCGGAGTCGTCGGCGAGCGCCGGGAGGAGCGCGTGCACGCTCGCGTGCCGCGCCTTCGCGAGCGCGTTCTCGACGAAGGTCGGGTGCGGCTCGTCGGCTTCCGGGACGCCGAGTTCGGCCTGCGCGACGACCTCGATCCGGTGCGGCGCGAGCAGGCGCCGGAACTCGCGCAGCTTGCCCTCGTTGTTCGAGGCGAGCACGAGACGCTCGATCATCGCGGCGCGCCCCGCTGCCCGAGCGCCTCGCGCTGCGCGGCGACGAGTCTCGCGATGCCGCCGCGCGCGAGGTCGAGCAGCGCGTCGAACTGCGCCCGGCTGAACGGCGCACCCTCCGCGGTGCCCTGCAACTCGACGAATCCGCCGGCGCCGGTCATGACGACGTTCATGTCGGTGTCGCAGGACGAGTCCTCGGCGTAGTCGAGGTCGAGCAACGCCTCGCCGCCGACGATCCCGACCGACACCGCGGCGACGTGGTCGGTGAGCGGCGCCCCGGCCACGAGGCCCTGCCCCCGCAAGCGGGCGACCGCGTCGGCGACCGCGACCCAGGCTCCGGTGATCGACGCGCAGCGCGTGCCGCCGTCGGCCTGCAGCACGTCGCAGTCGATGCGGATCGTGCGCTCGCCGAGCGCGGCGAGGTCCGCGACCGCGCGGATCGAGCGGCCGACGAGGCGCTGGATCTCGTGCGTGCGTCCCGACTGCGTGCCCTCCGCCGCCTCGCGCCGCGTGCGCGTGTGGGTCGAGCGCGGCAGCATCCCGTACTCGGCCGTGATCCAGCCCTGCCCCTTGCCCTTCAGGAACGCCGGCACGCCCTCCTCGACGCTCGCGGTGACGAGCACGCGCGTGTCGCCGGCCGACACGAGCACCGAGCCCTCGGCGTGCTTCGTCCAGCCGCGCTCGAAGGCGAGCGGGCGCAACTGGTCGGGGCGGCGGTTGAGACTGCGCGTCGGCGGGGCCATGAGCGGTACGGGAGATCGACCGACTTCTGATCCGGTATGGGCGCCGCGCGCTCAGCGTGCGTCCACGATGCGGGCTTCGCCGGGAAACGTTGCCGGCGCCGTCGTCGTCGAACTCCCGGGAGACAACGCCGCCCCAACTCGCGCCGCAGGAGCCACACCGAACGGGAGCCGCTCGACCGGCACGTCAGGCGGCCACGCGCAGCAATGACCGCAGGAACTCAGGCGCGAAGTCAGCGCCGTTCGGCCACACCAGCGTGCGAAGCTCCGGGTGCAGAATGACCTGCCGGAACGTCTCGACATCCTTGAGCGGTTCGAAAACGGGTCCGTCCAGTTCGCCGGACAGATCGACTTCGCCTTGTGCATCGTCGCTGAATCGGAGCCACAACGTATGACCTCCGACGTAACGACATTCCGCAATGTGGGGCAGCATGACGTCGCTCCAGTGGTTCGATTCGCGGCAACGGCTGTCTCGCCCGAGCCAGCGCCCAGCATTCCCGAAGCTCGGCCCGATGCAAGTCCCGCCACTCCATCACATGCGCGAGCGCCCGCTTCGGAAACTCGCCGCTGACACGCCCGGACTCGATCTCGACCGTCACCTCGATGCCGCCATAAACGGCGTGAAAATGCGCCGGTCCGTGATCGCGGTAGTACATCGCGATGACAATGCCGAGGAAGCGGCTCAGCTCGGGCATCCTCCATTGTAGCGCCGGGCGCCCGGCGTCGGCCCGGAGGACGCACGATCCCGGTTGGCTGTCGGATGCCGAGAATCATCGCCTGTGCGTTGACGCGAATCGCGCAATCTCGTCGTCCAGCGTCCGCGCCGGACGCCACCCGGTCGCCGCGCGAAACGAGGCATCGTCGACCTCGAGCGACCCGGCCACCCGGTCCACCGACGCGCCGCGGCCGGCGAGGCGCCCGGCGAGCCGCAACAGCGGCACCGGCACGTACGCGAGCGGCACCGGCACGCCCAGCGCCGAGGCGATCGAACGGACGAGTCCGGGCGTCGAGACGGGAACGTCCTCGGCCACGAAGTGCACGCCGGCGGGCGGCGGAGTCGCATCGAGCGCCGCGGCGAACGCGTCGCACAGGTTGGCGAGCCCGATCACGCTGCGGCGATTGTCGATCGCGCCGAACGGCAGCGTACGGCGTTTCGCGATCGCGTCGACCAGACGCGCGAGGTTGCCTCGCGCGCCCGGCCCGACGACGAGCGGCAGGCGCAGTACGACGACCGCCATCGACGAGCGTTCGGCGGCGTCGGCGAGCGCGACCTCCGCGTCACGCTTGCCGCGCGCATAGGCATCGGCGGGCGCCGGAGGATCGCCTGGCCCGAACGGCCGCCCGGCGGGCGTGCTCTCGCCGTTCACCTTGACGCTGCTCGCGAGCACGAAGCGGCGCACGCCGGCATCCACCGCGGCGCGCGCGATGCGTGCGGTCGCCTCGACCGTCATCTCGCGGTGCAGGCGCTCGAGGTCGGGCCCTCGCTCGTCCATCCGGTGTGCGCGCGACGCGAGGTGCACCACGGCGTCCGCGCCGGCGAACACGCCGGCGAGCGCAGCGGGCGATGCCTCCTCGAGCGCGCCGAGCGCGACCGCGCCCTCCGGTGCGCCGCGACTATCGCGCACGACGGGGCGGACCACGCGGCGGTCGGCGCGGAGCCGCTCGACCAGCGCGCGGCCGATGAACCCCGCAGCGCCGGTCACGACGACGGCGCGCGACGGCGTGCGCGGCGCTAGAACCATTTCCAGCCGTGCTTGCGGTAATAGCGCCAGCCGCCCCGCACGAAGTGGCCGACGTGCCGCACACCCTTGCGCGCCGCGGCGCCGCCGTGGTGCACCACCTCGAACGACGGCACGTACGCGGTTCGCGCGACCCGGTTGAGTCGCGCCGTCCAGTCGTAGTCCTCGAAGTACAGGAAGAACGCCGGGTCGAATCCGCCGGTCTGGTCGATCGCCTTGCGCCGCACCAGCATGCATGCGCCCGACATGGCCGCGATGTCGACGATCTCGCGCGCGGGATCGGGATCGATGACGTCGCGCATCTCGTAGCGGTCGAGGCGGCGGCGGAAGAGCGCGCGCCCGATCCCCGGCAGGAACCCGCGCAGCGCGAGGTCGAGCACGGCGGGCTTGCGCTTGACGAGGTAGTCGCGCGTGCCGTCGCGGCGCTTCACGAGCGGCGCGATCGCGCCGACGTCGGGATGCGCATTCATCCAGCGCACCCCGTGGGTCACCGCTTCGGGCGCGAGCTCGACGTCGGGGTTGAGCACGAGGTGATAGTCCGCGCCGCTCCCGTGCAGCACGAGGTTGTGCGCGGCGCCGTAGCCGATGTTCGCGTGTCCGTGCAGGAAGCTCTGCTGGACGCCCGAGTCGGCGAAGCGCGCCTTGCCGAGGTCGATCACCTTCGCAGCCACGGCGCGGTCCGCGCTGTTGTCGACGAGCGCGACGTTGACCGTGCGCACGATACCGGACTCGCGCGCGGCGCCGATCGACACCGCGAGCTTGCGCAGGCAGCGGTCGAGCAGGTGGAGGTCGGGCCGGAACGTGACGATCGACACCTGCAGCGACGAGGGGACGACGGTCTCGGTGACCAGCGGGACGCCGCCGTCGTCGGCGGTGGAGGTGGACACGTGCGGTCGGTGGAGTAGTAGGGTCAGACTCGACTTGCTTGCGCAATCCCGACCTTTCGACGCCGTTCCAGGAAAGTCGAGTCTGACCCTGCTTTTCCGGGGGAGCGGAAAGGGTTGCGCTAGAATCCTTGCAATCCCTCGCGGCGTCAACTTCGCGCCGGCGCCGGGGCGCCGGATGCGCGCATGACCCGCGACGAACGCCGATACCCTGCCTCCTCGCTCGTGACGTTCGCGCACGCGCTCTTCGCGCGTGCGGGCGTCCGCGACGACATCGCCTGCGACATCGCGGCCGTGCTGGTCGACGGCGACCTCCTCGGGCACACGACGCACGGACTCGCGCTGGCCGCGCCCTACCTCGCGGAACTCGCCCAGGGGACGATGGCGAAGACGGGCGAGCCGCAGGTCTTGCGCTCGATGCCGGCGGCGCAGACCTGGGACGGCGGCAGGCTCCCCGGCCCGTGGCTCACGCTGCGTGCGCTCGACGCGGCCGCGGCGATGGCTTCGAGCGAGGGCACCGGAACCGTGGCGGTCCGCCGGTCGCACCACATCGCCTGCCTCGCGGCGTACCTCAGACGCGCGACCGACCGCGGGTTGATGGCGATCGTCATGAGTTCCGATCCGGTCGCGGCGAGCGTCGCGCCGTTCGGCGCGGTGAGCCCGGTGTTCACGCCCAATCCGATCGCCGCCGGCATCCCGACCTCGGGCGATCCGATCCTGCTCGACGTGTCGGCGAGCCTCACCACCAACGGCCTCACCGCGCGGCTCTATCAGGCGGGCGGGAAGTTGCCGCACGCCTGGGTGCAGGACGCAGTAGGCAATCCTACCGACGATCCGCGCGTGCTGTTCGAGGAGCCGAAGGGCACGCTGCTGCCGCTCGGCGGACTCGACGCCGGGCACAAGGGCTACGGACTCGCGCTCCTCGTCGAGGCGATGACTGCCGCGCTCACCGGATTCGGCCGCGCCGACCCGAAGGAGGGCTGGGGTGCGACGGTGTTCGTGCAGGTGTTCGATCCGGGCGCGTTCGGCGGCCTTCACGCGTTCCGCCGCCAGATGGACTGGCTCGCCGATGCCTGCCACGGCGCGACGCCGCGGCCTGGCGTCGAGCGCGTGCGCCTGCCGGGAGAACGCGGACTGAAGTTGATGCGCGAGCAGCTCGCGACCGGCGTCACGCTGCATCCGGCGATCCTGCCCGCGCTCGAGCCCTGGGCGGCGAAGCTCGGGGTCGAAATGCCGCTATCCGCGTAGGCGGGTGACGCGCCCGCGACGGCCCCGGTCAGGCGAGCACCGAGAACGCAGGCACGACGAGCATCACCGCGACCGCGACCCAGGCCCAGAGCGCGGGGTCGGCGAAGTCGAGCCACCCCGGACTCGGGCGGCAGGTGCGGCAGCGCGCGGGGGGGCGTGATTCCATGCGCCCATTGTCCGGACCGCGACTCACCGATCGGGCACCGATCGGCCGCGTGCGGCGATCAGCGTGCGGCCACTCGCCCCGCGACGACCCTGGGGATGCCCGCGAGATCCCGGCGGATCGCGATCGCGTCGAATCCCGCCTCCGCAAAGAGGGTTCGGACCTCGTCGGACTGATCATGCCCGTGCTCGACCGCGAGCCATCCTCCGGGCACGAGCCGCGCGGGCGCGCCCGCGATGATCGTGCGCAGTGCATCGAGACCGTCGCCTCCCGGCGTGAGCGCGTGCGCCGGCTCGCGCGGGAGATCGCCCCGGGCCATGTGCGGATCGTCCTCCGCGACGTAGGGCGGATTCGCGGCGATGGCGTCGAAGGGCGGAGCATCGTCGGGCAGCGCGTCGAACCAGTCGCCCGCGCAGAACGACACGTTGGTGAGACGGTGCCGCGCCGCGTTGCCCCGCGCGACGTCGAGCGCGGCCTCCGACGCGTCGGTCGCGACGACTTTCGCGAGCGGGCGATGCGCGGCGAGCGCCAGCGCGATCGCGCCCGAGCCGGTGCCGAGGTCCGCCACGCGCGTCGCGCGATCGGCCGGCAGGCGCTCCAGCAGGACCTCGACCAGCGTCTCGGTCTCCGGCCTGGGGATCAGCACCGCCGGCGTCACCGCGAGGTCGAGGCCGTAGAACTCGCGCCGGCCCGTGAGGTAGGCGACCGGCTCGCCGTCGCGGCGGCGCTTCGCGAGCGCGAAGAACGCCTCGGCCGACGCGCGCGGAAGCTCGTCGGTCGCGTGCCCGATCAGCCACGCGCGGTCGACGCCGAGCACGTGCGCGAGCAGCACCTGCGCGTCGACCGGCACGAGGCCCGAGCGCGCCATCGCCGCCGACACCGTGCGAACGCCCTCGCCGGGCGCGCGCCGGATGCCGGAAGTCATGCGTAGACGGCGAAGAGCCGCAGCCGCCGGTCGTAGTAGCGGCCCCAGCCTTCGTCGGCCATGCCGATCTTCGCGAGGACGTGTTGCGAGGCGCGGTTGCCCGGGTGCGTCACGCCGATGATGCGCGAGAGCCCGACGTCGTCGAAGCCGTAGTCGCGCAGCGCGGCCGCACCCTCGGTCGCGAAGCCCTGGCCCCAGGCCTCCGGGACCAGCCGATAGCCGATCTCGACGTCGCAGGACTTGCCCGCGTACTTGAGCGAGAACCAGCCGATGAACGCACCCGTGTCGCGCCGCGACGCGCGCCAGATGCCGAGGTCCGCGTAGAGCCGCGAGTAGCGCAGCGCGCGCGGGAAGATCGCCAGCGTCTCCTCGCGCGTGTGCACGCGCCCGTCGCCGATGAACTTCATCACGCGGCGGTCGCCGTCGAGCCGCACCACGTCTTCGACGTCCCGCGGCACGAACTCGCGCAGGTCGATCCGCAGCGTCTGCAGCCACGGCAGACAAGCCCTGCTCTTCACGCCTCGCCTCCCAGAGCGGCGAGCTGCTCGGCCTGGAACTCGCGGCGCAGCGCGTCGACGATCTCGTCGAGATCGCCCGCCATGATCGCGTCGATCCGGTAGAGCGTCAGGTTGATGCGGTGGTCGGTGACCCGGCCCTGCGGGAAATTGTAGGTGCGGATGCGCTCGCTGCGGTCGCCCGAGCCGATCAGGCTCTTGCGCGTGGCGGCCTCCTTGCGCTGCCGCTCGGTGCGCTCGCGGTCGAGGAGCCGCGTCGCGAGCACGCTCATCGCCTGCGCGCGGTTGCGGTGCTGCGAGCGGTCGTCCTGGCACTCGACGACGAGGCCGGTCGGCAGGTGGGTGATCCGCACCGCCGAGTCGGTCTTGTTGATGTGCTGCCCGCCCGCGCCCGACGAACGGAACGTGTCGATGCGCAGGTCCGCGGGATTGATCTCGATGTCGGCGATCGGATCGGCCTCGGGCATCACCGCGACCGTGCAGGCCGAGGTGTGGATGCGACCCTGCGCCTCGGTCTCCGGCACGCGCTGCACGCGGTGTCCGCCCGACTCGAACTTGAGCTTCGCGTACGCGCCCTCCCCCGCGATGCGCACGATGGCTTCGCGGTATCCGCCGAGCTCGGAGGGCGACGACGACACGAGCTCGACCTTCCAGCCTTCGCGCTCGGCGTAGCGCGTGTACATGCGCAGCAGGTCGCCCGCGAAGAGCGCGCTCTCGTCGCCGCCCGTGCCGGCGCGGATCTCGAGGAAGACGTTGCGCGCGTCGTTCGCGTCCTTCGGCAGCAACGCGGTCTGGAGGTCGCGCTCCAGCGACTCCATCCGCTCGCCGGCGAGCCGGCGCTCGTCGTCGGCGAACGCGCGCATCGACGGATCGGCGGCCATCTCTTCGGCGGCGGCGACATCGGATTCGGCCCGCCGCCACGCCTCGAACCGCTCGACCACCGGCGCCACCTCGGCGCGCTCCTTCGCGCAGGCGCGGAAGCGCTCCATGTCCCCGGCCGTCTCGGGCGCGGCCAGCAGGTGGTCGAGTTCCGCGAGGCGCGTCGCGAGCTGCTCGAGTCTCGTGCGCAGCGTGATCTTCACCGTGGGCCCGTGCGGCCGACGCCGGAGCCCGGCCCGAAACGCGGTTCGGAACCCGGCCCGGGACGCCGCAGCTAATCGTGCAGCTTGTAGACGCGCTGGAACAGCGCGATCAATTCCGCGCGCTCGGCGTCGCCCGCCGAGTTGAGCGCCGACAACGGCGCGTGCAGGAACTTGTTCGCGAGGCCGCGCGCGAGCGCCTCGATCACGCGCTCCGGCGACGTTCCGTTCGCCAACATCCGCCGCGCGCGCTCGAGCTCGAGTTCGCGCAGGTCGTCGACGTGGCCGGAGAGCGCATGGATCGTCGGCACGACGCTGCGGCCCTCGAGCCAGTTCAGGAACTGGCCGGCCTGCTCGGCGATCATCGCCTCGGCCTCTGCGACGGCCTCGCGGCGGATCGCGAGATTGTCCTTGACGATCGACGAGAGATCGTCGACCGAGTAGAGGAACACGTCGTCGAGGTCGCCCACCTCCGGTTCGACGTCGCGCGGCACCGCCAGGTCGACGATGAACACCGGCACGTGCCGACGCGCGCGGATCACGCGCTCGATCAGCCCCTTGCCGAGGATCGGCAGCGTGCTGGCCGTGCAGGTCACGATCATGTCGAACTGCGGGAGCCGGTCGGGCAGTTCGTTCAGCAGGATCGCGTCGGCGCCGATCCGCTCCGCGAGCGACTGCCCGCGCTCGTGCGTGCGGTTCGCCACCGTGATCGACTTCGGCTTGCGCGCGACGAAGTGGCTCGCCGCGAGTTCGACCATCTCGCCCGCCCCGATCAGGAGCAACCGCTGGTCGGCGATCGACGGGAAGATGCGCTCGGCGAGCTTCACCGCGGCCGCGGCCATCGAGATCGACGCGCTGCCGATGTCGGTGTGCGTGCGCACGTCCTTCGCGACCGCGAAGGTGCGCTGGAACAGCCGGTGCAGCACGAGGCCGAGCGAACCCGCGGACTCCGCGGTGCGCACCGCGAGCTTCATCTGGCCCAGGATCTGCGGCTCGCCCAGCACCATCGAGTCCAGTCCCGACGCGACGCGAAACGCATGCGGCACCGACTGGTCCTGCCCGAGCGTGTAGAGGTGCGGCCGCAGCGTGTCGCAGGCGAGCCCGTGCACGTCCTCGAGCCAGCGCGCGACGCGCAATGGTTCGCCGCCGCGGAAGTACACCTCGGTGCGGTTGCAGGTCGACAGGATGGCCGCC
The DNA here is from genome assembly GCA_015075645.1 of Burkholderiales bacterium. Lineage (NCBI taxonomy): Bacteria > Pseudomonadati > Pseudomonadota > Betaproteobacteria > Burkholderiales > Burkholderiales bacterium. The sequence goes on along the minus strand of JABTUF010000003.1, from coordinate 120,728 downwards.
TCGTTCACCGAGCACGCTCCGGTGACATCGCGCAGCGCGTCGGCGAGCGCGTCCTGCGCGAACGTGACCCGCTCGCGCACGTCGAGCGGCGCGGTGGTGTGGTTGAGGCCGATGGTGTGCAGCGACATGGCGCGGCCGGCGGCCCGAGGCGGACGACCGGAACGCCGGCATTCTACCCCTGCCGCCGGGGTCGTGGCCGCAGGTAGTTGATTTCGATCAGTATTCCCCGCCAATGTCGGCGATTCGGAGCCGCCCGCCCAGCCGCCCCGTCCCTGCCGACGGCTCAGGCCCGGATGAACTCCGCGCGCCCCCCGAGCCAGCGCTCGACGTGCGCCCGCGCGGCGTCGGGGAACTTCGCCAGCATCTCGTCGGCGGCGTCGCGCGCCTGCTCGATCAGCGCGACGTCGCGCTCCAGGTCGGCGAAGCGCAGCATCGGCACGCCCGACTGCCGCGCGCCGAGGAACTCGCCGGGGCCGCGGATCGCGAGGTCCTGCCGCGCGATCTCGAAGCCGTCGTTCGTCTCGTAGATCACCTTGAGCCGCGCCTTCGCGGTCTCGGAGAGCGGCTCCTCGAACAGCAGGATGCACACGCTCTCCGCCGCGCCGCGACCCACGCGGCCGCGAAGCTGGTGCAACTGCGCGAGCCCGAAGCGCTCGGCGTGCTCGATCACCATGACCGACGCGTTCGGCACGTCGACGCCGACCTCGATCACCGTCGTCGCGACGAGCACGGAGAGCTCGCCGCGCACGAACGCGTCCATCACCGCGGCCTTCTCGGCCGGCTTCATCCGGCCGTGCAGCAGGCCGACCGAAAGGCGTCGGGCTGAAGCCCGACCCACCGGAAACGCCGTGGGTGGGGCTTCAGCCCGACTCGCCCCTCCTCCCCCGTGGGTTGGGCTTCAGCCCGACTCGCCGCCCCATCCCCCGTGGTCAGGCTTCAGCCGACTCGCTCCCTCCTCCCCCGTGGGTCGGGCTTCAGCCCGACGATCTTCATACGCCGCCGACAGCTCCGCATGCAACGCGACCGCCGTCTGCAGTTCGAGCGTCTCGCTCTCCTCGATCAGCGGGCACACCCAGTACGCCTGCGCGCCCGCCTCGCAGCGCTTGCCGACGTAGTCGACGATCTCGGCGCGCCGCTTCTGGCTCGCGAGCCGCGTGACGACCGGCGTGCGCCCCGGCGGCAATTCGTCCAGCACCGACACGTCCAAGTCCGCGTAGAAGGTCATCGCGAGCGTGCGCGGGATCGGCGTCGCGCTCATCATCAGCTGGTGCGCGTCGGCCAGCCCCTTGCCGCGCAGCGCGAGCCGCTGCGCGACCCCGAAGCGGTGCTGCTCGTCGACGATGACGAAGCCCAGCCGCGGCAGCTCGACACCTTCCTGGAAGAGCGCGTGGGTGCCGACCGCGAACTGCGCCTCGCCGCTCGCCAGGCGCTCGCGCGCGCGCTTGCGCTCCTTCGCCGGCAGCGAGCCCGACAGCCACGCGGCCTCGACCGGCAGGCCGGCGAGCCAGGCGGCGAGCTTGCGGTAGTGCTGCTCGGCGAGGAGCTCGGTGGGCGCCATGAACGCGACCTGCCGCCCGCTCTCGATCGCCTGCAGCGCGGCGAGCGCCGCGACCACCGTCTTGCCGGAGCCCACGTCGCCCTGCAACAGGCGCTGCATCGGCATCGAGCGCTTGAGGTCGTGCGCGATCTCGCGCCCCACCTTCTGCTGCGCGCGCGTGAGCGTGAAGCCGACGCGGTCGAGCAGTTGCTTCTGCAGCGCACCGGTCCCGGTCAGCACCGGCGCATTGCGCTTCGCGCGCGCCGCACGATGCGCCTTCAATGACAACTGCTGCGCCACGAGCTCGTCGAACTTGAGCCGCGTCCACGCCGGGTGCGTGCGCGCGTCGAGCGCCTTCTGCGTCAACGCGGCGAGCCTCGGCGGCGGCGCGTGCAGGAACGACACCGCGTCGCCGAACTTCCACAGCGCGCGCCGCCGCACGATCTCCTCGGGCAGCGTCTCGGTCAATCGATCCGGGTGGCCGGCGATCGCCCGCGCCACCTGCTTGCGCAGCACCTCCTGCGAGAGTCCCGCGGTCGTCGGGTAGACGGGCGTCAGCCGATCGTCGAGCGGCGCGCCCTCGTGCACGACCTTGAACTGCGGGTGCACGATCTCCGGCCCGAAGTAGCCCTCGCGCACGTCGCCGTAGACGCGCACGCGCGCGCCCTGCGCGAGCGCCTTCTGCTGGTTCGGATAGAACGAGAAGAAGCGCAGCGTCAGGCCCGCGCGCCCGCCTCGTGCGTCGACCTCCTCGATCCGGCAGACGAGCTGGCGCCGCGGCCGGTACGCGATGTCGACATTCGCGACCGTCCCCTCGGTTTGCACGGTCTCGCCGACCTTCACTTGCGCGAGCGGCACGAGCCGCGTGTGGTCCTCGTAGCGCAGCGGCAGGTGCAGCACGAGGTCTTCCTCGCGCGCGATGTCGAGGCGGGCGAGCTTGTCGGCGAGGCTTTCGGCGCGCTTCGGGGCGGCTTCGTCGCGGGGCGGCTTTCGTCGGGCGGCCATGCGGGCCTGGACCACAAGATGGTGGGTTGCCCGCGTCCAGGTCTTCATTCCGACCTCGCGGCCGTGACGACCCGACCCAGGCGGCAGCCGCCGATTCTACTAGGATCGCGCAACCAGACCGAGCTCGATTCGCCAGGCCCTCGGCGTGGCGCGTCTGGAGCATCACGCCCGATTCGACCCAGGACTAGGCCGTGGTCACGGACACCCGAGCGCCTGCTTGACGCCCACGACGATCGCCTCCGCCTGTGCTGAGATCTGAGGCAGATCCTTGCTGAGGAGTGAAACCTGCTGGAAACCGCCTGCCGCCTCGAGCAGCATTCTCCTGCTCGCATAGCCAACGACGATCGCGCTTAGCGAGTTGGCGACGAAGCAACGCGCAGTCTGGGTCCGGAAGCTGTTGCGGATGAACGTTGTCGCCGCGGTCCGCGCGATTCCGAGGTGCATTTGCGCAGTGGCGCCAGACTCCGTCGCCGCCGCGAACAGCTGTTGCCCTACGTACTTCAGACCTTGTTTGAGTGGAATGGCAAGATTCCCGGCCTCCACGCCTGCGAGTTCCTGGGACGCCGCGAGCGCACTGGGGAAGAACACCGCGAAGGTCCCGGCCGCGGCGACGGCGCCCAGCGTTGCCGCCTGACCCCAATCATTCGCAATGCCCAAAGCCTTCGTGCCGAACGTGGTCCCTATCCCGACCGCCGCCGAGGCCCACGCGGCTTGCGTGAGCGTGAGCGTGAGCAGGTTCTCGCGGCCGGTGGGATCGATCCGGCCGACCGGATCGCCTGCGGCATACAGGTATCGGTGAAGCGTCGACGGATCCTCGATGTCGCCCGCCACCGGATCCGTCGACGTGAACCGGCCGATCGACGGATCGTAGTAGCGCGCGCGGTGGTACTGAAGCCCGACGACCGGATCGAACGCCTCGCCGGCGTACCGATAGGGGTTGGGCGTGCTCCCGACCGAGGCGAGCTCGACGCCGAACGCGTCGTAGGTGTAGCGATCACTGACGTCGCCCGCGGCCGTCGTGAGCTGTCGGACCGAATGCTGCGCATCCCGCAGGTAGGCGTGCGTGCCGGCGCCCACCTCGGTGCGCTCGAGCAGCGCGTGGCCGTAGGTGTAGCTCACCGTCGTCGCGGCCGTCGTCTCGGCGACGACCTGCGCCATCGCGCCCGGCAGGTCGGGGCCGCAAGGACATCTCGACGCGGGCAGCGCCTTGTCGACGAGATACGCGGTCGTCACGCCGCCGGCGCTCCGGCTGATGCGAATGCCGTCTGCGTCATACGCGTAGCCGACCGTCCCCGACGGGCCGCTGACCGCGGTCAGTCGGTCCTCGCCGTCGTGGAAATACGTGTCGACGACGGCACCCGCGGTGCGGCTCGCCAGGTTGCCGTTCGCGTCCCAGCCGTAGCTTACCGTCGCGGCACCGGTCACCCGCGAGACCAGGCGGTCGTCGGCATCGTACGCGTAGTCGGTTGCCGTTCCGCCGCGCACCATCTTCGTCCGGTTGCCGGCCGCATCGTACGTGTAGTCGATCGCGTACGCGGGGAGTCCGGGTTCCTCGATCTGCTCGCGCGTGAGCCGGTCCGCCGCGTCGTAGGTGTAGCGAACCGTCCTTCCCGTGGTCGCGGGACCGGACTCGTCGACTCGGGTGCGGTGGCCCGCCGGGCCGAGCGTGTAGACATACGCGGCGATCGGCCCGCCCGGACCGGCATGCGCGAGGGAAACCAGACGGTCGAGCGCGTCGTGGCCATAGGTGGTCGTCACGCCGTTCGGGCGCGTCACTCCGGCGAGATTGCCGATCTCGTCGTACGCGTAGGTCGTCACGCCCGAGGCAGCGGCGACCGTGGCGAGGCGCCCGAGCGCGTCGTAGGTGTAGGACGTCGTCCCGTGCGGCGAACCGAACAGCGTCACGTTGCCCGCCGCGTCGCGCGTGTAATCGAGCACGTCGCCTCCTGCCTTCGTCTCGCGCACGAGGCGTCCGCGAACATCGTAGACGTAGCTGTCGCCGCCGGCCGACGTCCGGCGGCCGGCCGGGTCGTACGCGTACGTCGTGACCGCTCCTCCGGGAAGGACCTTTCGCACCACGCGATTCATCGAGTCGTGCACGTACGTCGTCACGCGCCCACCGAAATCGGTTCGACTCACCAGATTGCCGGCGGCATCGTAGGTACGTTCCTCCTGCTGTCCGCCGGGCCGCGTGAGCGTGAGGAGCCGGCCCGCCGCGTCGTAGCCGTAGGAGGTCGTATGCCCGTTCGCGTCGCGATGACGGGTCCGGCGACCCGCGGCATCGTAGTCGTAGGTGGTGATGCCGCCTTCGGGATCGGTGACCGATGCGAGCCGGCCGGCGTCGTCGTAGGCTCGGTGCACGACGCGGCCGGCCTGGTCGGTTCGCGCGACCGGCTGGCCCGCGGCATCGTAAGCGGTGGACGCCGTGCTTCCGTCGGGGTAGGTCGTGGCCAGCAGGTTGCCGGCGCTGTCGTAGGCGTACTGCCAGATCCGGCCGAGCGGGTTGGTGATGCGGATCGGGCGCAGCGAGCCGTCCAGATCGCGCGTCGTCGTCCTTCCAAGCGGGTCGGTCACCGACAGCTGTCCGGGCGCGTATCCGAACGTCGTGGCGTTGCCTCGCTCGTCGGTGGACGAGGTCTGCCGTCCCGCCGCGTCGTACGTGGTCTCTCGCGTCGTTCCGTCGGCGAACGTCGTGCGCGTCGTTCGCCCGAGCGCGTCCCGCAGGAACGCCGTCGTCGCGCCGGCCCGGTCCGTCGACGACACGACCCGCCCTTCGGCGTCGTAGCCGGTGAGCTCGGTCGTTCCGTCGGGGTTCGTCGTCTTCACCCGCCGCGCGAGAGCGTCGTACTCCCAGGTCGTCGTGCGTCCCAGGGGATCGGTGCGGCTCGTCGGCCGGCTGCCGTCGCCCACCGCGCCGTAGGCGATCGTCGTCCCATTGCCCATCGGGTCGACGACCTTCACGACGCGACCCGCGGCATCGTGGATGCGCAACGTCGTCCCGCCGAGCGGATCGGTCAGCGAGACCCGACGGTTCGCAGCGTCGTAGGCGTAGCTCGTCGTGTTGCCGAGCGGATCGGTCGTCGAAACCAGATTGCCCGAGCCGTCGTGCCCGAAGAGCGTCACTCGGCCGAGCGGGTCGGTCGACGAAGTCCGATTACCGGCGCCGTCGTAGGCGTGGCGCGTCACGCCGCCCTCGGGATCATCGACGCGCACGAGGTTGCCGCTCACGTCGTACGTGTGGGTCGTGATCCGGCCCTCCGGATCGGTCGCGACCAGTACCCGGCCCTGCGCGTCGTAGGTCCAGGTCCGAAGGTTGCCGTCCTCGTCCGTCTCAGTCAGCACGTTGTCGCGCGCGTCGTAGGTGCGCACCAGCGTCCGCCCGAGCGGATCGGTCCGAACGAGCGGATTGCCTCGCGCGTCGAACGTGGTCGTCCACAGTCCACCGAGCGCGTCGGTCCTCGCGACCAGGTTCCCGTCGGCGTCGTAGTCGTAGACGGTCGGCCATCCGAGCCGGTCGCGGACGATCTCGCGCGAGGCGCCGAGGTCGTGCGTGTAGGTCACCGTCGCGCCGTTGGCGTCGGTCATCGACACCAGGCGGCCGCCGGCGTCGTAGTCGTTGCGGATCGCCCGGTTCCCCGAGGGATCGAGCGCCTCGATCAGGTTGTGCGCCCGGTCGTACAGGTAGCTCGACGTCCGCCCGGTCGCATCGGTCCGGCTCGCGAGGTCGCCATTGGCGTCGTAGGCATAGGTCTGGACATGGCCGAGCGGGTCGACGATCTGCGTGATGCGCCCCTGCACATCGCGGGTGAAGGCCACGCTCTTGCCGGACGAGTGCGTGATTCCTTCCGGGCCGAACACGAGCGTGTTGCCGTTCGTATCGGTCATCCGTGTGACGCCGTCGGCCCGGTGGATCTCGATGACCGTCCCGTTGGCCGCCGTGTAGCGGAAGCGCGTCGGGTCGTAGTACTCGAGCGTCGTGTCGTCAACGAGGACCGTCGCCGCGCCGTCGTCGAGGATGATCAGGTCGCGATTGCCGAGCACTTCGAGCGCCCCGAGCGTACCCGGGCGCGCGACAAACCCCGTGACCGTCGTGAAATCGAGCGAACCGATGTTGGCGGTCGGCGACACGACCATGTCGAATTCCTCGATGCGACCGTCGGGCAGCGTGACGCTGATCTTGTGCTCGGCCGTGGGCGAAAGACTCACCGTCGGACCGGACACCGTCCTCAGCCAACCCGTGCCCAGGACGCGGTTGGCGCGCAACCGGAGCGTCTGCAGACCGAGTCGCCAGCCGACACCGAAATCGCCCTTCGCCTTGTCGCGGCTGTCGTAGGTCCGCGACACGGTGATGGGCAGCCCCGCCATCGGTACCTGCAGGTCGATGAAGGTCAGCGTGAACAAGCCGATCTTGCGCTGCCCCTTCGCCTGCACCGTCGCGCTCGTCTCGGTGACGTTCTCGCCCCGGTCGAACACCCGCAACCGCAGCGTGTAGAGGTCGTTGACGAGCACCGTCGGATCGAAGGTCCCGAGCACGCCGCCCGCGACCGGCGACGTGCCCTCGCCGATCACCGTCCACGCCTCGTCGCCCGCGAGCGCGAACGCGAGTTCGTAGCGCAGGAAGTTCGGGTCGGTCGCGGTGCCGGTGACGTCGACCGGGCCGTTCACCGAAGCCCCGTCGGCGGGCGCGTCGATCGCCGCGACGGGCGGCGTCGCGTCGCCGGGCGCGAGCGCCGACACCGCGATGGTCGCCTGACCGGTCCTGCCGCCGATCGTCGCCGAGACCGTCGCCCCGCCTGCGGTCTTCGCAAGCGCGACACCGGTCGCGTCGACGCTCGCGATCGCCGGTGCGGAAGACAGCCAGGTCGCCGCGTACGTCACGTTCGCGCTGGTGCCGTCGTCGAACACCGCGGTCGCCTTGAACGCCTGCGTTTCGCCCGCGAGCCGCGCGAGCGGTCCCGGCCCGGGCTCGACGACGACCTGCGCGACCGGCTTCGCGAGCGGCGCGCCCGCCGACACCGTCAGCGCGACCGGCGGCGCGGAACCGGGCAGCAGCATCGTGCCGAAGTCCGGCGACTGCGCCAGCACGTCGCCCGCGGGCACGGTCGGCGAGAACACGGTCGACACCGACGTCGTGAGCCCCAGCGCGCCGATCGCCGCGTTCGCCTGCGCGAGCGTCTTGCCGACGACGAAGGGCACCGCGACCGGCTGCGGACCCTTGGACACGGTGAGGAACACCGCGGCGCCCTGCGCGATGTTCGGCGCGCCGGCCACCGGATCCTGCGCGAGCACGGTGCCGGCGGGCGACGCGTCGGCCACCTCCTGCAACAGCTGCGGGTCGAGCGCCGCGGCCACGACCGCCGCATTCGCGTCCGCGAGCATCAGGCCGACGACGTTCGGCACCGCGGCGCCGGTCGTCGTGAGATTCACCATGAACGACTGCTCGGCGTACGCGCCCAGCGAATCGGTCACGCGCAGGACGACGAACGTCCAACCCCAGCCGCACGGGTAGCCGTAGGAGCCGCAGGTCGGCTCGAAGCGGATGCGTCCGCCCGCCTCCATCGTCACCCACGCCGGCGCCGAGACGAGCGACCAGGTCAGCGTATCGCCCGCATCCGGGTCGATCGCGGTCGGCTGGTAGTAGTTCGTGACGAGGCCGCCCGGCGGCGTCGGGGCGAAGCGCTGCAGCAGGCCGGACGGCGGCGTCGACGTGATCACCGGCGGCCGGTTCGCCGGCGCGATCTTCACGAACACGGTCGCAGGCGCGCTCTCGCCGGCGCCGTCGTCGATCGCGTAGGTGAAGCTCGTGCCCTCGGTCTCGCGCGGGTCGCCGACCGTTCCCTGCTGCGCCGGGTTGCGGATCTGCACGGGAACATTGGCGTTGAGCTCGGCGTGGCCGTTGCCCGAGAAGTCGCCGTTGACGAAGTTGACCTGCGGATGGATCGCCGGACCGGGGAGCCAGTCGTTCGGCGCGCCGCGGAGCATCAGGTAGCTCAGCCGGTCGGGACCGGATACGTTGGTCGCGACGATGTCGACGTGGCCGTCGGCGTCGGCGTCGACGAGCTGCACGTCGTGTCCGGTGTAATAGCCGCCGTGCAGCCCCGACGAGGGATGCGACGCGCGCACGGCGCCGGTGCGACCGTTCAGCACGACGATCTCGCTGTGCGAGTTCGTGACGACTTCCGGCACGCCGTCGCCGTCGAGGTCGTACACCTGCGCGTTCGCGGTCCCGGAGTAGGCGGCCGCACCCATGCCGATCTGGCCGGGGATGAACGCGTAGGTCCAGCGGATGCGCCCGTCGGCGCCGATCGCGTACACCCTGCCCTGCGTGTTCCAGACGAACTCGGGCGCGCCGTCGCCGTCGAGGTCGGCGATCGTGAGCCACGAGGTCCAGTAGGTCGGCAGCCGGATGCGGCGCTTCTCGGCGCCGGTCGCGCCGTCGAGAATCAACAATCCGTTGAACTTGTAGAGGTCGCCTCCGTATTGCCCGCGCGGGCTCGCGCCGCTGCCGGTCTTGTCCATCGCGAGGACGTGGACGACCTCGGGGCGGCCGTCGCCGTCGAGGTCCGCCGCGAGCGCCTGGATCGGCTCGATCTCCGATTGCCACAGCAGCGTCCAGGCGCCGCCGACCTTCTTCCAGACGTCGCTGCCCGACACGATCTCGGGCGCGCCATCGCCGTCGACGTCGACGGTGAACGGGGCGAGCTCGCGCGTCGGGTCCCACGATGCCTGGGAGAGATTGCTCGGATTGGGCGCGGTCAGGATCGACTCGATCGTGCCGTCGCTGCGCATCAGGATCGTCGCGCGGCAGGCGACGTTGTCGTCGGCCGCGAGTCCGGTGAGCGCCCGGCAGCCGGTGCTGCGCGCGGGGCCGGTCACCGGCTGGTAGTAGCCGGCGTCGGCGCGCAGCGTCTGGCGGAACAGGATCGTCGGCGCGGCGCCCGGCGCGAGCCGCGCGACGTGCATGCTCGCGTACTGCGCGCCCGCGTACACGTGCTGGAAGCGATCCTCGGTCGACGGCGGCGCGCCCGGCGCCAGCACGTCGCCGAGCGGCCGCGAGACGCGCTCGGACATCCACTTGACCGCGCCCGTGCGTCCGTCGAGCGCGAAGATACGGTCGGCCGGCGCGTAGCCGGCGGCGAGGATGTTGCTGTCGCGCTCGCAGGACCCCAGGTTGCCGATGTACTCCGGCACACCGTCGTCGTCGACGTCCGCGAGCGCGGGTGCGGTGGTGGTCGCGAATCCGAAGCCGCAATCGGCGTAGCCGGTCCGATCGATGTCCCACAGCGTCGCGCCGGTGCGCAGGTCGACCGCCCGGTGGCCGACGAACTGGCTCGACAGCACGAGGTCCGGATAGCCGTCGCCGTTGACGTCACCCACCACCGGGAACGTGTTGACGATCTGGCCGGATGCATCGTTGCGCCAGGCTTCGGCGAGCCCGAACGCGGGGGCGGGCACGCTCGAGGGCGCGACGAAAGTGAACGCGCCGTTCGCGTCGAACGCCGAGAGCGTGCCGAGCGCGGGGTCGGTCTTCTTCACCGCCGACACCGGCCCGCCCGACGGGTTCTGGTCGTTCGCAAGCACGCCCGGCGCCGGAACGACCAGCGTTTCGCCGACCCGAACTTCGTAGGCGTCGTCGACCGCGACCGGAGCCGCCGCGGGCAGGAGCGTCAGGGTGAACGACGTCTGGTCGGTGAGCCCCGCAACGTCGCGCACGCGCACCGTGACCGTACGGTCACCCGCGCTCGCGCCCGCCGTCGGCCAGCGCAGTTCGTTGCCCGAGATCGTCATGCCCGGAGGGCCGGCGACGAGCGAGAAGGTCAGCGTGTCGCCCAGGTCGGGATCGCTCGCGACGATCCGCCGCACGAAGGTCGCGCCGCCGCGCACGACTTCGTTCGTCTGCGGCGCGATCGTCGGCGGCCGGTTCGTGTGCACGACCGTGACGTTGAAGCTGCGCGACGCGCTCGCGCCCGCTCCGTCGGTCACGCGCACGGTGAACGGATGCGTGCCGAGTTGCGCGGACGTCGGCGTCCAGTCGAGGAGCGGCGGCGGCGCGAGCGATGCGCCCGCGGGCGCGGCCGGCAGCGAGTAGGCGAGCGCGTCGCCGGCGTTCCCGTCCTTCGCCTCGAGCACGATCTGCAGCCTCGTTCCCAGTTCGATCGTGCGGTCGGCGATCGAGGCGAGCTGCGGCGCGCCGTCCTGCACCGTGACCGTCGTCGTCGCGCTCGCCGAGAGAGCGCTGTCGTTCGCGGTCAGGCGCAGCACGTAGGTGCCCGGCGCGTTGAACGACACCGACGACGTCGGCGAGGCCGGGTTCGCGAAGCTCGCGAAGGCGCCGGGCGGCCCAGAGTCGAGCGTCCACGCGGTCGAGAGCGCACCCGGCGGGCTCGGTAGCCCATCGTCGGTGGCGCTGCCCGAAAGCGTCGCGGCGGCCGGCAGCGTGATCGTCTGGCCCGGCCCCGCGCTCACGATCGGCGCGAGGTTCCCCGTGCCCCCGTTGTCGGTCCGAACATCCGCGTCGATGCGCAGGTGCAGGTACGTGTCGTCGACCTGCACGAACACGGCGACGATGTCGGCGTTCGGCGCGCCGTCGCCGGTCGGATCGCCGACGGCCGGAGGCACGCCCGCCCAGTCGCCGATCGCGCCATCGCGCACGACGTCGGAGGCGGCCCACGCGAGCCCGGCGAACGCGAACACGAACAGGATGCCGGCGAGCCTCGCGCGTTCCGGATGACGGCGCGCGAACCGGACGGCCAGCCACGCGACCGCGAGCGCCAGCGGAATCGCGGTCCAGGGCGCGAGCGGCACCGCAACGGCGGCGCTGCTCGATCCGTTTCGGAGCGTGACGAGGAACGAAGGTGTCGCGTCCGCGCCCGCAGCGCCGTCGCTTGCAACCGCCACTGCCTTCATGACGCCCGACGGTGGCAGCAGGGACCTCGGAATCGACCACTCGACGACGGCCGAGCCGCCGGCTCCCGCGCCGAGGCCGACCGGCCAGTCGCCCGGGTCGACGACGACCGGCGCGCCGAGCGAGCCACCGGTGCAGGTCTGCCGATCGACGCGGTCGACGTAGGCGCCGGTCGCCGTCGTGACGATTCGCGCGGTGACGACGAGTTCGATGCCGGTCAGCGCGCCGTTCGCCGTCGCGACCGGGCATCCGGTCGCGCCCTGGTCATCGGTGTCCAGCAGCACCCCCACCGAATGCGTGGCGGCGGAGGTCGCCCCGACGAGTGCGCAGGCCGCGAGACCGAGGGCCAGCGAGCGCAGCGACGTCAGCAACGAAGGCATCCGGTGTGTCGGGCAGGTAACGCGAGCACGCTACCGAACGCCTGTCCCGGCGGAACGTAACAACAGGTAACATGGCCGACGCCCCCTTGGTTCCTGTCGGCTACAGTGCCCCATGGCCGCCTCGGCGACAGCACCGCCCGATCTCGTCCGGGAAGAACTCGGACGGCTGATGGACAGCGAGTCGATGCGGCGCGCGCCCAGCCATGCGCGCCTGCTGCGCTACCTGGTCGAGCGGCGGGTGGCGGGCGACGAAACGGCATTGCGTGAGACTTCGATCGCACTGGAGGTCTTCCGGCGCGATCCCGCGACCTACGATCCGCGCACCGACCCGATCGTCCGCGTCAGCGTGCGGCGCCTGCGCGACCGGCTCGAAGCGCACTATGCGCACTACGATGCGCCACCCAAGCTTCGCATCGTGCTGCCGCGCGGAGGCTACGCTCCTGAGTTCGTGCCGCTGCCGGGTGCGTCGGCGGCTCCGGCGGGACTCGCCGTCCTTCGCACGCGCAACCTGACCGGCGAGGACGCGTTCGATCCGATCGCTCACGGCTTCGCCGAACAGCTCGCCGACCGGCTGGCCCATGCCGGACTGCCGCGCGTCGTCGCGCGTGCCTCGGTCGATCGGGCTCAGGCGACCACCGACGACCCGCGCGCGCTGGGATCGGGACTCGGCGTGCCGTGGCTCCTCGACTCGACGCTCGCGCGCGAGCCGCAGAACGCGCTGCGCCTGTCGGCGCGACTGCTCGCGTCCGACGGGGCGGTGCGCTGGGTCGAGACCGCCGTGGCGAACGACGGCGACCGTTACCGTCTCGTCGATCGGATGCTCGACTCGGTTGCGCTGCGCGTGCTCGACACCCTGCCCGGGGGTGCGCGTGCGCTCCCCGCCGCGGCGCAGGCGGACGCGCTGCCCGATGCCGCACGCACCGCGCTTTTGAGGTCGCGGATGATGCTCATGCAGCGCTCCGTGCCCGCCACCGACGAGGCGCTCGCGCTCGCCGAGACGACGGCGTCGTCGCATCCGCGGTCGGCCGACGCCTGGGCGGCGCTCGCCGCCGCGCTCTACAGCCGGCTCTCGTTCTGCGACCGGGATCCGGAACCGCTCGCGGCGCGCGCGATCGAGGCGGCGACGCGCGCGCTCGCGCTCGATCCGGAGCACGTGGTCGCGCTTCGCACCCGGGCGATCTTCGTCGCCAAGGCCGACGGCGATTTCGACGCCGCACGGGATCTCTTCGAACGGGCGTTGCGCTCGTTGCCGAGCGACACGTCGACGCGCCTCAACTACGCGGAACTGCTGACCTACGCCGGCCGGTTCGACGAGTCGCTCGTCCAGTTGAACCTCGCGCGCGCGCATGATCCGCTGTCGTCGTCAGTGCACATCGCCCGCGCGGCGTGCCTGTACCTCCAACGCCGATACGAGGATGCGGACGAGGCGTGGCTGCTGTGCCGCGCGTCGGGGGACACGAGCCTTTGGACCGTCGCCGGGCGGGGCATGAACGCCCTCGCCGCCGGACGTCTCGACGACGCGCAGGCGATGATCGGCGAGGCGCTCGCGCAGGCGCCCGGCCAGCCGCGCCTCGTCGTCTGGCAGGCCTGCATTCACGCCGCGCGCGGCGAGCACGATCGCGCGCTGGCGTGCGAACGCGAGTGCGCCAAGCAATCTCCATGGCTCTCGCCGGCGCATCGCGCGATGCCCGCGGCGATTCGCCGCGACCGCGAGACCACGCTGCGTCTGATCGCCGAGGCGCTCGACCGCCGCGACCTGGGGCTGCCGTTCGTGTCGATGGACCGCGCGCTCGACTGGCTGGCAGGGGACCCGGACTACGAGCGGCTGAGGCAGCGCTCGCCGATGTGGGCCGCGCGCGCGGCCCGGATCAGTCCGGTTCCGGACCGCCCGTAGCCCCGGGCTACTGCCCCTTCGTCTGGTCGAAGGTCCCGCGCCAGCCGGCGTCCGCCGATGTCGATGCGCCCGCGGGCTCCAGCACCGCGATCGCCTCGACCTCGATGCGCGCGCCGCGCGGCAGCGCCGCGACCTGGTAGGTCGAGCGTGCCGGATACGGCTCCCGGAAGCACGCGCCCATGATCTCGTTGACCTTCGCGAAGTCGCCCAAGTCGGTGAGGAGGATCGAGAGCTTCACGATGTCGTCGAGAGCACCGCCCGAGGCCGCGAGCACCGCGCGCATGTTGTCGAACACGCGCTTCGCCTGCGCCTCGATTCCGCCCTCGACGATCTGCATCGTCGTGGGGTCGAGCGGGATCTGGCCGGACATCCACAGCGTGTGGCCGCTGCGGATAGCCTGCGAATAGGGGCCGATGGCGGCGGGGGCGTCGGGGCTCTGGACGGCGTGCTTGGTCATGGCGGGGCTCCGGGTCGGAACGCCGAGTCTAGCAGGGGCATAATGCGCACTTCGGGAGGGAGTCACGATGGCCGTCATCACCTGCATCGAGGACCTGCGCGTCCTCGCCAAAAAGCGCGTGCCGCGCATGTTCTACGACTACGCCGACACCGGCTCGTGGACCGAGAGCACCTACTTCGCGAACGAGTCGGACTTCCGTCCGATCCGGCTGCGGCAGCGCGTCGCGGTCGACATCGACAAGCGCTCGGTCGCCGCGAAGATGATCGGCGTCGATGTCGCGATGCCGGTCGCGATCGCGCCGGTGGGCTCGACCGGCATGCAGCACGCGGACGGCGAGATCCTCGCCGCGCGCGCGGCGCAGAAGTTCGGCATCCCGTTCACGCTCTCGACGATGAGCATCTGCTCGATCGAGGACGTCGCGCAGGAGGTGGGCTCGCCGTTCTGGTTCCAGCTCTACGTGATGCGCGACCGCGGCTTCACCGAGCGGCTCATCGACCGCGCGAAGGCCGCCGGCTGCGGCGCGCTGGTGCTGACGCTCGACCTGCAGATCCTCGGGCAGCGCCACAAGGATCTCAAGAACGGTCTGTCGATCCCGCCCAAGCCGACGTTGCGCAACCTCGCGAATCTCGCGACCAAGCTCGGCTGGTGCATGCAGATGGCCGGCACGAAGCGCCGCGCGTTCCGCAACATCGTCGGCCACGTCGAGGGCGTGAACGACATGAGCTCGCTCTCCGAGTGGACCGCGCGCCAGTTCGACCCGCGTTTGAACTGGAGCGACGTCGAGTGGATCAAGCGCCGCTGGGGCGGCAAGCTGATCCTGAAGGGCATCCAGGACGTCGAGGACGCGCGCATCGCGGTCGACACCGGTGCGGATGCGCTCATCGTCAGCAACCACGGCGGGCGCCAGCTCGACGGCGCGGAATCGTCGATCCGCGCGCTGCCCGCGGTCGTCGACGCGGTCGGCTCGAAGATCGAGGTGCACATGGACGGCGGCGTCCGCTCGGGACAGGACGTGTTCAAGGCCTGGGCGCTCGGCGCGCGCGGCGTGTACCTCGGGCGCGCGATCGTTTACGCGCTCGGCGCGATGGGCGAGGCCGGCGTGACCAAGGCGCTCGAGTTGATCCGCAACGAACTCGACCTCACGATGGCGTTCTGCGGCAAGACGCGGCTCTCCGACGTCGGGCCGGACGTCATCCTGCCGGGGACCGCCCCATCACGCTGATCGCCCCCAGGCGGACACGCCAAAGCGCAAGGCGTGGCGGTCGAGCCCGCCCCGAACGCGGGACCCGGAACTCCCGCTGCGGCGGTTGCGCGAATCGACCGGCGGGCCGGCCGGCGCGAGATGCCCGGACCAACGATTCGAACCGCCGAGCCGAACCGCGCTCCGATGCCCCCGGGCGGTTCCGCGCCGTTTGCCGGCGCTCCCCATCACCGCTATAATGGAGGGCTCACGTGGGGACGTAGCTCAGCTGGGAGAGCGTCGCGTTCGCAATGCGAAGGTCGGGAGTTCGATCCTCCTCGTCTCCACCAACCCAATTCTGCGCCTCGGAGCCCGCATCCTGCGGGCTTCTTCGCGAAAGCGGCCACCAATCTGGGGGGCTGCCTGAGGGGACAGCCCCGCTCCGCGCATGTCCCATCGGCAGATCGGCGGTCAGAGGGGTCCGGCTCGAATGAAGGCGAGCGTCGCCGCTTCGGAACCGATGCAGTTGCGGCTCCGCGAATGTATGGGTGCCCGGACCGGGTTCAATCGAGTCTGACCCCATTGACCCGCCCGCGCTCCTAGCGCTTCCGGTCGCGCCACGCGAGCGCCGCGTTCAAGCCCTCCTCGCGCCGGATGCGGTCGAACTCGGCGCGCTCCGCGCCGCCGGCCGCCTCGATGTAGATGTCGAGTTCGAGCGCGGAAGCGAGCGCCTCGCGCAGGCCCATGGCGTCGTAGCTGCGGTTGATCGCGAGCTTGGACAGGCGCACGGCTTCCGGCGCCGCCGCGGCCATCGACCGCGCGAGCGCGCGCGCGCGCTCGAACTCCTCGCCGTCGGGCACGACCTGGTTGACGATCCCGAGCGCGAGCGCGCGCTCCGCCGTGATCCGGTCGTCGCCGGTCAGGAGCAGTTCCTTGGCGGCCTTGGGTCCCGCGACCCACGGCAGCAGCAGCGCGACCGCCCCCGATCCGAACTTCACTTCGGGCGAGCCGAACTTCGTCGACTGCGCGGCGACCGTCACGTCGCAGGCGAGCGCGAGTTCGAACGCGCCGCCGATGCAGTAGCCGTGCACCGCGGCGATCGTCGGCTTCGGCGCGTGCCAGAACGCCATGATGAAGTCGAAGTCGGCCTCGAGCACCTCGCGCCACTGCGCGAGCCCGCGCTGGCCCGCGGTGGCCGCGCCCGCCTTGAGGTCGAAGCCGGCCGAGAACGCGCGGCCCGCGCCGCGGACCACGATCGCCGACACCGCGTCGTTCGCGCAGAGTTCGTCGAGCGCGGCCCGGGTCTCCCGCACCAGCACGACGTCGAACGCGTTCAGCACCTTCGGACGGTTGAACGTGAGGACGGCGATGCGTTCCGCGATCTCCACCTCGATCGTGTCGTAGCTCATGGTCTGCGGCTCCACGCCAATGATCGTCAGGACACGCCGAGGCGGTCGAGCGCGCGCCACAGCGCGATCGCCGAGGCGACGCCCGCTGCCTTCAGCGGGTGGAACGGAATCGGCCGCACCGGCGTGACCGGAAGCACGGCGTCGTAGTCCGGATCGAGCGCGAGCTTCGCGAGTTCGCCGCCCATCGCGGTCTGCCACGCGACGCCGCGGCCCTGGCAGCCGATCGCCGCGAGCAGGTCGGGGCGCGGCCGATGCAGCCGCGGCAGGTAGTCGACGTGCACCGCGACGCGTCCGCCCCAGCGGTGGGTGATCGGCAGGTCCGCCAGCGCGGGGAAGTGGCGCCGGACGTGGGCGGCGAGGTGCTCCCAGTCGCTCGCATCGCGCGTGTCGCGGTAGGGCCCGCGTCCGCCCATCAGCAGCCGCCCGTCGTCGTCGAGCCGCCAGTAGCGGATCACGCGCCGGGTGTCGGCGAGCGTCTCGCCGTTCGGCAGGAACCTCGCGCGCAGCGCGGCCGGAAGCGGCGCGGTCGCGATCTGCAGCGAGTTGAGCGAGACGATCGAGCGCGCGAGCCCGGGCACGAGGCCGTCGGAGTACGCGTTGGTGGCGACGATCGCGGTCGTCGCGCGCACGCGCGCGCCCGAGGCGGTGGCCGCGCGCCAGCTCCCGCCGTCGCGCGCGAGTTCGATCACCCGCGCGCCGCGGTACAGCTTCGCCCCGGCGGCGAGCGCGACACGCGCGAGTTCGCGCGCGTAGGAGAGCGGCTGCAGCGCGCCCGCGCGGTGGTCGACGAACGCGCCGAGGTAGAGATCGGTGCCGGCGATCGCCGCGGTCCGCGCACGGTCGAGATACTCGACCCTCGCACCGCACCGCTGCCAGTCGTCGACGCGTCGCCGCGCGCGCAGTGCGGCAGGCTCCGAATGGATGCCCTGGATCCATGGGACGCGGCGCGCGCCGCAGCGCAGCCCGTGGCGCGCGACCAGGTCGAAGACCACGTCGGCGGTCGCGCCGGCGAAGCGCCAGAGGCGCTCGCCCCGCTCCGGGCCGAACATCGCCTCGAGTTCGGCGGGATCGTGCTTGAGGCCCGGGATGACCTGACCGCCGTTGCGGCCGGACGCGCCGAAGCCCGGCTCGTGGGCGTCGAGCACGACGGTGTCGACACCGGCCTGCGCGAGGTGCAGCGCCGCCGACAGCCCGAGGTAGCCCGCGCCGACGATGAGCACGTCCGCGCGAACCTCGCCGTCGAGCCCCGGGACCGCGGGCGCGGCGACCGCGGTCTCCTCCCAGACGTTCGCCTCGCGCGCCTCGCGCAGGGACGCCATGGCGTGCGATCAGTAGCTCGGCGGCGTGATCGCCCAGATCACTTCCGCTTCCTCGGCGTCGGGATTGCGGTAGCGGTGCTCGAGCGTGCTCGGGAAGCCGAAGCTGTCGCCGGCTTCGAGCAGGAACACCTTGCCGTCGACCCACAGTTCGAGCTTGCCGCGGATCACGACGCCGGCCTCCTCGCCGTTGTGCGCGTACGGCGCCGCGCCGGACGACGCGCCGGGCGGAAACCGGCTCGCCAGGAGTTCGAGCTGGCCTTCGAGCGTGGGACTCAGCAGTTCGTCGACGATCCCCGCGGAGAAGTCCAGCCTGCGCCGGCGGTTGCGCCGGACCACGTAGTCGCGCTCCCCCGGGGGGATTTCACCCGCATCGAAGAACCAGCTGATCGTCACGCCGAGCGCGCGGCTGATCGCGTGCAGCGCGTTGATCGACGGCGTCGCGAGGTCGCGCTCGAGCAGGCTCAGGTAGCCGACCGACAGCTCGGTCTTGCCGGCCAGCACCGCCAGCGTGTAGCCGCGCGCCTTGCGCAGGCCCCGGATCTCGCGGCCGAGGTGGCGGACCGGGTCGGGGGCGGCCGGCGCGGGGCGGCGCGAGGCCTTCGCGCGGGGGCGTGGCGCATGGTGCGGCGCGGCAACGGTCGACATTTTGTCCAGTTAAAAAAAGTGGCTGGAATTTATATTGACGAAAAACCGGCCCCAGTATAGTTTGCGCTGGCTTCGGCGTGCAACCGGGGGAGCGTGGGTATGTCCGACCGCTACGACGCCATCGTCCTCGGTGGCGGCCACAACGGACTGGTGTGCGGCAGCTATCTCGCGCGCGCGGGGCTCCGCACCGTCGTGCTCGAACGCCGCCACGTGATCGGCGGCGCCGCGGTGAGCGAAGAGATCGTTCCCGGCTTCAGGTTCAGCGTGTTCAGCTACCTGATGAGCCTGCTGCACCCGAAGGTGATCGCGGACTTCGACCTCCGCAACCACGGCTTCGAGGTCCTGCCGGCGACCGACATGTTCGGTCCGCTGCCCGGCGGCGACCACATCGTGTTCAGCGACTCGGTCGAGAAGACGCAGAAGAGCTTCGCGCGCTTCTCGGCGAAGGACGCGGCCGTCTATCCGGCGTTCGACCGCTACCTGATGGAATCGGTGGTGATCCTGCGCAAGGTCCTGCTGGACACGCCGCCCGACCCCTCGTGCCGCGACTGGAAGGCGTTCAGGCAAACCGCGTCGTTCCTGTGGAAGTACCGGCGCGTGCGCGGCAAGCTCTTCCGGCTCATCGATCTGTTCACGATGAGCGCCGACGACTACCTGTCGGAGTGGTT
This sequence comes from Burkholderiales bacterium, assembly GCA_015075645.1. Classification (NCBI taxonomy): domain Bacteria; kingdom Pseudomonadati; phylum Pseudomonadota; class Betaproteobacteria; order Burkholderiales; species Burkholderiales bacterium. The sequence goes on along the minus strand of JABTUF010000003.1, from coordinate 101,329 downwards.
CGAGAGCCCGGTCGTCAAGGCGGTGCTCGCCTACTACTGCGGCATCGGCACCTTCGTCGGGCCGCGAAGCCCGGGCTCGGCCTACGTCGTCTCGCACCACCTGATGGGCGAGCACGCGGGCGCGGGCGGCTGGGGCTTCATCCGCGGCGGCATGGGCACGATCACGCAGGCGATCGCGTCCTACGGCCGCACGAAGGGGCTCGAGATCCGGACCGACGCGGAGGTCATCGGCATCGACACCGCCGACGGCAAGGTCACCGGCGTGACGCTCTCCGACGGCAGCCGCCTCCACGCGCCGATCGTCGCGAGCAACGTGTCGGCGAAGCTCACGTTCCTGAAGTTCCTGCCGCGCACCGCGCTCCCCGCCGAGTTCGTGCGCGACATCGAGACCTATCGCACCTACTCGACCGCGTTCAAGCTCAACATCGCCTGCGAGCGCCTGCCCTCGTTCACGTCGTTCGACCCCGCGGCCTGCGGCTTCGCCTACCCGACCTACACCCACATCGGCCCGACGATCGACTACCTGGAGCAGGCCTACCAGGACGCCCGGGCGGGCGACTGGTCGCGCGATCCGTTCGTCACCGTGGTCACGCCGAGCTACGTCGACGACACGGTGAGCCCGCCGGGCAAGCACGTCGTGCATCTCTTCGGCGGGCACGCGCCCCACACGCTGCGCGACGGCGACTGGCCCTCGCGCAAGGAGGCGTTCGCGAAGAACGTGCTGCGCATCGTCGATGAACACGCGCCGGGATTCTCGGACGGCATCATCGGCATGCAGGTGCTGACCCCGCCCGACATCGAGGCGATCATCGGCTCGCCGCACGGCCACATCTTCCACGGCGAACTGCAGGTCGACCAGTTGTTCTTCGCGCGCCCGGCGCCGCACTACGCCGACTACCGGAGCCCGATCCGCGGTCTCTACCAGTGCGGCTCGTCGGCGCATCCGGGCGGCGGGGTGGGCGGCGTGGCCGGCCACAACGCGGCGCGCGAGATCCTGAAGGACCGCGTGCGATGACGCCCACCGGCGGCAGGCTCGGGACCGTCGCGCTGCTTCTGCCCGCCGCGCTGGTCGGCCTGCTCGCGTTCATCGTGCCGCTCGTGCGACTCGTCGGACTGAGCTTCTCGGCGCCGGCGGGGCCGCTCGACGCCTACGCGCACGTCCTCGGCGACGACATCTACCGGCAGGTGTTCGCCAACACGCTCGTGATCGCCTTCACGGTCACGTTGATCGCGCTCCTGATCGCCTTTCCGATCGCCTTCGCGCTCACCCGCCTTCAGGGCGGCTGGCGGACCCTCGTGTTCGCCTGCGTGCTCCTGCCGCTGTGGATCAGCGTGCTGGTGCGCACCTTCTCGTGGATGCTGGTCCTCGAGCGCAACGGCCCGGTCAACCGGCTCCTGGTCGGAAGCGGGCTCATCGACGCGCCGCTCTCGCTGCTGTTCAACCAGACCGGCGTGCTGATCGGCATGGTGCACGTGCTGCTGCCCTACTCGGTGCTGCCGATCTACGCGGCGCTCGCGCGCGTCGACCCCTCGCTGCTGCGGGCGAGCGAGGGTCTCGGCGCGTCGGCGGTCACGACCTTCCTGCGCGTGCTGCTGCCGCTGTCGTCGCGCGGCGTCGCGACCGCCGCGACGTTCACGTTCCTGCTGTCGCTCGGCTTCTTCGTCACCCCGGCGCTCCTGGGCGGCGCGTCGAGCATGACGCTGTCGATGCTGATCGACAGCTTCGTGAGCGACCGTCTCGACTGGCCGCTCGCCGCCGCCGCGTCGGTGGTGCTGCTCGTCGCCGCGCTCGCGATCGTCGCGGTGGCGAGCCGGTTCATCCGTGTCAGCAACCTCGCCCGGGTCCACCGATGAGCGGCCGGCTCGCGCTCAACGGGTTCGTCGCGCTGGTGGTGGCGTTCGTCGTGCTGCCGATCATCGCGATCGTCCCGGCGGCGTTCAGCGCGCAGAGCTTCATCCGCCTGCCGCCCGAGGCGTGGTCGCTGCGCTGGTGGGACGCGTTCTTCCGCGACGCCTCGTGGCGGGTGACGCTGGTGACGAGCCTCCAGGTCGCCCTGCTGACGACGTCCGTCTCGGTCGTCTTCGGCACCGCGGCGGCGATGGGCATCGCGCGCTCTACGGCGCGCGCGCAGGCGCTGCTGACCGGACTCTTCCTCGGGCCGGTGGTCACGCCGGCGATCGTGCTCGCGGTCGCGCTCTACAGCATGGCGCGCGCCACCGGGCTCGTGTCGACGGTGACCGGGCTCGTCCTCGCGCACTCGATGCTCGCGCTGCCGTTCGTCGTGCTGAACGTCGGCGTGTCGCTCTCCTCCCTCGATCGGCGGCTGACGATGGCCGCGGCGGGCCTCGGCGCGGACGATTTCCACGTCTTTCGCACGGTGACGCTGCCGCTCATCCTGCCCGGCGTCGTCGGCGGCGCGGTGTTCGCGTTCGTCACCTCGTTCGACGAGGTGGTGCTGTCGATCTTCCTCGCCGGTCCGACGGTCAAGACGCTGCCGGTGCGCATCTGGGAGGAGATCCGCGTCGAGTACACGCCGGTGGTGGCGGTCGGCGCGACCGTGATGCTCGCGCTCGCGCTCCTCGCGGCGGCGACGAGCCGACTCGTCGGTCGAAGGAGCCGCGCGTGAGCGAGGTGCGCTTCTCGGGCGTCAGCAAGGCGTTCGGCGCGGTGCAGGCGCTGCACCCGACCGACCTCGAGATCCGGGCCGGCGAGTTCCTGACGCTGCTCGGACCCTCGGGGTCGGGCAAGACGACGCTCCTCAACATCTGCGCCGGCTACCTCGCCCCGAGCGGCGGACGCCTCCTCGTCGGCGGGCGCGACGTGACCGGACTGCCGCCCCGCCGGCGCAACATGGGAATGGTGTTCCAGAACTACGCGCTGTTCCCGCACATGAGCGTGGCGCAGAACGTGGCCTACGGCCTCACGGTGCGCCGCCTGCCGAAGCCGGAGATCGCGCGGCGCGTCGACGAGGCGCTGCACATGACGCGGCTCGACGGCTACGGCGGACGCGCGATCCGGGAACTCTCCGGCGGCCAGCAGCAGCGTGTCGCGCTCGCCCGCGCGATCGTGATCCAGCCGGACATCCTGCTGATGGACGAGCCGCTCGGCGCGCTCGACCGCCAGCTCCGCAAGGAGGTGCAGCTCGAGATCCGCCGCATGCACGCCGCGAAGCCGCGCACGACGATCTACGTGACGCACGACCAGGAGGAGGCGCTCGTCATGTCCGACCGGATCGCGGTGATGCGCGCCGGGCGCATCGTGCAGGTCGGCACGAGCGTGGAGCTCTACGAGCGTCCGGTCGACACGTTCATCGCGCGCTTCGTCGGCGAGTCGAACCTGCTCGAAGGCAGCGTCGCCGCACTCGCGGGCGGGCGCGCGGCGCTCTCGGTCGAGCGCCTCGCCGCACCGCTCAAGGGCCGTGCGGCGGAGGGCCTGCGGATCGGCGGTCCGGCGTCGGCGCTGCTGCGGCCGGAAGCGGTGCGCGCAGAGGCCGGCGGCCTGCCGGCGCGCATCGTCGAGCGCGTGTACCTGGGGGAACTCGTCGCGGTGCGCCTCGCGCTCGCGAGCGGGCACGAATTGTGGTCGCGTCGACTCGCCGGCGAGTGGGCCGGCGGCGACACCGTGGAGGTCGGCTGGGATGCGGGCGCGGTCTCGATCCTGCCGAATGCGTCGTTCGAAAGTTGAGCCAGGAGGAAGCCATGCAGAGGAAAAGACGGTTGCTGCTGTCGCTCGGTGCCGCGTCGCTCGCGAGCGGGACGCTCGGCCTCCCGGCCGGCGTCGCGCGCGCCCAGGGGCGGCCGCTCACGTTCTGTTCGTGGGGCGGCGCGCTCTCGGATCTCGAGAAGACGGCGTTGCTCGAGCCGTTCGCGAAGCTGAAGAAGATCGACATCGCGTTCGCGTCGCCGACCAACTACGCGAAGATCAAGGCGATGGTCCAGGCGGGCGCGCCGGAGTGGGACCTGGTGAACGTCGGCGGTCGTTTCATCGACCAGGGCAAGGACGTGCTCGAAACGCTCGACATGAGCCTCATCCCCAATGCGAAGGCGCTCGATCCGGGCTGGGTCACGAGCCGCGGGATCTTCACCTCGACCGGGGCCACGGTGGTGGCCTGGAACACCAAGGCGTTCCCGGCCAACAAGGGGCCGTCGTCGTGGAAGGAGTTCTGGGACGTCAAGGCGTTCCCCGGCCCGCGCGGCCTGTACAAGCAGCTCTACTACAACTACGAAGCGGCGCTGCTCGCGGCCGGCACGCCGCGCGACCGGATCTATCCGGTCACCGACGACAAGATCAAGCTCGTGTTCGAGAAGCTGCGCGAGATCAAGCCGCACGTGAAGGTGTGGTGGACCGCGGGCGCGCAGCCGCCGCAACTGCTTTCGAGCGGCGAACTCGCGCTGTCGTCGGCCTGGAACGGACGCATCCTCGCCGTGATGAAGGAGAACGCGCCGGTCACGATGACCTTTTCCGACGGCATCGCCTGGGGCAATGCGTGGGTGGTGCTCAAGGGCTCGCCGCACGCGAAGATCGCGATGGAGGCGATCAACTACGCCGTCTCCGAGGAAGCGCAGCTGCGCCTGCTCGAGGTGGGGACCTACGGCCCCTCGCTCGGGTCCGCGGCGGCACGGGCCACGCCCGAGCAGCAGAGGATCCTCGTCACCTCGCCGCAGAACGCGCGCCAGATGCTGATCATCAACGAGTCGGAAGCGGCGCGGTACTCGGCGAAGTACGAAGACGAGTGGAACCGGTTCATGCTCGGCTGACCGATGCCGCAGCACGCCCTCGCACCGCTGCTGGCCCCGCGCTCGATCGCACTGGTCGGGGCCAGCCAGCGGGCGAACACGCCCGGGCACGACATGGTGCGGATGCTCGCGCGCGGCGGGTTCCGCGGCACGGCGCACGCGGTCAACCCCGGCTACGACGCCATCGAAGGCATGCGCTGCGTGCCGGCGTTGAGCGACCTGCCCTCCGCGCCCGACCTCGCGGTGCTGTCGGTGCGCAACGACCGCCTCGAGGACACGCTGCGCGAAACGATCGCGGTCGGCGCGCGTTCGGCGGTGATCTTCGCCTCCGGCTACCTCGCCGGCGATCGCGCGCCGCCGCTCGCCGAACGGCTCGCGGCGATGGCGCGCGCGGCCAATCTGCCGATCTGCGGCGGCAACTGCATGGGGTTCTACAACGACCTCGACCGGGTCTGGATCTGCGGCTTCCCGAGCCCGCGCGAACCGCGGCCCGGCGCCATCGCGCTGATCGCGCATTCCGGCAGCGTGTTCGGCGCGCTCGCGCACAACGATCCGCGGCTCGCGTTCGCGCTCACGATCTCGCCGGGCTCGGAGCTGACGACCACCGTCGCCGACTACATCGACTACGCGCTCGAACGCCCGGAAGTCAAGGTGATCGGCCTCTTCCTCGAGACCGCGCGCGACCCGGCGGGATTCTCGGCCGCGCTCGCGAAGGCGGCGGAGCGCGGCGTGCCGGTCGTCGCGCTGAAGCTCGGGCGAACGGCGAAGGCCGCCGCCGCCGCGCTCACCCACACCGGCGCGATGGCGGGGAGCGACCTCGCCTACGAAGCGCTGTTCGACCGCCACGGCGTCGTGCGCGTCGAGACGCTCGACGAACTCGCCTGCACGCTGCTGCTCCTCTCGACCGGGCGGCGCGCGGCTCCCGGGGCGCTGGTGTCGATCCATGACTCCGGCGGCGAGTGCGAGATGTTCATCGATCTGGCCGATCGGGCGGGCGTGACGTTCGCCCCGCTCGCGGAGACGACGCGGCAGGCGATCGCGGCGCGGCTCGACCCGGGACTCGTCGCCACCAACCCGCTCGACGCCTGGGGCACCGGAGCCGATTTCAGCGCGTCGTTCGAGGCATGCTTTCGCGACCTCGTCGCCGACGAGGGCGCCGCGCTCGGCGTGTTCGTCAACGACATCCGCGACCGCTACTACCTGAGCGACGGCTTCGCGCGCGCGGCCGCGGCCGCCGCCGCGACCACGGAGAAGCCGGTCGCGTTCGTCACCAACTACACGCAACTGCGACACGACGACGTGGCGATGCGGCTCACGCAGGCCGGCGTTCCGGTGCTCGACGGCACGGCCAACGCGCTCGCGGCGATTCGCGGCGCGCTCGCGTTGCGCGACTTTCGCGCGCGGCCATCCGATCCGCTCCCCGACGCGGGTACGGCGGACACCCGCCGCGCGGCGCGAGAGCGCATCGCCGCCGGCGGATTGGACGAAGCCTCGGGTCTCGCGATTCTCGCGGCGTACGGCGTGCCGGTGGCCGCGCACGAAGTCGTGGACGCCGAGGACGCCGCCGCGGCCGCCGCGGCGCGCATCGGCTATCCGGTGGCGCTCAAGACCGCGATGCAGGGGGTGCTGCACAAGACCGAGGCGCACGGCGTCCATCTCGCGCTGGCCGGCGAGGACGCGCTGCGGCGCGCGTGGCGCGATCTCGCCGCGCGGCTCGGACCACGCGCGATCGTCGCGGCGATGCTGCCGCCCGGTGTCGAGATCGCCCTCGGGATGATCCGCGACCCGCAGTTCGGGCCGGTGGTGACCGTGGGCGCCGGCGGTGTGCTGGTCGAACTCTTGCGCGACCGGCGCGCCGCGCTGGCGCCGTTCGGCGTCGCCGCCGCCACCCGGATGCTCGACGGTCTCGCGATCCGGCGCCTGCTCGACGGGCATCGCGGCGCGCCGGCGGTCGACGTCGGCCGTCTCGCGCTGGCTGTCAGCCGCTTCTCGATGCTCGCCCACGACCTCGCCGACGTCGTGGCCGAGATCGACGTCAATCCGCTCGTCTGCGGCCGCGACCTCGCCGCCGTCGATGCCCTCGTCGTACCTCGCTCCTGACCGGCCCGCATGGATCTCACGCTCCCCGCCGAAGACCTCGCCTGGCAGGCGCGCGCCAGGACGTTCGCCGAGACCGTGCTGTTCCCGCACGAACTCGCGCTGGAACTCGACGGCGCGCTGCCGCAGACGACGAAGGACCGATTGCGCGACGCCGTCGTCGAGCATGGATTCAACGCCATCAACCACGCGCGCGAGGTCGGCGGGCAGGGCTTGACCCAGTTGCAGCAGACGCTCGTCAACGAGGAACTCGGCAAGGCGACCGGCGCGCTGTGGGCGGTCGTCTGGCATCCGGCCGTGCCGCTCAGACACGGGACCCCCGCGCAGATCCGCGACTACCTGACGCCGAGCTGCCTCGGCCGGCGGCGCGCGTGCGTCGCCGTGACCGAACCGGATGCGGGATCCGACACCGGGCTCATCCGCACTTCCGCCGTCCGCCGCGGCGACGGCTATCTCATCTCCGGCGAGAAGTGGTTCGTCACCAGCGCGGACGCCGCCGACTTCATCATCGTGCACGCGCTCGTCGACGGCGACCCGGCGCGGCCCACGCTCTTCCTCGTGGACAGCGACGCCGCGGGCATCACCGTCAAGCGCGAGCCGAAGTTCACCCACACCTACGTGTTCGGGCACCGCGAACTCGTGTTCGACGAGGTCGCGGTCGGTGAGGACCGCGTGCTGGGCGGCGTCGGCCAGGGCCTCGAACTCACCAAGGACTGGTTCGTCGAGGCGCGGCTGCAGATCGCCGCCAACTGTCTCGGCGCGTCGATCCGCGCGTTCGAGCTCGCCAACGCCTGGGCGTCGAAACGCGTACAGTTCGGCGTCCCGATCCGGCGCCACCAGGCGATCGAGTTCATGCTGGCCGACATGTCGGTCGAGATCATGGCGGCGAAGAGCATGATCTACCGGGTCGCGTGGCAGATCGACCAGAAGATCGACCGCAAGGTCGCGCACGCGCACGCCAGCGTGATCAAGCTCCACGCCTCCGAGATGGCCGGCCGCGTGCTCGACAAGGCGGTGCAGATCTTCGGCGGTCGCGGTTACATGCGCGAGAACGCGGTCGAGCGCCTGAGCCGCGACGTGCGCGTCGACCGCATCTGGGAAGGCACTTCCGAGATCCAGCGCGCGATCATCGGCGGACAGCTCGAACGGCGCGGTCCGCAGCTCTTCACGGGATGGCATCGATGAACCTCATCAAGCGTTCGCCCTACCACCACAAGTTCGTCGCGGCGGGCGCGACCTTCGTCGACCGGCTGGGGTTTCCCTCGCCGATGAGCTTCACCTCGACCGAGCGCGAGCACCGCGCGACCCGCGAGGCCGTGGGCGTGTTCGACGTCTACTACCAGGTCGCGGTCGAGGTCGCCGGGACGGACGCCGCGTCGTTCCTGCAGACGGTGGTCGTCGCCGACGCGGCGGGGCTGCCGGTGCATCGCGCGCTCTACACGTCGCTGTGCGCCGAAGCCGGCGGCATGATCGACGACCTCACCTGCTTTCGCCTCGCGCCGGACCGCTACTGGCTCTTTCCCACGCCCTCGCGCGTCGACGCGGTGCTCGCCACGCTCGACGCCGCGCGCGCGGGTCACGCGGTCGTGGTCACCAACCTCGGCTACCGCAACGCCTACCTGTCGATCCAGGGCCCGCAGTCGCGCGCGCTGCTCGCGGCGCTGACCGACGCCGACCTGTCCACGCCGGCGCTGCCGTACTACGCGTTCACCTTCGCGCGGGTGGCGGACGTGCCCGAGGTCCTCGTGTCGCGCACCGGCTACTCGGGTGAACTCGGCTACGAGATCTTCTACCCGGTCGAGTACGCCGAGCACGTCTGGGATCGCGTGTTCGAGGCCGGCGCGAGCCTCGGCGCCGAGCCCTGCGGACTCGGGGCGCTGCGCACGCTGCGGCTCGAAAAGAAGTACGTGCTCTACGGGCTCGACGCGAACGAGACGACCACGCCGCTCGAGGCCGGCCTCGCGTGGACGGTCAAGTTCGACAAGCCGTGCTTCGCGGGCAAGGCGGCGCTCGAAGAGCAGCGCATGACCGGGCCCGCGCGGCGGCTGGTGCAGATCGAGTTGCCGACGCTCGACGCCGTGCCGCCGATCGGGGCGCGGATCGTCGCCGACGGCGAGGAGGCCGGAAGCGTCACGTCGGCCGACCGCGGCTACACGGTGGGCAGGGCGCTCGCGCTCGCGTACGTCGCGAGCGCGCACGCGACGGCGGGCCGCGAGGTGGACGTGGCGTGGTCCGACGCCACGGTGCGCGGCCGCATGCACCTGCGGCCGATCTACGATCCGGAAGGCCGGCGCCTGCGCACCTGATGGCCGATGGCCGCGTGGTAACGTCGCGCCCGTGAGCGATCACGACACGCGTGCTCGCGCGAACCGCGCCGGCATCCTGGCGATGGTCGCGGCGATGGGCTTCTTCGTCGTCAACGACACGCTGGTCAAGGTCGTCAGTCAGAGCCTTCCGGCCGCGCAGCTCATCTTCATCCGCAGCGCGATGGCCTCGCTGCTGGTGCTGACCGTCGTGCTGGCGACCGGAGCGCGCTCGCACATCCGCGAGATCGGGCGCGGCTGGGTGCTCGTCCGCGCGGGCCTCGACGCGGTCTCGACGCTCCTCTTCCTCGTGTCGCTGTTCCACCTGCCGATCGCCACCGCGACGTCGATCATCTCCTCCGCGCCGCTCGTCATCGCGCTGCTCGCGGCATTCACCCTCGGCGAGCGGGTGCCGGCAGCGGTGTGGCTCGCGACGGCCGCCGGCTTCGGCGGCGTGCTGATGATCGTCCAGCCGGACGCGGGAGCGCTCAACCCCTACGCCGCGGTGTGCTTCGCGTCCACCTGCATCGTCGCGGTGCGCGACCTCATCACGCGGCGCGTGCGCGATGCGGTACCCTCGATCGTCATCACGCTGTCGACGGCGCTCGCGGTGACGCTGCTCGCGCTCGTGCTGTCGGCGTTCGAGGGCTGGCGGCCGATCGGCGCGCGCGATCTCGCGATGCTGGCAGCCGCGGCGATCTGCCTCGCGGGGGCCTACGTGATGATCGTGCGCAGCACGCGGCGCGGCGACCTCTCGGTGGTGGGCCCGTTCCGCTACTCGCAACTGCTGTTCGCGGTCGTCGTCGGCTACCTCGTCTGGGGGGACGTGCCGAACCCGCTCGCGTGGTGCGGCCTCGCGCTCCTGGTCGTTTCGGGCGTCCACGTGCTGCGCGCGAGCCGAAGACCGGGCGTCAGCTCCCGCCCCGGCGATTGACGCGGATTGCAGGTGCGCGGGCGGTGCACGGCCGGCGCCCCGCGCCGGCGACCCGTCGCTACTTGCGCCCGTATCCGTACGGACTCCAGTCGGGTCCGATCCGGGGCGGCGTCGGAAAATTGCCCGGCGGCGGCGGCGAAGGCGTCGTCCACTCGAGCGAGCGCGAGCCCCAGGGATTGTCACCGGCCTTCGGACCACGCAGCAACCCGTCGATCCAGCTCCAGAGCACGACCACCGATCCGATCAGGATCACGACCGCGCCCCCCGACATGAACGCCTGCAGCCCGGCGACCTGCGGGAACTGCTCGAAGTCGAAGTAGCGCCGCGGCATGCCGTACAGGCCGGCGATCATCATCGGAAAGAACACCAGGTTGATCCCCGCGAAGGTGAACAGGAACCCGATCCAGCCCAGCGCTTCGTTGTACATGCGCCCGGTCATCTTGGGGAACAGGTAGTAGATCGACGCGAAGATCGCGAAGGTCCCGGACACCGCCATCACGTAATGGAAATGGCCCGGGATGAAATAGGTGTCGGAGAGGTTGAGGTCGAGCGAGGCCATCGCCAGCGGAATCCCGGTGAGCCCGCCGATCAGGAACGTGAAATTCACCGCCAGCGCGTAGAGCATCGGCGTGCGGAAGCTGATGGAGCCCCGGTACAGCGTACCGAGCAGACTGATCATCAGGAGTCCGACCGGCACCGAGATGAGGAGCGTCGTGACCATCTGTCCCAGGCGCAACCAGTCGGGCATGCCGGCCGTGTAGAGATGATGCACCCAGACCTCGCCCGACAACAGCAGCACGCCGCCGATGCCGCCGTACACGGCGGCCTTGTAGTTGAACACGCGGTTGCGCGCGAACGAGGCGATGATGTCGAACGTGATGCCGATGAACGGCAGCAGGATCACGTACACGGCCGGATGCGAGTAGAACCAGAACAGGTTCTGGTAGATGAGCACGTCGCCGCCGTTCGCCGGATTGAAGAAATGCGTTCCCAGATACTTGTCGAACGCGAGCATCGTCACCGCGACGCCGAGCACCGGAACGAAGATCAGCTGGATGATGAACGCCGCGACGATCGACCACACGTACATGTTGAGCTGGTTCCAGCCCATGCCCGGAGCCCGCAGGTAGGTGACGGTGGTCAGGAAGTTGACGGCGCCGAGAATCGAGGAGAAGCCGATCAGCAGCACGGTGAACGTGTAGAACGCGGTGTTGCCGGCGGTCTTCAGCGAGTAGGGCGGATAGCCGGTCCACATGAGGTCGGGCGGGTCGGGAACGACGAACGTCAGCAGCGCCATCACGATGCCGGCGAAGAAAAGCCACACCGAAAGCGCATTGAGGCGCGGGAACGCGACGTCGCGCGCGCCGATCATCAGCGGCACGCAGTAGTTCGCGAGGTAACCGGTCAGCGCCGGAATCTGGAACCCCAGGATCATCGCCGCGCCGTGGAAGTACAGCCAGACGTTGTAGTCGCTCGGGTTCGCCGTGAGGTCCGGACCCGGACTGTGCAGTTCGTAGCGCATCAACATCGCCATGATCCCGGCGACCGTGAACGCCGCGAGTGCGCCGATCAGGTAGAGGACGCCGACCCGCTTGTGGTCGGTGGTGAAGATCCATGCCTTCCACGAGAACGCCATCGCTCAGCCTCCCGGCGTCGCCGACTTCGCGTCGGCGACCTTCTTCGCCTCGGCGTCGTACCACGCGGCGAATTCCGCCGGCGGAACGACGACGACCTTGCCGAACATCTTCGAGTGCATCATGCCGCAGTACTCGGCGCAGGTCGCGATGTACTCGCCGGTCTTCTGCGGGTAGAACCACAAATAGGTCACCCGCCCGGGCATGCTGTCCTCCTTCACCCTGAAGTCGGGCAGGTAGAACGAATGGACGACGTCGATGGCCGTCATCCGCAGCATGACCGGCCTGCCGGCGGGCACGCGAAGCTCGTTGGTGACCTGCACGCCGTTGGGGTAGGTGAAGTCCCAGCGCCACATCGCCGACTCGAGTTTGATCTCCAGCCGGTCGGCCGGAACCTCGCGATACCAGTTCCAGAGCTGCCAGCTGCGCGCGGCCAGAAACAGGTCGTCCGCCATGAACACGAATACCGGAATCACGACCCAGCCGACGGCCGCCATCTTCGACAGCGGCGGTCCGTCGCCCTCTTCGTCGGTCGAGCGGCGGCGATAGCGCAGCATGAAGACGAGGCCGACCAATGCGAACACCGCGAAGATGACGCCCACGTCGAGCAGGTAGTCGCGCCACAACCGATCCCACCCCGCCGCCGGGTCGTTGATCGCCGCGGTCGCGACCGAGGGCATGGCCAGGGCCGGGATCACCCATCGTGCTGCGGGCCGGAGACGTCGAGGGACTGGACTAGGCACCGTGGGCCTCCTTGCGGCGAAAACGGCGGAACAGCGAGAACGCCGCGACGATCGCGGCGAACCCGAGCGTGAGCGACCCGGCGGCGATGAACAACGGGGCGTTGAGCACGTACCGGCCGTCCTTGTAGCTGTAGCTGAAGCAGACGCCGGAGAGGATGTCGAGTACCCGCGTGGACTCGGAGACACGGCCCCAGTCGCTCTCGATCATGGCGAGTTCGACGTCGCGCTTCCCGATGCTGGCGGCGGGCAGATAGCGGACGACGCGTCCCTCCGGCGAGAGGACGATCAGCACGTTGGGGTGCAGGAACATCCGGTCGCGGACCGACCAGAAGTATCGGTAGCCGACCGACTCGGCGATTCGACGTATGTCGTCGCCCTGCTCGAACAACGCGAAGCGCCACCCGCGTGCCGCTTCGCGCTCGAGTCCGACGGTGCGCACGAAGCCGCGAACCGAATCCGGCCGATCGCGCCGGTCGAACGAGAGCGTCAGCACGCGGAAGTCTTCGCCGGGCAGGAACCGATCGACTTCGCCGATCGCCTGGGCGAGCCGGCGGTTCACTGTCGGACAGGCCCCGTCGCAGCTGTAATACGAGAGGAGCAGCAGCAACGGCTTGCCGAAGAGTTCGCCCAGCACGAACGTGCGTCCCTGTTCGTCGACGAGCCGGAGATCGCCGCCGATCGGCGTTCCGAGGTGGCGGGACTCGTCGATCGAGAGCACCGCCGGGTCGATGTGGGAGTCGGGCGTGCGCCCGTACTGCGCCTCGACGACGCCAGCGGTGGCACCGATCAGGCTCAGGACCGCAGCCACGAATCGCGCGCTCCGACCCCGCGCCACCGCCCGTGTCCCTCGCATCACCAGAAGTAGACCTGCGAGACGACGAACAGCCACACGATGTCGACGAAATGCCAGTACATGCCGCCGGCCTGGACGAACGTCCGGTTGGTGCGTCCGGCGACCGCCGGCAGCAGGATCGCGACGAAGATCCCCAGGCCGACGATGACATGGGCCGCGTGGAAACCGGTGATCGCGTAGAACGACGTGGAGAACGCGTTGGTCCCGAACGTGAATCCGGCGCCGATCAGCAGGCTCCATTCGTAGGCGGACAGCGCGACGAACGCCGCGCCCAGGAGCATCGTCAGCGAAAGCCAGCCCGTGAAGCCAGCGCGGCCCGGCCGCTCGTGCGCGACCTCGGCGGTGTGATAGGTGAAGCTCGAGGCGATGAGGAGCACGGTCATCACCAGAGGAATCGCGCGTGGCATCGGCACCGAGCCCGCCGGCGGCCAGACCGGGGCCGACAGCCGCATGAACCAATACGCGGCGAAGAATCCGACGAAGATCAGCGCCTCCGCCAGGATGAACCAGGGCATCGCCGGCACCGCGAGCCCCTCTCCGGGTCCACCGATCGCCTCGCGAACCCAGCCGACGATGCTTGCGACGACCAGCGGAACGCCGACGCCGAGCAGCAGGATCGCCATCAACGACCTGCCGTAGACGAAGTGCATGGAGAACGCGAGCGGTCCGACGGCCAGGATGCCCACGGTCATGATGAACGGCCAGGGACTCGTCTCCCAGTGCAGCCCCCCCGCGGCCGCAACGCCGTGCGTCGCGTGCAACGCGCCCCCTCCGCCTGCAGCGACATCGGACATGCGCTCCTCCCTGTCTGATCCCCGGGGCCGATGTCGGCGCCTGGCCCGCAGTTTCGCTGGAGTCTAGGCGTGGACGACCGTCGGTCGGCCGCGGCGAAGCGCAACGGTGACGCAGATCACCGTTCCACGCCTCCCGGATCACGCGGCAGCCCGGCCTCCGGCGCCGGCATGCGGCCGAGCGCGGCCAAGCGATCGGCATCGAGGATGCGTACGCTCCGGCCCCGGACTTCGAGAAGGCCGTCGCGCTCGAGGCGGGCGAACAGCCGGCAGACGGTCTCCTTGGCGAGCCCGAGAAATCGTCCGATGGCGCGCCGGGACATGCTCAGAGGGATCTGCGTGCCGGAATAGCCGCGACGGCGGATGCGGTCCGAGAAATCCATGAGGAAGATCGCGAGCCGCTCCTCGGCGACGGCGATCGCCAGCCGGGAGCGCAGCGACTGGTCGTGCAGGATCTGCTGACTCATGATCCGGACCAACTGCCGCTGGACCGTGGGAACGCGCGCGCCGATCGCCTCGAGACGGTCGAACGGGACCTCGCACAGACTCGTGGCCTCCAGCGTACGCGCGCCGAAGCGATGCACGCCGGCGCCGATCGCGTCGAGCGCAAGCAGCTCCCCGGGCAGATGAAACGCGACGACCTCGCGGCGCGCGTCCGCCTCGATCGTGTAGGTCTCGACCGAACCGGCGCGCACGGCGAGCACCGATCCGAATCGATCGCCGGGGCGGAACAGATGCGCGCCTTTGGGCAGGAGTCTCGGGCGCTTGATGATCCGATCGAGCAGGTCGAGATCCGCACTGCCGGTGCCCACCGGGAGGCACAGCCGGAAGAGCGTGCAATCGCGGCAGGCGACCAGTGCCGACGGCACCGACGTGACGGCCGCCGGCGAGCTCGGCCGGCTCTCGTCGGCGTCTCGACATCCCTGGACCGGCGCCCGCATGGGAGTACCCGTCCGGCGACGCGCCGGCGACCTTCGCGCACGCACCTTGCCCGAACCTCGCGGTCCATCCCCCACCGGGCTTCTCCCCCGCCAGTTGCCACGCCGGCCGAGGCCTCGGCCCGACCCGCCGTGGCGGCAAGCCTACCCGCGATCCGGTCGGGCGCGCCACTCCGGGCGAGGGGCGGCGCCGGCCCGCGAGACGCCCGTGTGTGAACCGGCCGAGTCACCACCTCCGGCTCACGCCGATTCGAGTCGTCTCACCGCCGCACTGCCGAGGCACGCGGTCCGTTCCCGAGCCAACGAACACGCGCGCGACCGCGACCAACAGGCGGGCACGTCGACCGGTCACGAAGGGCGCCGACCCGGCGGCGGGCCGTGCTCGCCGCCTCCACAGGCCGGCCGCCGCCCTCGTCTTCCCGCAGCGATCATGAGCAGCATCGCAAGCATCAGCAGGGCGAGCGGATGGGTCGCGGGGACGGGACGCGCGGACGCGGCCTGGATTCCGATGCCGCCGGGGTCGACGATCGTCCCGTTCGACTCGAGGTCCGAGTCGCCGGTGCCGCCGTCGACGAACGCGACACTGGCGCGGTTGCCGTTCACGGTTACGGCCAGCGCGTACCAGTGGGGAGACGGTTGGTCGGCCGTCGGGCCGAACTTCCAGTACGCCACGCCCGGCGGGATCGGCGACGGATAGTCGATGACGAGGGTGAGCACCGCGCCGCATCCGGAAGCGCTGAACTGGAACAGCCCGAAAGGCAGCGTGATGCCCGGGGGTGGCGGGGCGCCCACGGTTCCCGCCGACACGAACGCCGCGCTCTCGAACCGGCAGCCCGCCTGCGGGCTGGACAGGCATGCGGTCGCCATGCCACCCGACGGCAGAGGTCCGCTGAAGCAAGCAGGATCGGGCGGGACGAGCGCGAAGAACACGTCGGCCGCGGCCGATGGCAGAAAACCCGCGTCGCCGTCGTAGCGGGCGGACAATGCGATCGGGCCTGCGATCGCCGGCGCCACGTCACACGACGCGACGCCATCGACATCGGTGACGCCGTCGCAGGGGAGCGCACCGAGCGAGAAGTGCACCGGCTGGCCGGCGATCGGCGCGTACGGGTCGACCGAGACATCGAACAGCGCGGCTTTCAGCGTCGCGGTCGCGCCGAGCGAGCCACCGCCCGGCGACGACGCGATCGTGAGGAAGGTGGCGTGGCGAGCCGCGGTCCAGCGAATGCGTGTCGTGCCGGACTTGTAGCTCGCGTCGCCGACGCTGGCCGTCACGATGATCCGGTCGTCTCCGGTGTGCGCACCGACGAGATCGAAGGTCGCGACGCCTGCGGCATCGGTCGTCGCCGAGCGGATCTGCGCGTTGGCGCCTTCGACCCCGACATGCACCGGCGTGCCCGCCGGCACCACGATGTTCCTGAACGTCGCGGTGAACGTCACCGACGTTCCCTGCGCCGGGTCCGGCGTCACCACACCGGGCGCGAGTTCGAGCGACGGCACTGCATTCGCCGCGTCGAAACCGCATTCGCCGTCGTCTTTCGACAGGCGGAGAATCGTTTCCAGACCGCTGAAGTAGAGGCATCCATCCGGTCCGACGACTCCGGACGGCGAGCCCCCCTGCGTGAGGTCGGTGAACGTCGGGGGGTCGCTCGTGATGTCCGCGAGCCGCAGGCCGGTGGGTCCCAGCACGATCAGCGACTTCGCAGCACCCGACGGGTGGACTTCGCCTATCGAAAGCCAGTAGATCGAGGTGAGCCCGCCGATCTCGGTGACCGTCGCCGGCTGCGGCTGGTCCGTGCCGGCAATCCGCTGGACCTTCGGCGCCGGATCCAGGTAGTTGGACTGCACGAACAGCGTTCCATCGGGCGCGAACGCGAGCCATCCGGAGGGCGATCCCGGCAACGTCGCGTAGGTGCTCACCGATGCGGTGGTCGCGGGGTCGGAGACCCGAAAGACGCGCGCGTCGTTGGTGCCGCCGCCGAAGCACGTGTCGTCGTAGAACAGATCGCCCGACAGCGGATCGATCGCGAGGCCTTGCGGGCAAGTCGCCGGCGAGACGACCGTGCGCAGGATCGCTCCGCTGTCCGGGTCGATCTCCACGATCGCGCCGGAAAAGAGCCCGCCGCCGGTCGCCGAGCGCGCCGCATAGAGCCTGCCGTCCTTCCCGAACACCGGCTGCGCCAGCGTCGGACCGTGGGTCGCGAGCAGGTTGCCCGAGGTCGCGGCGCCGCCGCTCGCGGACAGGCGGAACAGCTTGCCGTCGGGGAACGACGCGACGTAGGCGCTCCCTTCCCCGTCGAAGACCGGATTGGATGCGCCGGCGCAGCCGAACGAGATGCCGGAATAGGTGAACGCCGATGCCGCGTAGCCGTTCGACCATGAGGTGATCGCATAGCCCGGTGCCGCTGTCGGCACGCTCGTCGCGCAGGTCGACGTGGGCTGGCCGGTGAACTGGACGTCCGCGGTTCCGGGAACCGGGACGTCGCCGTCGGTGACGTCGACCGCGCTGTAGGAGACGGTTTCGGCATGCGTGTTGGTCGCGGTGAACTCGACCTTGCCGGCGGCGTCGGTAACACTCGGGCTCGGTCCGCTGATGATCGAATGACCGCTGCCCTGGGCCAGGGCGATCAGCTTGCCCGGCGTCGGCCGACCGAGCGAATCCTGCAGCAGCACCGTGATCGTCGTCGTCGCCATGCCATCGTTCAATACGGAGTTCGGCGCCGCCGAGATCGACGCGGCGGCGGCCGGCGGCACGCCGAAGACGACCTCCACGGTCGTGGTCAGCACGAGCGAATCGGTGAGGTCGGTGGCGGTGAGCGTGACGACCTCGGTCACGAGGTCGGTCACGGTGAACACCGCTGCGGTTCCGGTCGCCGTGGTCGCCACCGATGCCGGAGTCACGATCGCCGAACTGCCGGCGCCGGCTGCGAGCGACACGGTCTTGCCGCCGATCGGGTTGCCGTTCGCGTCGCGCACCTGAACGACGATCACGGCTTGCGCGATTCCGTCGGCGGGAACCTCCGGATGCGGCGGATGTTCGAGACCGTTGTCGACCGACGAACGATGTTCGACCGTGGATCGAGCCGCGTCGGCCGCGCCGAGCGACGCGCCCTTCAGGGCCAGCAGCAGCGAATTGAGGCGAACGCCTCCGAGTCCGACATGCGCGAAATCCGAACCGAGCGCCGCCGCAGCGCGAAAGGCGCTCGGACCGTGCGGATACACCGCGGTGTTGAACGCACCGAGGTTCGTGCCCAGTCCCTCGTTGAGGATCGCCGCGAAGCCGGCCCAGGTCGGTGCGGCCATGCTGGTTCCGCCGTAGAACTTGCCGTTCGGGCAGCCGCCGTCGTTCGCCTGGCAGATCGTGCGTCCGTGGTTCGGATCGGCGTTGGCGACCAGGTCCGGCACCGATCGACGCGACGACGCCGTCCAGCCGTCCTGGTACGCCGGCCGCTCGAAGAACGCCGACAACCCGTAGCCGCCCTGGCCCGTCGGCTGGAGGTCCGCGGTTCCGTCCCACCAGGCCTCGCTCGCGACCTGCCTGCCCAGGCCGAGTTCGACCGACGAGCCACCCACCGCCGTGGCATGCGGTGAGCTCGCAGGGACGTGCACGACGTTCGCGGATCCATCGAGGCAGGTCGAGCCGCGATCGCCCGTTGCGTTGAATGCGCTGATGCCCGACGCCGCGGCGGCCGCGAAGATCGAGTCGATGCTCTGCACATCGGCGAGCGTGGTCTGGTCCTCGCAGTAGGCCCACGAGTTGCTGATGATCGTCACACCGTCGTTGACCATCGCGTTCAGCAACGTCTGGAAA
Source organism: Burkholderiales bacterium (assembly GCA_015075645.1). Classification (NCBI taxonomy): domain Bacteria; kingdom Pseudomonadati; phylum Pseudomonadota; class Betaproteobacteria; order Burkholderiales; species Burkholderiales bacterium. The sequence goes on along the minus strand of JABTUF010000003.1, from coordinate 82,488 downwards.
CTCGTTCCGCCACCGGTGAACGGCGCATCGTAGACGACGACCTGCGCGCCGGGTGCGACCGCGAGCGCCGAGACGATGTCGAGCAGCACCTCCGACTGGTCCACGCCCGGTGCGACGCCGCCGTTCACGGCGACGCGCGACACCTGGGCGGCGAGTTCCGGACGTCCCGCGAGCGCGAAGAAATCCGCGACATCCGAGGCATCGTAGCTATCGAACGACAGCAGGCCGATCGTCTGTCCGGCACCGCTCAGCGCGAGCCAGTCGTCGTTGCCGACCTTCTCGACGGCATCACCGGCCCTTGCCGGCGCCTCCGTCGCTCCCGTCTGCCCGCCGCGGCCCGACGGCGAAAGTTCGACGCCCTGCGGGGTGGCCGAGGCGCGCCGCTTCGGTCCGCCCCCGCCCGGTTCCCAGGGCCACCTGAGGTCGTTGCACCACGAGAAGTAATCCGTCATCAGCTGATTGGCGACCTTGGCTCCTCCGTTGGTGACGGCGAACAACCCGTTGATGACCGCGCAGAAGGCCTTCTTCAATGCGACGGTGCTCGAACGGGGCCGCGCAAGGTCGGACAAGCCGATGATCGCCTGCACACGCGACGCGAGGTCGGCAGGCAGCATTGGCTCGTTCGCGTTGGCGCGGAAGATCTTGTCTCCAATTCGATAGTCGGCGATCGAAACGGAAAGGGCCGACTCCGCCATGGCGCGCGTCCCGCGGAACGTGAGGGTCAGGCGATTCGCGGAACCCTCCGACAGCGCGAACCCCCGCTGCTCGAAGTAGCTCCTGACGTGTTCGTAGCTGTCCGGAGTTGGCCCGAACCGATCCGACACTTCGATCGGCGAAATGTGGCGTCGATAGCTCGCCGACGCGGGATCCCGCAGGGCGAGGAGGTACGCCTCGAACTCGTCCTGGTGATCGCGTCGAAGCACGACGGTGAGCGAAACCGGCTCGTCACCGGTCGCGACCTTGTCATGCGGCAGTACCGTTTCCCGGACACCGGCCGGCAGAAGGTGCCCGGACAGCGCGACCAGATCCTCGGCATCGGACGGCGCAGCGAGGGCGGCGATCAGCACACCGGCGCAGAGGAGCCGCAGGCGTCGAACGAGGGATCGTGGCACGGGGTTTTTCCGATCACCCGGGAAATGAGCTGCGGTCGGCAAGCGCCGCGGCGACGGACGCGTCGATTATCCCGATACGATGTGGCCGAGGGAGGCGCGAACAGGTGACGCGAGGGTGACAACCGCAACAGCAACGCCTGATCATCTTCTCCCGGCGGGCGCGAACCGACCGCGACGGGACCGGGTCGCGCGAGTCGAATCCTCGAGCGTCGGGCGCGGCATCGAAGCAGCCGCTGCGCCGGAACTGTCCGGCGGAAGGTCGGCCACGGCGTTCGCCCGCGAGGACCTTCCCGCTTCTCGTTTACGGCTGTCGCGGACCTCCAGACCGGTCGGTGTAGTCTGTCGGGAACCTCGCGATGGAGCGCACCATGAAGGCACGACCGAAGATCATCCTGTCCGCGACCGACGCCGAGCGCCTCGACCAGCTATTGGTGGCCGTCCCGAAGATCGAGTTCTTCGGACGGGACGAACTCGAAGCCGAACTCGCGAATGCGACCGTCGTCGAGCCGCAGCAGGTGCCGCCCACGGTGGTGACGATGAACTCCACGGTGCGGTTCACCGTCGCGTCGTCGCAGCAGGAGTTCGAGCTGACGCTCGTCTATCCGAAGGACCGGGACACGAGCGAGAAGTCGATCTCGATCCTCTCCCCGGTCGGCAGCGCACTGCTGGGCCTGGCGCAGGGAGACGAGATCGAGTGGCCCGCCCCCGGCGGCGGTCTCGTCAAGGTGCGGGTCAAGGAAGTCGTCTACCAGCCGGAGCGCGCCGGGGTATACCACCGCTGACCGGTTCGACGCAGCGGTCGCGCGTCCGGTCGCGTCAGTTCCCCGCCCCCGGCACGCGCAGTGCGAGGAGCGGTCCCCAACGCCGATCGTCGCGCAACGGTGCGAAGCTCGGGTCGCTCGACAGCATCATGACGTTCGGGTCTTTCGTGTCGATGGCCAGCTCGAGCAGCGCGAACGCTTCGTCCGTTCGTCCGCAGCGCAGCGCGACGATCGCCAGCACGTAGGGCGAGACGCAGCGCTCGCCGAAACGCGCGCGCATGCGCGCGATCGTCGCGTCGGCGTCGGCCACCCGGCCGGCCATCCCCTGCGCGGCGGCGAGGCTCGCGTGGCAGTTCGGATAGTCCGGCGCCAACGCACAGGCGCGCTCGTAGTGCTTCAACGCGTCCCGGGCATCGCCGCGCACCATCGCGATCACCGCCGCGAGCCCCTCGACCGGTGCGCTGTCCGGCGCGATGTCGCGCATGCTCGCGAGTTCGGCCTGTGCGTCATCGAACCGCCCCTGCGCGATGCGCAGGTTGACCATGTGCATGCGCGCGTTCGCGTATTGCGGATCGAGCCGCCGTGCGAGCGAGAGCTCACGCTCGGCAGCGTCGAAGTCGCCACGGGCAAGCAGGTGGCTGCCGAACGCCGAGTGCACGAACGGCGCCTGCGGGGCGAGCGCGATCGCACGATCGAAGCTCTCCTGCGCGGCCGGCCAGTCGTACTCGAACTGATGCTGGATGGCGCCGAGCAGTGCATGCGCCACCGCATTCGACGGATCGACGTCGAGCGCGGCGCGCAGCGCCTCGGAGGCGTGCTCGGAGGCCGGGCCGGGCTCGTGGTACCAGCCCGCAGCGAGATTGAACCAGGCGCGTCCCAGCCCCACGAGTGCGGGCGCGTAGCGCGGCGACTCGCGCAGCGCCGCTTCGAAGCGTTCCAGCGCGGATTCGAGCGTCGGGCGCGACAGCGGTTGGCGCAGGAAGTGCTCACCCCGCTCGACCAGGTCCCTGGCTTGGCGCGTTTCGCCGTCGTCGGCGGACACGCGCCAGTGCAGCGTCGGAACGTAGCTCCCGACCGGCAGCCGGAACTCGATGAGCGCGTCCTCGCCCTCGTCCTCGTAGAACCGCTCGAGGCGCTGGCGCAAGCGCCGCGCCTCGACGCGCACGATCGTGTCGCGCCCGGGATCGAAGGCGTCGATGGTGCGGTCGAATACTTCGAGCGCGAGTACCGGCTCCTTCAACGCGCCATGATTGCCGTCGACCGCCCGTTCGACGAGATGCCGCAGGAAGCGCTGGTGGCGCCGCGACGTGCGGAACACTCGGCTCTCCGCGACGCGCGCGAGTTCGCTGTCGATGAGCGAGCGCGCGATCGCCGCCCCGGGCCGAGCGAGCGCGGGGCGATCGTCGGGTTCGTGGGGGCAGGGCACCACCGTTCGCGCAATCCGTCCCAGTCGTCGTCGGAGTGTAGCCGACCGGGTCTCGAGGGGGGTGACCGTCCGGCGGGCTCAGAAGTCGGTCGGCGGCGTCCGCGCTCATGGTCGGTCAGGCCTGATGCCGCCGGGCATCCCGGTGGGTCAGACTTCAGTCTGACGGGGTTCGCCGGATCGAGGCGAAGTTCGTCCGGCTTGAAGCCGGACCCACAATCGTCCGACTGAAACCGGACCCGCGATCCAATCGATGCGCCCGCGGTTCGCCATGATCTTCCCGCGGTCCGCCATGCCTGCCGTGCGCCGCGATGTTCTAATGCGCGGGAGCGGGATGTCCCCGCGAGGACTTTCGATGTCGCCCCTCCGGATCGCCCGCGCCGTCGCCTGGATGGCGCTCGCCGCCTCCGCCGCGCTCCACGCCCAGGTGGACCGCTTCACGCCGCAAGGCGAGGTCAAGGGCGTGCGGCAGGCCACCGCGCGCTTCGCGCAGCCGATGGTCGCGTTCGGCGATCCGCGCCTCCCTGAACCCTTCGATGTCGACTGCACCGAGAAGGGCGTCGGACGCTGGGCCGATCCGCGCAACTGGGTCTACGACTTCGACCGCGATCTCCCCGCGGGCGTGCGCTGCTCGTTCAGGCTCAAGGCCGGCCTCGCGGCGGCGGACGGCACGCCGGTCGCGGGCGGCGCGAGCTACGCATTCACCACCGGCGGGCCGGCGATCGTGCGAAGCCTCCCCTGGGACGGCGCGAAGATCGACGAGCGGCAGGTGTTCATCCTCGGGCTCGATGCACCGGCGAAGCCGGAGACGATCCTCGCGCACGCCCGCTGCGTCGCCACCGGCGTCAACGAGGAGATCGGCGTGCGCCTCGTGTCCGGCGACGAACGCAGGACGATCCTCGACCACCGCAAGTCGTTCGCCGCCTCGTACCTGCGCGCGGTCCTCGTCGACAGCGAGGCGGGGCGCGCGCGCGCCTTCCTGTTCCGCCTGCCGGCGTCCGGCAGCGACCACGAGCGGTTCCTGAAACTGCGCGACGCGCCCGACTCGCCGCTCGTCACCCTCGCCTGCGCGCGCACGCTCCCCGCGGACGCCGAGGTGAAGCTCGTCTGGGGCCGCGGCATCGCCGCCACGACCGGCGTGGCCACCTCGCGGACGCGCTCGCTCGCCTTCCGGGTGCGCAGCGCGTTCCGCGCGTCGTTCAGTTGCGATCGCGTGAACAAGGACGCGCAGTGCATCCCGATCCTGCCGATGACGCTCGCGTTCTCCGCGCCGATCGCCCGCGCCGACGCGGTGAAGATCCGGCTCGTCGACGCCGCCGGCAAGGCGATGCCGGCGACACTGCCGAAGGACGACGGCAGCGGCATCACGTCGGTCACGTTCGGCCCGGGCCTCGCGGAGCGCGCGCGCTACCGCGTCGAACTCCCCGACGGCTTGAAGGACGACGCCGGCCGGCCGCTCGCGAACGCGCGATCGTTTCCCCTTGCGGTGCGCACCGATGACGCGCCGCCGCTCGCGAAGTTCGCGGCCGACTTCGGCATCCTCGAACGCTCGCTGCCGGGCGGGGCGAAGCCGATGCTCCCGGTCACGGTGCGCAATGTCGAGGCCTCGATTCCCGGCGCGACGAGCGTCGTGCGCACCGTCGCCCCGACCGCGAAGGACCGCGCCCCGGTCCCCGGCAAGGTCGCGCGGATCGCACCGGGCGACGAGGCGACGATCGTCGCGTGGTTCCGGCGCCTCGCGCATGCGAACCGGATCGAGCGCGACCACGATTCCAAGACCGACACCTGGGTGGTCAGGCGCAACGGCTACGCGACGACGATCTTCAACAGCGCCGACGCGGTGACGCGCATCCAGGTGCCGAAGCCCGCGGGCGCGCGCGCCTTCGAAGTCGTCGGCATCCCGCTCGCCGCACCGGGGTTCTACGTCGTCGAACTCGCGAGCCCGAAACTCGGCGCGGCGCTCATCGGCAGCCACGAGACCTACCACGTGCGCGCGGCGGCGCTCGTCACCGACCTCTCGGTGCACGTCAAGTTCGGCCGCGAGTCCTCGCTCGTGTGGGTCACGCGGCTCTCCGACGCGACCGTCGTGCCGAACGCGACCGTGGCCGTGCGCGACTGCCGCAACCACGTCCATTGGGAAGGGCGCACCGACGCGTCGGGCATCGCGCGCATTCCCGCGGCACTGCCGCCGCGCGACGACCTGCCCGCGTGCGAGGGTGAGGACGATCGACGCGAATACGTCGTCACCGCGCGCACCGCCGACGACATGGCGTTCGCGTTCACCGACTGGGGCGAGGGCATCGCGCCGTGGCGCTTCAACCTGCCCACCGGGCGCTGGGACGGCCCGTTCGTCGCGCACGCGGTGATGGACCGCACGCTCGTGCGCGCCGGCGAGACGGTGTCGATGAAGCTCTTCGTCCGCCGGCAGACCGGCGACGGCTTCGCGTTCGTCGCACCGGGCGCCCTCGGGCCGACGCTCACGATCCGCCACCAGGGTTCGGACCGGGAGTATCCGGTCCCCGTGCGCTGGTCGGAGGGCGCCGCGGCATCGGGCGTCGCGAGCTTCGCGGTGCCGAAGGACGCGTTCTCGGGCGCCTACCAGGTGTTCGTCAATGACACGCTCTCGCCCGGCTCGAAGGAATCGCAGCAGCGGCTGGCGGGGAGCTTCCGCGTCGAGGCCTTCCGCGTCCCGCTCTTGCGCGCCCGGATGCAGGCGCTCGGCACGCCGCTCCTGGCACCGCGCGAGGTGAACCTCGACGTGCAGGTCAATTACCTGTCGGGCGGCGGCGCGGCCGGACTCCCGGCGACGCTGCGCACCGTGGTCGAACGCAAGACCGTGTCGTTCGCCGACTACGACGGATTCGCGTTCGCCGGCGGCGACGTCGTCGAGGGACGCGAGACCTGGGGCGACGCGCGCGTGCAGGCGGGCGCGTTCACCTTCGCCGACCCGGAACTCGTCGACGAGGACGGACGGCCGGCGCCGACGATCCGCGGGACCACGCTGCCGCTGAAACTCGACCCGGCCGGCGGCGCGCGCGCCACCGTGAAGGACGTCGCGACCGCCGACACGCCGCAAGAACTCGTCGCCGAACTCGAGTACCGCGACCCCAACGGCGAGTCGCTCACCTCGTCGACGCGCGTGACGCTGTGGCCCGCGGGCCTGGTCCTCGGCATGAAGCCGGACAGTTGGGTGGCGTCGAAGGAGCGCGTGAAGTTCACCGTCCTCGCGCTCGACCCCGCGGGCAAGCCCGTGGCCGGCGTCGCCGTGCGCACCGACGCGTTCGTGCGCGAGCCGTTCTCGCACCGCCGCCGGCAGATCGGCGGCTTCTACGCCTACGAGCACGGCTACGACACGCGGCGCGTCGGCGACCTGTGCAACGGCATCACCGACCGCCTCGGCATGCTGGTCTGCGAGGTCGCGCCCCCGGCCACCGGCAACCTGATCCTTCGCGCACGCGCGAGCGACGCGGCGGGACGCGCGGTGGTCGCGCGCACCGAAACCTGGGTGGCGGGCGACGACGACGCCTGGCTCTCGGCCTCCGACCACGACCGCCTCGACCTCCTGCCGGAGCAGAAGCGCTACGAACCCGGCGCGCGCGCGCGCTTCCAGGTGCGCACGCCGTTTCGCGAAGCGACCGCGCTGGTGACCCTCGAGCGCGAAGGCGTGCTCGACGCGTTCGTGACCCGCGTCGAGCGCGCGAATCCGGTGCTCGAGGTTCCGCTGCGCGGCGGCTACGCGCCGAACGTGTTCGTCTCGGCGCTGCTCGTGCGCGGGCGCATCGGCGAGGTCGCGCCCACCGCGATGGTCGATCTCGGCAAGCCGGCGTTCCGGATGGGATTGGCCGAGATCGCGGTCGGCTGGGCCGCGCACGAACTCGCGGTGCGCGTCGTGCCGCCGAAGGACACGTTCCGCACGCGCGACAAGGTCCCGGTGTCGATCGCGGTGCGGCGTCCTGGCGGCAGCGCGCCGCCCGCAGGCAGCGAAGTCGCGCTCGCCGCGGTCGACGAGGGACTGCTCGAACTGCTGCCCAACACGTCGTGGAAGCTCCTCGACGCGATGATGACGCGCCGCGGCGACGAGGTGGAGACCGCCACCGCGCAGATGCAGGTGATCGGCAAGCGCCACTTCGGACGCAAGGCGGCCGCGCCCGGGGGCGGCGGCGGCCGGTCTCCGTCGCGCGAACTGTTCGACACGCTCCTCTTGTGGCAGGCGCGCGTCCCGCTCGATGCCCAGGGCAACGCCGCGGTCGAGATCCCGCTGAACGACTCGCTCACGAGCTTTCGCATCGTCGCGGTCGCCTCGTCGGGCGCGGGGCTCTTCGGCACCGGCGAGGCGTCGATACGCTCGACCCGGGACCTGATGCTGCTCGCCGGCCTGCCGCCGCTCGTGCGCGACGGCGACCGCTTCCGCGCGATCGCGACCGTGCGCAACGCCTCGACGCGCCCGTTCGACGTCGCGGTGCGGGCCCGTGCGACCGCCGCGGGGAAAGCGGTCGCGGGGATCGAGCCGCGCACGCTCGCGCTCGCCGCCGGCGAGGCGCGCGAGATCGGCTGGGACATCGCCGTGCCCGACGGGGCGACGTCGATCGCATGGAATTTCGACACCGAGGAGACCGGTGCGGGACCGGCCGCAGCGCGTGCGCGCGACGCGGTCAGGATCGCGCAGACCGTCGTGCCCGCGGTACCGGAACGCACCTTCCAGGCCACGATGCTGCAACTCGCCTCGCCGACGACGATGCCGGTCGCCCGGCCCGCCGATGCGCTGCCCGGCCGTGGCGGCATCGACGTCGAGATGCGTGCGAAGCTCGCGGGGTCGCTGCCCGGCGTGCGCGAGTACCTCGCGCGCTACCCGTTCACCTGCTTCGAGCAGCGCGCGTCGGTCGCGATCGGACTCGAGGATCCCGACCGTTGGGCTGCCCTGATGCGCACGCTGCCCGACCACCTCGACCGCGACGGCTTCGTCCGCTACTTCGCGACGATGCGCGAAGGGGACGACGTGCTCACGTCCTACCTGCTCTCGGTCGCGCACGAGGCCGGCTACGCGATCCCCGAATCCGAGCGCCTGCGCATGGAGGACGCGCTCGTCGCGTTCGTCGAGGGCCGCGCGCGGCGCGCCTCCGCGCTGCCGACCGCGGACCTCTCGATCCGCAAGGTCGCCGCGCTCGAGGCGCTGTCGCGCCGTACCTCGCCGCTCGACCCCCGCTGGCTCGACGCCATCGCGATCGACCCGGACCTCTGGCCCACGTCGGCGGTCATCGACTGGTATCTCGTCCTGAAACGGCAGCCGAAGCTGCCGCAGCGCGACGCGCGGATGCGCGCCGCCGAGGAGATCCTGCGCGCGCGCCTGAACTTCCAGGGCACGACGATGGGCTTCTCGACCGAGAAGTCCGACGCCCTGTGGTGGCTGATGGTGTCGGCGGACGCGAACGCCAACAAGCTCGTGCTGGCGATGCTCGACGCTCCGGCGTGGCGCGAGGACATGCCGCGCCTCGTTCGCGGCTCGCTCGGCCGGATGCAGCGCGGCCGCTGGAACACGACGGTCGCCAACGCCTGGGGCACGCTCGCGCTCGCGAAGTTCTCCGCCCGGTTCGAGACGACACCGCCGTCCGGCACGACGACCGCGACGCTCGGTGCCGCCGCCTTCGCGCACCGCTGGCAGCCCGACGACGGCGCGAAAGCCTTCGCGGAACGCCTCGCGTGGCCCGACGCGAAGGCCGACCTCGCGCTCTCGTCGGACGGTCGCGGTGCGCCATGGGTCACCGTGCGCAGCGTCGCCGCGATCCCGCTCACCCAACCGTTGTCGTCCGGCTACCGGATCACGCGCACCGTCACGCCGGTGCGCCAGCAGGCGAGCGGGATCTGGCAGCGCGGCGATCTCGCGCGTGTCACGCTCGACGTCGAAGCCCAGTCGGACATGGCGTGGGTCGTCGTGAGCGACGCGCTGCCCGCCGGCGCGACCGCGCTGGGCCGCGGCCTCGGCGGCGAGTCGGTCCTCGCGACCGCGGGCGAGAGGCGCGTCGGCACCGTCTTCCCCGCGTTCGAAGAACGCGTGCCCGGCGCCTTCCGCGCGTACTTCCGCCACGTGCCGAAGGGCCGCTTCACGATCGAGTACACGCTGCGCCTCGACAACCCCGGCGAGTTCGCGCTGCCGCCGACGCGCGTCGAGGCGATGTACGCGCCCGAGATGTTCGGCGAGTCGCCGAGCCCTTCCTGGAGCGTGCGGCCGTGACCGCGGCGCGCGTCGCCATCGCGGCGATGCTCCTCGTCGCGCTTGCGTCGCCGGCCGCCGGTCCAGGGTTCGACCATGCGTCGCCCTCGTTCGCCGAGGTCCGCGCCGCGTTCCGCTCGTCGGACGCGGTGCTCGTCGACCGCCGCGGCGCCGAACTCGGGCACGCACGCGTCGATCGCAGCGCGCGCCGTCTCGACTGGATCGCGCTCGACGACGTGTCGCCCGCGATGGTGGCGGCGACGCTCGCGGGCGAGGACCAGCGCTTCTTCGAGCACGGCGGCGTCGACTGGTCCGGTCTCGCCGTCGCGGCCTACGACAGCGCGTTGAGGCTCGTCGACGGGCGGCGCCCGCGCGGCGGATCGACCATCACGATGCAACTGGTCGGGCTCGTCGACCCGGCGCTGCGCGCCCGGTCCGGCGAAGCACGCAGCTTCGGCCAGAAGTGGGACCAGGCCGCGGCGGCGCTCGCGCTCGAACGGACGTGGTCGAAGCGCGAGGTGCTCGAGGCGTATTTCAACCTCTCGCCGTTCCGTGGTGAACTCGTCGGCATCGGCGCTGCGTCGCGCGCCCTGTTCGCGAAGGCGCCGTCGGGACTCGATGCGCGCGAGTCGGCGATCCTGGTCGCGCTCCTGCGCGGACCGTCGTCCGGCCCCGTGCTCGTCGCGCAACGCGCCTGCGCGGTGGCGCGCGCGGTGACGGCCGCGGCCGACTGCGACGCGATCCGCGCCACCGCCGCCTTCGCGCTCGCCGGCGGCTATCGCCCGCGTCCCGATCGCGACCTCGCACCGCATCTCGCCGCCCGCCTGCTGCACACGCCAGGCGAGCGGCTCGCCACCACCCTCGATGCCGACCTGCAGGCCTTCGCGCTCGCCACGCTCGCCGACCACCTGTCCGGACTCGCGGAGCGCGGCGTCTCCGACGGCGCGATCGTCGTCCTCGACAACGCGACCGGCGAGGTCCTCGCGTGGGTCGGATCGAGCGGCGAACGCTCGCAGGCGCGCAACGTCGACGGCGTCCTCGCGCCGCGCCAGGCGGGATCGACGCTCAAGCCGTTCCTCTACGCGCTCGCGCTCGACGAGCGCAGGCTCACCGCGGCCTCGCTCGTCGACGACAGCCCGCTCGCCATCCCCACCGCGCGCGGCGTCTATGCGCCGCAGAACTACGATCGCGCGTTCCGGGGCAGCGTGAGCGTACGCACCGCGCTCGCGGGTTCGCTCAATGTTCCGGCCGTCCGCACGCTGGAACTCGTGGGCCTCGACCGCTTCCACGACGCGCTTCGCGCGCTCGACTTCGACACGCTGACCGAGCCCGCCGACCACTACGGCGCCGCGCTCGCCCTCGGGAGCGCCGACGTGTCGCTCCTCGCGCTCGCCAACGCCTACCGCACGCTCGCCAACGGAGGCGCCTGGAGCCGCACGCGCGTCGTCGCCGCGGGCCCCGGCGCACCGATGCGCCGGCCGATCGGTGTCGATGCGAGCGGATCGCGGCGCGTCTTCGGCGCCGCCGCCGCCTTCGTCGTGGCGGACATCCTGTCGGACCGCGGCGCGCGCGCGGTCACCTTCGGACTCGAGAATCCGCTCGCGACGCGCGTGTGGAGCGCCGTGAAGACCGGGACGAGCAAGGACATGCGCGACAACTGGTGCGTCGGCTTCACCTCGCGCTTCACGGTAGGCGTGTGGGTCGGCAACTTCTCCGGCGAGCCGATGCACGATGTCTCGGGCGTGACCGGCGCCGCGCCGATCTGGCGCGACCTCGTCCACCGGCTGCACCGCGACACGCCTTCGACCCCACCAGCCGCGCCGCCCGGGCTCCTGCGCACCGAGGTCACGTTCGATCCGCCCGTCGAAACCGCTCGGCCGGAGTGGTTCCTGCGCGGGACGGCCATGCGAACCGTGCGCGCGGCTGCGCGCGACGATGAGGACCCCGCCGCCGCGCTCGCTCCGCGCATCCGCTATCCGGCGCCCGACACGATCATCGCGATCGACCCCGACATCCCCTCCGCGCGACAGCGCGTTGCGTTCGTTGCCAGCGGCGATCACCCTTCGCTCGAGTGGACGGTGGACGGCGAGCCGCTCGGTGAACGGGGCGGCCGCGTGCTGTGGGCGCCGGTGCCGGGCCGCCACGTGGTCGCGCTCACCGACGGGTCCGGCGGCGCGGCCTCGTCCGTGACGATCGAGGTCCGCGGCGCGATGTGAGCGAGGCGGCCGGCCCCGGCCGCCCACGGCACTCCCGGCCACGGCCATGGGCGTGCTGCGCTGCGCAACGCGTCGCGCGGTACGCGCCACGCACGCGAAGCTCCCTCTTGCGTATCATGGTCGTGTCCGCGCGGCGCCCGCCGGGAGCCGCGCGTCGATCCCGAGGAGGAACCATGGCGAAGAAGAGCGGAAACGACGGCGTCTACCGGGTGACCGAGGTGATCGGCACCAGCACCGTGTCGTGGGAGGACGCCGCGAAGCACGCGGTGGCGATGGCGAGCAAGTCGTTGCGCGACCTGCGCATCGGCGAGGTCACGAAGCTCGACATGAAGATCGAGGGCGGCAAGGTCGTCGCGTACCGCGCGCGCGTCCAGCTCTCGTTCAAGTACGAAGGTTAGCGGTACGGTGAGGTGGCGGCCGGTCGCCGGTGATGCATGCCGGTGTCACCGGCCCCACTTCTCCAGGTAGAGGCGGTACGCCTCGTCCCACTCCGGCCCGACGCCCCCCTGGCCGTAGCTCGCGTGCGTGAGCGCGATCGGCCAGGTCCCCATCCGCAGTCCGGACGCTTCGCAGCTGCGGCAGAAGTCGGTGTCGTAGAAATGGAATCGGAAGCGCGGATCGAAGCGCACGCCCCGGTCGCGCAGCGTGCCGGCGCGCGCGGCGAGGAACACGCCGTCGAGCAGGGTCACGGTCTCCGGCGTGGTGCCGAACCGGCTCGGGACCGACGACTCGCGTGTGCCGTGGAACACGCCGCCGGAGAGCTTGGCGTGATGCTCGGCTTCGGTCGCGCCCGCCGCGGCCCATGACTGCTGCTTCGGGTCGCGCACCCGGTTGCCCGCGACGCCGATGACGTCGTAGGCCGCGAGCCCATCCTCGAGCCGGTGGGCGATGTACCAGTCGTCGATCCAGACGTCGTCGTGGACGAACGCCAGGATGTCCTCCGGCTCCGCCAGGTCGATCGCCTGGTTGTAGGCGCGGCCGAGCGGCTCGCGGTTCTCGTAGGCGATCGCGATCACGGTCGGCGAGAACTCCACGATGCGCGCGAGCGAGCGCGCGAGCATCGCGTCGCGCTCGAACTCGGCCTGCGACGCCCGCGTGCAGGAGACGAACCAGACGCGCACGATCCGTCGATCAGCCTGCCGCGGCACCGGCGAGCACGCGCCAGACCCGCTCGGACGTGAACGGCATCTGCAGCGCTTCGGCGCGCTCGCCCGCGCCGGCGCGCACCAGCGCGTCGATCACGGCATTCGCCACGGTCGGCGTCGCCCCGATCGTGCCGAGTTCGCCGACGCCCTTCACGCCCAGCAGGTTGTTGCGGCAGGGCGTGGACTCGTCCATCGTCATCGCGAAGTGGCGCACGAGCGAGGCGCGCGGCAGCGCGTAGTCCATGAACGTCGCGGTGAGCGGCTGGCCGGAAGCCGGATCGTGCACGAAGGCCTCGCACAGCGCCTGCCCGATGCCCTGCATCGCACCGCCCTCGAGTTGCCCGACGACGATCATCGGATTGACCACGCGGCCGACGTCGTTGACCGACCAGTAGCCCTCGACCGTCACCGCGCCGGTGTCGGGGTCGAGCTCCACCTCGCAGATATGGCAGCCGTTCGGCCAGGTCGCGTCGTCGACCGAACTGCGGCTGTCGACGACGATGCGTCCCCCCGGCTGCCTTCGCGCGAGATCGAAGAGCCCGATGCTGCGGTCGGTGCCGCCGATGCGAAGCTCCCCCTGCCGGTACTCGATGTCGCCCGGCGACGCCTCCAACGCCTCGGCCGCGAGCCTGCGCGCCTCGTCGACCGTCTCGTTCGCGGCGACGTGGATCGCCGACCCCCCGACGAAGAGCGAACGCGATCCCGCGCTGCCGAAGCCGGTGCCGCGGTCGGTGTCGCCTTGCACGATGCGGATGCGCTCGATCGGCACGCCGAACACGTCGACGGCGAGCTGCGCGTAGGTGGTCAGGAGCCCCTGCCCCATCCCCTGCGTGGCCGAGAACATCTCGATCTCGCCCTGCCCGTCCTCGCCCGCGCTCACCGTGACGGTGACCCGTTCGGTGAACACGTCGGCGCCGGTCCACTCGAGGAAGGTCGCGATGCCGCGACCACGCAACCTGCCCTGCTGCCGCGAACGCGCGGCGCGCGCCTCGAACCCGCGCCAGTCCGCCAGCGCGAGCGCGCCGTCCATCACCTTGGCGAACTGCCCCGAGTCGTAGGTCTTCGCCATCGGGTTGCGCCAGGGCATCTGCTCCGGGCGCAGCATGTTGCGCCGACGCAGTTCGACCGGATCGATGCCGGTCGCTCGCGCGACGGCGTCCATCAGCCGTTCGAGGAAGTAGATCGCCTCGGGCCTTCCGGCACCGCGGTAGGGTCCGGTCGGCGTGGTGTGGGTCAGCACCGCCCGTACGCGGACGTCGATGGTGTCGATGTCGTAGATCGAGGTCGTCACCCACGGGCCGATCAGGAGCTGGATGACCACGCCCGCCGGTGTCGCGTACGCGCCGAGGTTCGCGCGCGAGTCCACCCGAAGCGCGAGGATGCGCCCGGTCGCGTCGAGCGCCGCTTCGATCCGGGTGTTCACGTCGCGCCCGTGCGACGCGGCCAGGAATTCGTCGATGCGCTCGGCGCACCAGCGGACGCCGCGGCGAAGCGTGCGCGCGCAGTGCGCGGTCACGACATCCTCGGCATAGAGCGTCGTCTTCATGCCGAAGCCGCCGCCGACGTCGCCGACGAGCACGCGGATCGCGTCGGGCGCGAGTCCGAGTACCCCGGCGAGTTCGTCGCGCCAGCCGGTGGGCGTCTGGCAGCTCGTGCGGATCTCGAGCCGCCCCGTCGCGTCGACCGACGCGAGCGTCGTGCGCGGTTCGATCGGCGCGGGGATCACGCGCTGGTTGACGAGGTCGAGCGAGACGACGTGCGCCGCCGCTGCGAACGCCGCCGCGACCTTCGCCGCATCGCCGTGCCGCGCTTCGCAGGCCACGTTGCCGGCCGCGTCTTCCCACACGAGTGCGGCGCCCGGGGCCACCGCGGCATCGACGTCGGCCACCGACGGCAGCGGTTCGTAGCGCACGTCGAGGGCCTCGGCGGCGTCGCGGGCCTGATGCGGCGACCCCGCGACGATCGCCGCCACGCACTCGCCTACGTGCCGGACGACGCCGAAGGCGAGCGCATGCTGCGGCGGCGCCGCGGTGGGCGAGCCGTCCGCACGCCGGAAGTCGGCCGACTGCACGAGCGGGCGCACGCCCGCGCGCAGCAGGTCGGCGCCGGTCAGCACCGCGACCACACCCGGCATCGCGCTCGCCGCCTTGGTGTCGATCGCCACGATGCGCGCGTGCGGGTGCGGCGAGCGCAGGAAGTGCACGACGAGTGCGCCCGGGAGCGCGGCGTCGTCGGCGAAGAGGCCGCGCCCGGCGAGGAGGGCATCGTCCTCGACCCGCCTCACCGCGCGTCCGCTACCGAAGCGCGCCGCGGAGCCGCCGGCGGTGCTCACCGCAGCCTCGCTTTCAGGCGCTCGATCTCGTCCATCAACCCGAGCACCAGCGCGACCGCCGGAGCGTCGATCTCGAAATCGTGCGCGAGGCGCGCTGCCGTGCGCGCCCGCCGCAGCGTGGTCGCCGCGAAGCGCCACTCGCCCGCGATCGTCTCGTCGGGCGCGAGCGCGCCCTCGTCGATCCAGGCGCGCACCTCGTCCTCGTGCGCCGCGCTGGCGCGGCAGAGTTCCACCAATGTCAATCGGTAGTCGATCTCGACGTGGACGTCGGCGGATTCGGGTGCGGGCCGGTCGCTCATGGGTTCATCCTCGATCCGTGGTGCGCGCGGCCGCGCCGAACGCCTTCGCCATCGCGCGGTACGCGTCCTTCTTCGCCTCGGTGTCGGCACGCGGCAGCACGATCGACACTTCCGCGTAGAAGTCCCCGGGCGGGTCGCCGGGGATCCCGCGTCCGCGCAGCCGGAGCCTGCGGCCGGCGCCCGAGTGCGCAGGCACCGCGACGTCGACCTCGCCCGAAGGCGTGGGTACGCGCACGCTGCCGCCGAGTTCCGCGTCCCAGGGCGCGAGCGGCACGTCGACCGAGACGTCGGCGCCCTCGACCCGGTAACGCGCGTGCGGCGCGAACGCGATCTCGAGGAAGAGATCGCCGTTCGGGCCGCCGCGAAAGCCCGGGCCGCCCTGCCCGGCGAGGCGCAGGTGCTGGCCGGCGCGGATGCCCTTCGGGATCGACACCTCGAGCGTGCGCTCGCGCATCGCCACGCGGCCTTCCGCGTCGAACTCGGGCATCCGCAGCGACAGCGAGCGCCGCGCGCCGTGGTAGGCGTCCTCGAGATCGATGACGACCTTGGCGTGATGGTCTTCTCCGCGACCGGGCGACGCGCCTCGCCGCGGCGCCTCGCGCCCGCCCATCCGTCCGAACAGCGACTCGAAGAATTCGCTGTAGTCGGCGTGCTCGCCGCGCGGGGCTTCGCCACCGCGGAACTCGTAGCCGGCGTCCCAGTCGGGCGGCGGCGTGAACTCCTGCCCGCTCTTCCAGTTCGCGCCGAAGCGGTCGTAGGCGGCGCGCTTCTCGGGATCCTTCAGCACCGCGTAGGCCTCGCCGACTTCCTTGAACTTCGTCTCGGCCTCCTTCTCGCTGCTGACATCCGGATGGTACCGGCGCGCGAGCCTGCGGTAGGCGCGCTTGATGTCGTCGAGTGTGGCGGTGCGCGGGACTCCGAGCGTCTCGTAGTAGTCGCGGAACTGCATCCCTCAAGGATAGCGCGCGAGCGGCCGTCGGAGAACGGCTCCGGACGGATGCCCGCCCGGACGAGGGTGGCTAGCGCCGGCCGGCCGGAGATCAGGACCCCGGCACATCGCCGAAGAAGCGATCCATCAGGCCCTGCAGCCGGCCGGTGTTCCATGCGTCGAACAGCGCGTTGTGCTGTGCGCACTCGGGCACGATGATGTGCGTCGCCGGCAGGAGGTCCTGCATCGCGCGCGCCTTGGCCTGGTCGGGTTCGTAGCCTTCGCCCGACACCAGCAGCACCTCGGGCAGGCGTCCGGCGTTGCGGCGGACCGCATCCTCGAAGCCCGAGACGTCGATGCCCTGCATCCGCTCGTGCTCGCGGACGAGTCGAGGTGTGACGCCGCCCACCGAGACGGCGCGCGCGGCACCGAGTTCGACCGCCGTCCACACGGCTGCGAGCCCACCAGCGCTCGTGCCGATGCACACCGCCTGCCGGAGCTTCTCCGGCGGGAAACGCGCAGAGATCGCCGCGATCGTCGAGGGCAGGTCCGTGCCCAGGCTGTCGACGCCCTTGAGGAAGAACGCGCGATGGAGGTCCATCAGCAGGAGGACCTCCAGGCGGTCCGCGGGGCAATGCTGCAGGAACAGCGAGATCGGCATCAGCAGCCGGTGCGTGTCGGCGGTGAACCCGATCACGAGGCGCCGCCGCGCGCGCGCCGCCGCGTCGCCGGGCGCCGCGTACCAGTTGACGCCGCGGCTCCAGGATTCGCGCACGTAGCCCTGCACCGGGCGTCCGCCGCCGCGCAGCAGGGTGTCCATCCGGTCTACCCAGTGCTGGCTCGCAGGAGGCAGCGGAGCACGCCGCGAGCGCGCGCCGTCGATGATCGAGCAGATGTCCGCGGCCGTCAGCGAGACCTCCATCCGGATGTGGAGCTTGTTGATCTCGTTGACCGTCCTGCAGCGCAGGATCTCGTGGACGTAGGCGTCAAGCACGAAGGCGCCTTTCGACCTCGCCGGCGATCGCTCCGAGCGACGGATGGCGATCGATCTCCTCCGGCAGCATCGACACGCCGGTGCAGAGCTCGATCGCGATGCAGAGTTCCATCCGCGCGAGGCTGTCCATCGCGAGTTCGGCGATCGTGAAGTCGCGCTCGCCCGCCACGAACGCGCGGCGGCGACCCTGGTGCGTGAGGTAGGAGACGCCGCCGGCCTCGAGGCCGTCGGCCATGGCCTCGCGGAGTATTCGCGCATCCATGTCAGGACATCCTCCCATGGAACAGTCTCGCGGCCTCGCGGCGCGGCACCTTGCCCTGCGGATTGCGCGGCAGCGCGGCGACGATCTCGATCCGGCGCGGCGCGCGCGTTCCGAGCCGGGCCCTCGCCCAGGCGACGAGTTCCGCGGCCGAGACCGCCCCGCCGCCCCGAAGTTCGACCGCGGCGGCGGGTATCTGGCCGTGGATGTCCGACGCGACGGCGAACGCCACCGCACACGCGACGGCGGGGTGCGACTCGAGCGCCCGCTCGATCTCGACCGGGAAGATGTTGATGCCGTTCAGGATCATCATGTCGTCCATGCGCCCGTGGATCGAGAGGATGCCACGCTCGTCGAGCGAGGCGAGATCGCCGGGGAGGAACCAGCCGTCGCGGAAATGGCGCGCCGTGGCCTCCGGATCGCCGACATAGGCGCTCGCCATGCCTGGGGTCCTGATGCGAATCGCTCCGATCTCGCCCGCAGCGACCGGCGCGCCGTTCTCGCGCGTGACCTCGACCGTCGCGTGCGCGGCCGGCGGGCCGACCGACTCGCCCGCATCGTGCATCGACGGACCTGCGACCGCGACGAACGACGTCTCGGTCGTTCCGTAGGAGACATACAGGTGCGGCGATGCGGCCGCGATCAGTTCGCGCCGCAGCGCGTGCGGAACGCGTGCGCCGCCGATCCGGAGGTTCACCTCGCCGGCGAGCGGACCCTCCTCGCGGCAGGTCGCGACCAGGTCGGATGCGTGGACGAGCGAGAGTTCGAGCCAGTCGGCCCGGTCGCGCTCGCACTGGTCGCGCAGCGAGCGGCAGTGTTCGTCGGCGAATAGACAGGCCGATCCCCGCCACAGCGTGTACAGCCGCTGGCGACGCGAGTTGTTGTATTCGATGTGCGCGGGCCGCAGCACGCGCCGGCCATCGCACCCGACGTGCGTCTCGGCGTGCATCGCGAGCTGCCGTTCGCTGAACGCCACGATCTTGGGTTCGCCGGTCGTGCCCGAACCGGTGAAATGCAGCGTCGACGCGCCGGAGGGCGGGGGCAACGCCGTCCCGCGATGCGACCGGCCGCGCGCAGCGCGAAGGATGCCTTCGAGGTCGAGCCAGCGCACGCCCGGAACGGCGTCCTCCGGGCGATCGCCGAGCACGGCCGTGACGCCGACGCGCGATGCGAGCCGTGCGCGCATCGCGCCCGGGTCGCGCGATCCGAGCGCCACCTGCGGCAGTCCGAGGACCATCAGCGCCAGCGTCGCGAGCGCGTGGTCGATCTCGCGGCGCGCGGTCAGCGCCACGAACGCGCCCGCGCCGAGCCCCCGGGCGGCGAGCGCGAGAGCCAGGGCGTCCACCTCGGCCGCGAGCGCCGCGTAGGTCAGCGTTTCGCCGGCGTGGACGAGCGCGGGCGCGTCGGGCGTGTACGCCGCGTGGCGAAGCAGCCGTTCGTGGAAGTCACCGCGCGGCGGCGTCATCGCCTCACCGTGCCGCGAAACGGAGCCCTCCGCCCATCGCGCGCGCCGTCGATCATCGGAAGCACGTCGTTCAGGTGGATGAACGCTTGCGGTAGCGCTCGAGTTCGGTCCGGTACAGGCCGAGCGCGCCCTGCGGCGAACTCGCGAGGACCTCGGCGCCGACATCGGAGAGCGCCTGACGCACCGGCGCCAGCGTGAGCAGCGTGCGGAACAGCGCGTTCAGGCCGTCGACATCGCGGTCGGACATTGCGGCGGGCGCCCAGACCGCCTGCCAGAGTCCGAAATCGAAACCGGGGGCGATCGTCTCGGCGATCGTCGGCAATCGGTCGAGGTCGGTCAGGGTGGAGCGCTTCGCCGTCGTCACCGCGAGCGCGCGAATGCGGTCGTGATGCGTGAGAGAGGCCGACGCGCCGGCCGTCAGGAAGTCGATGCGACCGCCGAGCAGGTCGTTGAGGGCAGCGCCCGATCCCTGATAGGGGACGTGCAGCGCCTCGACGCCGAGGCGCGCCATCAACTCCTCCGCGCACAGGTGCGTCGCGTTGCCGACGCCCGCGGATCCGTAGGTGATGCCCGGATGCGACTTCGCGTAGTGCGCGAATTCGGCCGCGGTGTGCACCGGCAGCGACGAACGCACGATCAGCACCATCGGCGAGGTCGACGTCGCGATCACCGGCCTGAGCGCCTCGATCGCCGCGGCGTTGTCCGGATGGGCGATCGCCGACGTCGCGAACAGCAGCACGTCACCGTTCGGCTCGCTCGCGGCGACGCGTGCGATCGCGCGCGCGCTGTTCGCTCCGGGAACGTTCTCGACGATCGCGCCGCGACCGGTCGCCTGCGCGAGTTCCGGCGCGAGGACGCGCGCCACCCGGTCGGCGGCGCCGCCCGGCACGAATCCGACGACGAGACGGATCGTGCCGCCCTTCGCCTGGGCCCGCGCGGCCGACGTGCCGAGCGCCGCCGCAGCGGCGGCCCCCAGCACCAGCTGACGTCGCGTACGCGACGAAGGCCCGCGCTTCCCAGCCGTCATCGGGACTCCCGGTCGTGCCGGCGCGCGCCTTTGTCGGCGGGTCGGCGAGAGGCGCAAGTATAGCCATCCGCGAGAGCGCCGCGCCTGCGCTCGTCATGGCGCGAGCGCGACGGGCCGGTTCGTCAGCGCCCGGACAGGAAGCCGGTCGTCGCCGGACGGCCCGGGAGGTCGAGGGCCGCGCGCGCCGAAGCGGCGGTCGAGACGATGCGGCCCGCGCGCACGACCGCGAGTCGAGGCGCTCGCAACCTGATCGCCTCGACAGGATCGCGCGCTTCGAGCAGCACGAGGTCCGCGCGGCAGCCCTTCGCGATGCCGTAGCCATCGAGACCGAGGATCGACGCAGGCGTCGTCGTCACGGCCGCGAAACATCGGCGCATCGCGTCCTGCCCGGTCATCTGCGCGACGTGCAACCCCATCGAGGCGACCTCCAGCATGTCGCCGCTGCCCAGCGGATACCACGGGTCCATCACGCAGTCGTGCCCGAACGCGACCGGCACGCCGGCCGCGAGGAGTTCCGGCACGCGGGTCATGCCGCGGCGCTTCGGGTAGGTGTCGTGCCGGCCCTGGATCGTGATGTTGATGAGCGGGTTCGCGATCGCAGCGACCCCCGCCTCGCGCATCAGCGGGATCAGCTTCGACACGTAGTAGTTGTCCATCGAGTGCATCGACGTCAGGTGCGAGCCGGCGACCCGGCCCTGCAGTCCCAGCCGCTGCGCGTGGTACGCGAGCGTCTCGACGTGGCGCGACATCGGGTCGTCGGTCTCGTCGCAGTGCAGGTCGACGCGCTTGCCGAGGTTCGCGGCGATCTCGCACAGCACGCGCACGCTCTCGGTTCCCTCGGCCATCGTGCGCTCGAAGTGCGGGATGCCGCCGACGACGTCGACGCCCATCGCGAGCGCGCGCTCGAGGTTTCCGAGCGCGCCCGGAGAGCGGAACAGCCCGTCCTGCGGAAACGCGACGAGCTGCAGGTCGAGGTACGGCTTCACGCGCTCGCGCACGTCGAGGAGCGCCTCGACCGCGAGGAGGCGCGGGTCCGAGGTGTCCACGTGCGAGCGGATCGCGAGCAGCCCCTTGCCGACCGCCCAGTCGCAGTAGGCGAGTGCACGCCCGACGATCGCGTCCTGCGTGAGCGTCGGTTTCAGCTCGCCCCACAGCGCGATGCCCTCGAGCAGCGTGCCGCTCGCGTTGACCCGCGGCATTCCGTAGGTCAGCGTCGAGTCCATGTGGAAGTGCGCGTCGACGAAGGGCGGCGAGACGAGCATCCCGCCGGCGTCGACCGTGCGATCCGCCGAGGCGGAGATCCGGGGCGCGACGTCGGCGATGCGCCCGCCGTCGCACAGGATGTCGACGTCCGTCCTGCCGTCGGGCAGCGTCGCGTTTCGGACGAGCAGGTCAGCCATGGCGCCGATGAGGCCCCGATTCGCGACGGCTACTTGGTGCCGAAGATGCGGTCGCCCGCGTCGCCGAGACCGGGCAGGATGTACGCGTGATCGTTCAGTTCACGGTCGATCGCGGCCGTGTAGATCGGGACGTCCGGATGCGCCTGCCGGAAGGTCGCGATGCCCTCGGGACAGGAAACGAGGCACACGAACCGGATCGAGCGGGGACGCGCCTCCTTGAGGCGCTCGACCGCCGCGACCGCCGAGTGTCCGGTGGCGAGCATCGGATCGAGCACGATCGCGTCGCGTTCGCGCATGCCCGAGGGCATCTTGAAGTAGTACTCGACCGCGACGAGGGTCTTCGGGTCGCGGTAGAGGCCGATGTGGCCGACGCGCGCGCCCGGCACCACCGACAGGAACCCGTCGAGGAGTCCCATCCCGGCGCGGAGAATCGGCACGAACACGAGCTTCTTGCCGTCGATCAACCTTCCGGTCATCGTCTCGAGCGGCGTCTCGATCTCGACGTCGTGCATCGGCATGTCGCGCGTGACCTCGTAGGCCATCAGCGTGCCGACCTCGGTCAGGAGCCGCCGGAACGACGTCGTGCTCGTCTCCTTCTTGCGGAGCAGCGTCAGCTTGTGCTGGATCAGCGGGTGGTCGAGGACGTGGGGGTGGGCGTTCGTCATGGTCACCTCGAGTGTCAGAAGACGGTGCCGTCGCTGTCGATCGCGAGCGGCGGTTCGCCGCCGCGCAGCCTCGCGGCGGTCTCGCGGCCCGCGGCCCAGGTGCCGCCTTCGAGAATGCAGGCCAGCGGCAGGTCCGGGCGGCCGAGCTTCGCGCGGATGCGCGGCGCGAGTTCGTCGACCAATGCGACCGTCAACGCCCGCCATTCGACCACGAGTTCGCTGCCGACCGCGTGGCGGCGACGGGCATCGGCGGGGTCGCGCAGCGCGAGAACGCCCGTGTCGAGCAGCAGGCCGCCGTTGCGGTACTCGGGCAGCGCGGTCAGCACGTCGCGCCCGACGATGCGCTGAGCGGCGCGCTCGAACGGCTCGAACAGCGAATAGGCGAGCCATTGCGAGAGCTTGTGGAACGGCACGTAGCCCTCCGACACGCCTTCGCCGCCGGCGGACGGATGCGCCCAGGTGTCGCCGAGCGCCACGCCGCCCAGCGAGGCGCCGTTCGGCCAGATGGTGCCGAAGCGTTCGAGCAGCACCGCGAGGAGCGAGGCGGCGGGAACGTCGCCGCCGCGCTCGATGAGCGGCAGGAACGGCAGCGACGGCCGTGCGTCGACCGTGGACAGGCGTCGCAGCAGCGCGGCCCGGCCGTCCAGTCCGACGAGCGGATTCGCCTCGCTCGCCTGGAAGATCGGCGCGAGCGTCGCCGCGTCGATGCGCGCGAGGGCGCGGGCGTCGGCGCGTGCCGGATCGCCGGGCGTTGCCGAGAACGTCCCCGCGAGGAACGCGCGGAAGCTCGCGACCCCGAGCCCCTCGGAACGCGCGTAGCGCCCGCCGGTCTCCTGCTCGACCCAGGTCCAGCGCGCCCCCGCGCCGGCGTCGACGAGCACGCTCGCGATCGTGAGGTCGATGCGCGCCAGCGCCGCCTCGATCGCGCTGCAGCCGTCGAGCGCGCGGTCGAGCACGGCGGCGCGATCGACGCCACCCGCCTCGAAATGGCGCCAGCGGCTGTGGTAGGGAATGACGAGCGACGGATAGCGGCGTCGCGTCACCTCGGCGACGAGGGTCGCGCAGGCTTCGAGCTTCGAGCGATCGACCGCGAGGTGTCGCGTGCGTCCCGCGTCGGCGGCAGCGAGGATGTTCCGGCAACGCTCGCGGATGACGGCCGGATCGCGCAGGACCCCCATCCCGTCGCCGGCCGAATCCGGACTCGACCGGAGCGCCGTCCCGAATTCGCCGCGCCCCCCGCCGTCCGCGCGCCCGGCCCGCCCGGGAGGGATCACAACTCGCGGCCCTTCGTCGCCTTGAGCCGCGCCTCGTCGGGCTTCGCGCCCTCGGTGAAGTAGCCCGCCGCCATCTTCGCGTCCATCTCGACCTTCGCGTCGGCCGGGATGAGGTCGTCGGGAATCGGGACGCGCTCGCCGACCTCGATGCCGCCGCCGACGATCGCGTCGAACTTCATGTTGCTCATCGAGACCAGGCGATGGATGCGCCGGATGCCGAACCAGTGCAGCACGTCGGGCATCAGTTCCTGGAAGCGCATGTCCTGCACGCCCGCGACGCACTCGGTGCGCAGGAAGTAGTTCGACGCCGAGTCGCCGCCCGCCTGCCGCTTGCGCGCGTTGTAGACGAGGAACTTGGTGACCTCGCCCAGCGCGCGACCCTCCTTGCGGCAGTAGACCACGAGCCCCACGCCGCCCGTCTGCGCGCCGCGGATGCACTCCTCGATCGCGTGGGTGAGGTAGGGGCGGCAGGTACAGATGTCGGATCCGAACACGTCGGAGCCGTTGCACTCGTCGTGCACGCGCGCGGTGAGCGTCACCGACGGATCCGCGAGATGCTTCGGATCGCCGAACACGTACGCGGTCTGCCCGCCGATCGGCGGCAGGAACACCTCGAGATCGCTGCGCGTGACGAGTTCCGGGTACATGCCGCCGGTCTCCTCGAACAGCACGCGGCGCAGGTCGCTCTCGACGACGCCGAAGCGCGCGGCGACGCCCGGCAGCCACCACACCGGCTCGATCGCGGCCTTCGTCACGACGGCCCCGCCGTTCGCGAGCAGAATGCGCCCGTCGGCGACGAGGCGCCCCGCGGCCATCGCCGCGTGCACTTCCGGCAGGTCGATGTGCGCCTTCGTCACCGCGATCGTCGGGCGGACGTCGTAGCCGGCGGCGATCTCGTCGGCGAACACCCCGGCCACGACCGCGCCGAACGGATCCATCGAGACGATCTTCGTCGGGTCGCCCCACTGCGGGTACGGGCCGATCGGATCGGTGGGCGCGGTATTGGTGAGATCGGGCTTGTGCCCGCGCACCAGCGCGCCGGCGGCGACCGCGAGCGCGCGGTACACGCCGTAGCTGCCGCTGTGCGTCCCGATGACGTTGCGCTGGCTGCGGTTCGTCGTGCTGCCGACGATCGGTCCGCGCGCCTTCGGGTCGGCACGGCCCCAGTGGATCGGCAGCGCGCCGTACGCACCTTCGACCGGGTGCGAGGTGAGGCGGATGTGCTTGGGCTTGTGGGCGTCGGGCGTCACGGGCGGACCAGCGGAATGCGCATCTTGCACATTATGCGCCACGGTCAATGCCGGTAGCGTCCGTCGGGACGACGGGTCATCGCCTCCGGCCTGAGGGGCTCTCGAAGAGATGGATGGCGTCCGGAGGGAAGGAGACCCGTACCGCGTCTCCCTCTCGAACCGGGGGGCGGTGATCCGAGCGCATCTTGAGCAGTCGATCGCCGACTTCCACGTCGACGATCGTGGTATCCCCGAGATCCTCGACCAGGTAGACGCGCCCCGGGATACCCGTTTCGGCGAGCCGGACCGCGCCCGGACGTACGCCGACGGTCACCTCGCCGTCTGCTCCCGGCTCGAATCCGAGCGGAATGGTATGCCCTGCCACCTGGAGTCCCCCACCGGACACGCGGCCGGGGATGAGGTTCATCGCAGGACTGCCGAGGAATCCCGCAACGACCACGGTAGCGGGACGGGCGAACACCTCCTCCGGCGTTCCGACCTGCACGATCCGCCCTTCGACGAACACCGCGAGGCGATCGGCGATCGTCATCGCCTCCTCCTGGTCGTGCGTCACGTACACGGCGGTCGCTCCCAGCGCGCGCTGCAGCTTGCGCAGCTCGACACGAGTCTCCACGCGCAGCTTCGCGTCGAGATTGGACAGCGGTTCATCCAGCAAGAACAGGCGCGGCTTGCGCACGATGGCGCGCGCCAGCGCACACCTTTGCTGCTGTCCGCCGGAGAGCTGCCCCGGGCGGCGGTCGAGCAGGTGATCGATCCGCACGCGGGCGGCGGCGTCTCGCACCGCCGAAGCGATCTCCGCCTTCGGCACGCCCACCATCCTCAGCGGAAAGGCGATGTTCCCGGCCACGGTCATGTGCGGATACAGCGCATAGCTCTGGAACACCATCGCGACGTCCCGCTCGCCCGGCTCGCGATCGGTCACGTCCTCGCCGTCGACGATCACGCGGCCGGCATCGGCGGTCTCGAGACCCGCGAGGATGCGCAGTGTCGTCGTCTTGCCTGAGCCGGAGGGCCCCAGCAGCGCGAAGAACTCGCCCGGCCGTATCTCGAGATCGATCCCATGCAACGCGGTGAACGTGCCGTGTCGCTTCACGATTCCTTCCAGCGCGACGTGGCCCTTACCGCTCATCGCCGCCCGCCTCCCTTGACCGCTCCCACGGTGAGTCCTTTGACGATGTGGCGCTGGGCGACGAGTCCGAGCACGATCACCGGCGCCATGGCGAGCATCGCCCCGGCGGCGAGGCGCGCCCACTGCGTCTGCTCGACGGAGATGAAGTTGAACATCGCGACCGTCACGGGCCGCACGCGGTTGCCGCCCAGCACGACCGCGAACAGGAACTCGTTCCACGCGTTCAGGAACACGAAGATCGTGGTGACCGCGACGCCCCCGCGCACCTGCGGCAGGATCACGTGCCACAGGGCACGGAGGCGCCCGGCGCGGTCGAGCAGTGCCGCCTCCTCCATCTCCGGTGGAACGTCCTCGAAGTAGGAAACCATCAGCCAGATCGCGAAGGGCAGCGAGAACGTGATGTAGATGACGATCAGCCCTCCGTAAGTGTCGAGGCCGGAGATCTTCTGCAGCACGAGGTAGTAGGGAATGATCAGGCCGACCGGTGGAAGCATCTGGGTGGCAAGCACGTAGAATCCGCCGGCGCGCTTCGCCGGCAGGGTCAGCCGCGCAAGTGCGTACGCCGCCGGAATCGCGAACAGCATCGTCGCGAGGGTCGCCGACCCCGCCACGATCAGGCTCGACGCGAGGTTGGGCAGAATGCTCGAAGACCCGAACATCACGTCGCGATAATTCGCGAGCGTCGGCTCGAAGACCACCAGCGGCGGGTAGGCAAGGACGTCCCGCTCGCTCTTGAACGAAGTGAGCAGGCCCCAGAGCACCGGCACCACCCATGCCGCCATGAACGCGCAGGCGAGCACCAGGAGCGCGAGCGAACGAACGTGTCGTGATGTCATCGCGCGCGCCTCAGCCGGAACATGAGGAGGGACACCGCGGAGGTGATGACGAGCAGCACCACGGCGAGCGCCGAGCCGTAGCCCAGGTTGAGTTCCGAGAACGACGTCCGGTAGGCGTAGAGGTTGAGGATCTCCGTCGCCGTGCCCGGCCCTCCGCCGGTCGCCGCGAAGATCGCGGCGAACGCGGAGAGCGCGGTCATCATGCGCATGATGACGACGATCACGATGGCCGGGCGAATCAGGGGCAGCGTGATGTGCCGGAAGCGCTGCCAGGGCGTCGCCCGGTCGATCCGGGCCGCCTCGAACACGTCCGGCGGAAGGGCCGCCAGGCTGGCGAGGATCACGAGGAACGCGAACGGCGTCCACTGCCAGGTGTGGATCGCGATCACCGAGACGAGCGCGAGCTGCGGATCGCCCAGCCAGTTGCGGCTCTCGAATCCCAGCGCCCGGGCCGCCACATCGACGAGTCCGACGTCGGGAGCGAGCACCAGCGTGCGCCAGAAGAGGCCGACCACGACCGGAGCCAGCACGATGGGCAGGATCGCCGCCACGCGCAGCACCGCCTGCCCGGCGGGAATGCTGAGGACGAGAAGCGCGAGCGACAATCCGATCGCGACCTGCAGCACGACCGTGCTGACCGTGTAGATGCCGGTGAGCACGAGCGAGTTCCAGAACCGCGGATCTCCGGCCATCTGGACGTAGTTGCCGAGCCCCGCGAATCCGGACAGCCACGGCATCGAAAGGTCGATGCGCATGAAGCTCGACCACAGGAGGTAGACGAGCGGCGCCGTCGTCGTCAGCACGAGGACGAGAAAAGCGGGCGCGAAGAGGGCCAGCGCGAAGCGTCGCTCCGCGCCGGCCGCGCGCGCGCCCACGGTCGCTGCGCGGGTCATGGGCCGCCGGACCGCTCCCTTCGAGTCACGCCTTCATGATCTGGTCGATCCGCGCCTGAGCCTCGTCGAGTGCCTCCTTCGGCTTCTTCTGACCGACGAGTGCCGCCTGGACCGCGGTGGCCATGGTGTCGCCGATCGCGGGCCACTGCGGTACGCGTGGCCGCCAGTCGACGTCCGTGTCCTGTTCCAGCGAGTCGAGCGCCGCCTGGACGAAGTTCGCGCCGGAGTCCTTCATCGCGGCGCCGAAATCCGGCGAGCGCCACAGCGAGGTGCGGTTGACGCCGGAACGCTTCGCGGGACCCGAGAACTTCCACGACGTCCGAGCCTGTGTCTCGGCCGAGGCTGCCCAGGTGACGAACAACCAGGTCGCCTTCTTCGCCTTGTCGGACAACGCCGCGTTGATCGGGAAGCCCCAGTTCCAGATCGACGTGACGCGCCTGCCCGAAGGGCCCTTGGGCCAGCGCGCGAAGCCGATCTTGCCGATCACTCTGGACTTCTCCGGATTGTTGAGCACGGCGGCCGACGAGTGTGCATCGATGTACGCGCCCAACGTCCCTTGCGAGAACGCATCCGCGATGTCGGGCCAGTTCCAGTTGCGCACTGCCGCCGGGGCATACTTCGTCAGGCCATCGACATACCAGACCAGCGCGTCGACGGCCTGCGGCGAATTGACCTTGATCGCGCTCCCGGCGAACCACTGTCCGCCGTAGCCGCGGAAGATCGACGGGTAGATGTACATGTTCTGCCCGGCGCCGGCGAAACCGCGCAGCGCCATCCCGCTCATGCGGTTCCCCGGGTCGTTGAGCGCGGCTGCGTTCTTCAGGTAGTCGTCGAACGTCTCGGCGGGCTTCAGCCCCTTCGCGTCGTAGAGATCCTTGCGATAGACCTGCACCGTGACTTCGCCGTCGTACGGCATCCCGTAGGGCTTTCCGTCGATGGACGCCGCGTCGCGCCATGCCTTCAGGATGTCGCCGTAGTTGAACCACGCCGCGTCCGTCAGCGTGGGGTCGCCGAGATATCGGTCGAGCGGATCGACCCATTTGTTGGCGACATAGAGCGGGTAGTACATCGGATCGGTCGCCGATGTCGCATACGTCGCCGTCTTCGACGAGAGGTCGAGCATCGCCTTCTGCCTGATCTGTCCCGGGGGGACCTTCTCGAAGCGCACCTTCACGCCGGTCAGCGCCTCGAACTGAGGGGCGATCGCGATCAGGTTGTCGAAGTAGGAGGCTGGGATCACCGCCACCGTGATCTCGGCACCCTCCGCCTGCCGCCAATTGACCTTCGCCGACTGCCATGGGCCCAAGTCGGCCGCCTGCGCGTGCGCGAAGCGCGCGACCCACGGCGCTCCGACGGTGGCGGCACCGATGGCGGCGCCTTGCGCGATCCACCGGCGGCGTGACACCTTCGCCGGTCCTTTCGACTCTCGTTGGTCCATCGGATCCTCCTCGGGGTGGGGCGCTCGTGGGTCATGCCGCGTCGCGGCATCGCGTCAGGTCGCCGGTCGGTCCGGCGGCGTGGGGTCGACATAGGGGAACCGGGCGCGCGGCTTGGCGCCGACTGCGCCCGTCGCCGTTGCGGGGCGCACGAAACGCCTGGCATCTCCCGCGCGCGCCTCGAAGTTCCATTCGGGGAAAGCACCTGACTCGAGCGCGAGCTCGCGCAGGAACAGGCGCCGCTTCTGGCTCGCGCGAATCCGGCCATCCACCTCAACCGGATCCCAGTCCGCGAGAACGCGCGAACGCAGCGCTTTCTCGAGATCGGCTACCGCAGGATCGCCGGCGCGATTGTGGAGTTCCCGCGGATCCTGCGCCAAATCGAACATGAGAGGCGGAAGACCGCTCGTGTACACGTACTTCCAGTTGTCGCGGCGTACCATGCGCGACGGCGCGATCACTCCCTCCGACGAATACTCGGACACCGCCTCGCGGCCGGCGCCGTCTGTGCGTCCGTCGAGCAAGTCCACGAGGCTGCGCCCGGCCAGCGGATCGACCGGCACGACCGCGGCACCCGCGCTCGAAGCCAGCTCGAGGAACGTGGGCAGGAGGTCGACGAGCGACGTCACCGCGCCGCTTCGGCGTGGCGCCGCACCAGGGGCGCGCACCACGAGCGGTACGCGTACTGAAGGTTCGTAGAACGTCTGCTTGTACCACATGCCCCGCTCGCCGAGCATCTCGCCATGGTCCGCGCAGAACACCACCACCGCCTCGCTGCCCAGCCCCGAGCGGTCGAGGGCTTCGAGCACCGCGCCGATCCTGCCATCGACGTAGCTCACCATCGCGTAGTACGCGCGGCGCGCGGCGCGCACGTGCTCCGCGGTGACCGTGTGTCGGTCCTGCCCGTGCGCGACGTACAGCCATCGGCTGTGCGGGTCGAGCGCTTCGAACGGTATCGGAGGCACCCGCGGAGCATCGATGGCGGCGTCCTCGTAGAGATCCCATTCGTCCTGCCGTGCGACGAACGGCGGATGCGGGTGCGTGAACGACACGATCAGGAAGAACGGGGCCACCTTCTCCCGCGCGAGATCGTAGATCTTCTGAACTGCGACGTGCGCGACTTCCTCGTCGTAGTCGATCTGCATGTTGCGCAGACAGGGTCCCGCGTCCACCACGTGGCCCATGCCCACCCCGGTGGGCCGGTACTGCGGGCCGCGGGACCAGTCGGGCACCCAGAGGAAGTCGGCGGGGTAGATATCGGTCGTGAGCCGTTCGTCGAATCCGTGGAGCTGATCCGGGCCGACGAAATGCATCTTTCCGGCGAGGATCGCCCGGTATCCTGCCGCGCGCAGGTAGTGGGCCATCGTCGGAATCTCCGACGGAAACTCGCACGCGTTGTCCCAAGCACCGATGGCGTGCGGCATTCGGCCCGACAGCATCGAGAATCGCGACGGTGCGCAGATGGGAGAGTTGCAGTACGCCGCGTCGAAAACGACCCCTTCCGCCGCGAGGCGCGACAACGCCGGCGCCTGCGTGACCGGATGGCCGTGGAAGGGCAACGCGAAAGGCGTGAGCTGGTCGGCCATCAGCAGCACGACGTTCGGAGGCGCGGTACGCGTCATGCAGCCGCCTACTCGAGCTTGATGTCGGCGGCTCGCATCACCGCGGTCCAGCGTTTCACGTCGGCCGCGAAACGCTGCGCGAACTCCGCCGGGGCACCGGTGATCGGCAACATGCCGCGATCGACGAGCTGCTGCGCCACCCCGGGCGTCTTCACGACCTTCGTGATCTCGACATTCAGAATCTGCACAACCTCGGCCGGCGTGCGCGACGGCGCAAACACCCCCAACCATTGGCCAGCCTCGTATCGAGGCAGCCCGGACTCCATCACCGTCGGCACGTCGGGCAGCGCCGGGAAGCGTGCGGACGCGGTGACGGCGAGCGGACGAACCTGCCCGCTCTTGATCTGCGGCATCGCCACCGGGATGGTCGCGAACATCACGGCGAGCCGTCCGCCGATCAGGTCGTTCATCGCGGGCGTCCGGCTGTAGGGCACGTGCAGCATCCGCACGTCCGCCGTCTGGGCGAAGAGTTCGCTGAAGAGATGGGCAGGGCTGCCGATGCCCGGAGTTCCGTACGCGATCTCGCCGGGCCTCGCCTTCGCGGCCGCGATCAGATCGCTCACCGACCTGAGCGACGACGACGACGCGACGACGATCACGTTGCTCGTGTCGGCTATCGGCGCGACGGGAGCGAGGTCCTTCTGCGGGTCGAACGAAAGCTTGCGCGCGCCCGCGACGTCGATCGCGAGCGAGCTCGTCGCCATGAGGAGCGTATGTCCATCGGGCGCCGCCTTCGCCACCTGCTCGGCACCGAGCGTCCCGGCGGCGCCGGGCACGTTCTCCACGACCACCGACTGGCCCAGCACTTTGGTGAGCGCCTCAGCGAGGATGCGTCCGCCGCTGTCGACCAGGCCACCCGGCGCCCAGGGGACGACCAGCCGGATCGTTCGCGACGGAAAGTCGCGCGCAAACGCCCGGCCGCTCGCGAGCGCGAGTCCGCCAATGGCCATCGCGCCCAGGACTCGGCGGCGGGCGCCGTCCGGCCTTCGGGACGTCATCGCGAACCCCGCGTCGTCGGTATGGCGGCGAACGGGCTGCAACCGGATGCGTCGTTCGCGTCGTCCGCCTGCTTGAGGAGGAAATCGGGAAACGAGCCTCCGGCGTCCGCCACGCCGAGATCGAACAGCCGCTTGACGACGTCCGGATGCCTTTCGGCGAGATTCTGCGCATCCGGGGCCGGCCGTGGCGAATCGTGCAGAAAGGCCCCTCGCCCATTGATTTTGGCGTTGAACCACCAGTCATCGTCGATGACCGTCATCGCGCTGCCCCACCCGATGGTCACGTGGTCGCGCGCGGCGGGCGCGCCGTCGAACGCGGTCTTCCAGAACGAAAGTCCATCGATGGGCGCCGGCGGCGTCACTCCCGTCGCCTCGAGGAGCGTCGCCGAGATGTCGTGGTGCTGCACGAAGGCGTCGCACACCGTGCCCGCGCCCTTCTGCTGCGGATGGCGCACGAGCAGCGGGACCTCGTAGCTCTCGGGATCGGACGGGTATCCGCGCTTGCCGATGTAGCCGCGGCGCTCCCACATGCTGTGGCCGTGGTCGGAGGTGACGACCACGAGCGTCTCGTCGAGCAGGCCGGTTACGCGCAACGTCTCGATCAGGTGTCCGAACCACCGATCGCACATCTCGACCAGCCCCTGATAGTTTGCGCGCGTGCGCTTCACGAGGTCCGGCGGCAGCCAGGGCATCTCGGCATAGGGGGAGATCACCTGTTCGCGACCGTTGCCGTCGTCGTACTTGCGCCGGTAGTGCTCCGGCACGAACCACGGCTCGTGCGGGTCGAACGACTCGACGGTGAGGAACATCCGCCCAGCGTCGAGGTTCTGCTCGAGCCAGCGCGCCGACTCCTGCATCACCTGCGCGTTGAACCACTGCTCTTCGCGGACACGATCGCGCATGTTGAGGAGAATGCGGCTCGAGAACCATGCAGCGCCGAAGCCAGGCTGCTCGAGGCCCGTGGCCTTGCCGCGCAGTTCCTGCAGCTCTCGGGGCACCCAATGGTCGATCTCCTCCTGCGAGGGCCACGGCCCGCTGCGTGCGGCATCGGCCTCCTGTCCGCGAATGAAGCTCCACTGGTGGAAGCCACGCCAGAAGTTCTTGGACGGTTTGAACTCGTGATAGAGGTCGGAGACGAGGCCGGTGCGGAAGTGCGCCTGCTCGAAGATCTCGGCGAGCGTGGACTGGTGCTCCGGAATCGGGCCCCAGCCAGGCGCGATGCCCACGAAGTCGCCCTTGATGTGGCGGAAATCTCCGTCGCGGAAAGGATAGGTCCGGCGCCCCGTATAGATGGTGCGGCGCGCGCACAGTGTCGGCAACGCCTCCGGATACGCGCGGTCGAAGCGCACGGCTTCCTTCGCAAAAGCGTCGAGGTGCGGTGTCGCGATCGCGCCCCACGGCGGCGGTGTGCCGTAGCACCCGACGGCGTCCCGGCGCAGCGTATCGAAGATGACGAGCACAACATGCTTGACGGGGGCGGACATGTCCTTGCTTCTCCGGCGCGTGGATGTATTCGTTTACATAAGGATTGCGGCTTTCCGGTTAGCTGTCAATCCTGCACAGCAGCATCCCGCGCTGCAGGGCGGCCGACCGGACTTGCAATCGATTTCGTCGCGCGTATGCTCACCACCATGAAGAACGACCCGTCCGACACGCTGCCACGCCCCGCCGAGCCGCCCCCGCGCTCGAGCGCCCGGGACGTCGCGCGCCTCGCGGGCGTGTCGACGGCCACCGTCTCACGTGCGCTCAATCTGCCCGGCCAAGTCGATCCGGACACGCGGGAACGCGTCCGGCAGGCGATCGACAAGCTCCGATACGTGCCGCACGGCGCTGCCCGCGCGCTGCGCAGCCAGCGCACGCAGATGGTGGGCGCCGTGGTGCCCTCCTTCGATTACGCGCTGTATGCGCGCACGACCAGCGCGCTGCAACGTTCGCTGGACGAGCGCGGATACTCGCTCGTGCTCGCCGCCCACCATTACGATCTCGCCACCGAGGTTCGGGTCACCGAGCAACTCATCACGCATGGCGTCGATGCGTTCGCGTTCGTGGGTCTCGACCACGACCCCGCGCTCTTCCGTCTGCTGGACGACTACGGTCGCCCCTACGTCCTGACTTGGGGCGTCGACCCGTCCGGGCGCCATCCGTCCATCGGTTTCGACAATCACGCAGCCGCGTTCGCCGTGACGGAACACCTGCTGAAGCTTGGACACCGGCACGTGGGGCTCGTCAGCGCTCCGTTGGCCGGTAACGACCGTGCACGTGAACGGGGCGCAGGGGTGCGCGCTGCGCTCGCTGCGCGCAGGCTCGCGCTGGACCCCCGAAACGTCCGATTCGCCGCGATCTCGCTCCCGGCAGCCCACGCCGCGGTTGAAAGTATGCTCGCGCAGGAGGAACGCCCGACCGCCGTCGTTGCGACCAACGACGTGCTTGCGGTCGGCGCCATGCTCGCCTGCCGCGAGGCGGGCGTCCGCATTCCCGAAGACATCTCGATCACCGGGGTGGACAACACCGACCTCGGTGCGACGCAGACCCCTCCGTTGACGAGCGTACGCACTCCGATCGTGGAAATCGGAAGCGCAGCCGCGCTTCAACTCATCGCCCGCCTGGAGGGTGCCGCTCCACCATTGCACCAGGTGCTGCCGTTCGAGGTCGTGGTCCGCGGCAGCACGAGCCCGCCCCCCAGCGCTGCGCGGAGACGCGACAGCCGCGGTCAGCGCTCGCCCTTGCGATAGGGCTTCATCAACGCCTGCGGATAGCTCGCCCGGCGCGCGACCGCGACGAGCGCGACGATCGACAGCACGTAGGGCACCATCAGCCACACCTGGTAGGGCAGCGCTCCCGCGTCGGCCTGCTGCAGACGCAGCTGCATCGCGTCGAAGAACGCGAACAAGAGCGCGCCGGCGAGCGCCTTCCCCGGCCGCCAGCCGGCGAACACGACGAGCGCGACGCAAATCCACCCGCGTCCGTTGATCATGTTGAAGAAGAACGAGTTGAACGCGGAGAGCGTGAGGAACGCGCCGCCGACGCCCATCAGCGCGCTTCCGGCCGCGACCGCCCCGATGCGCAGCGCGTAGACCGACAGTCCCTGCCCTTCCGCCGCGGCCGGATTCTCGCCGACCGTGCGCAGCGCGAGTCCGAGCGGTGTTCGGTGGAGCACCCACGCCACCAGCGGCACGAGCGCGATCGCGGCGAGCGTCAACGGCGTCTGTGCGGCGAGCACCGGTACGCCGAGCCAGGCCATTTCGGCGAACGGCTCGATCGTCGGCGGCGTCGACACGTTGGGAAAGCTCACGCGGTACGCGAAATACGCGACGCTCGTCGCGAACATCGTGATCGCGAGGCCGGACACGTGCTGCGAGAGCGCGAGCGGAACGGTCAAGAGGCCGTGCAGCAGGCCGAACAGCGCGCCGGTGCCCGCCGCCACCGCGACGCCGGTCCACAGGCCGGCGCCCGCATGCACGGCCAGCCACCCGGCGAAGGCGCCGGCGACCATGATGCCCTCGATGCCGAGGTTCAGCACGCCGGAGCGCTCGCACAGGAGCACGCCCAGCGTTCCGAACAGGAGCGGCGTCGCGATGCGCAGCACGGCCGACCAGAAGTCGGCGTTCAGCAGCATCGAGGCGAGCGCGTCGGCCATCAGCGCCAGCGGATCCTGTAGCGCACGGTCAGCGTCGCGACGAGCATCGCGATCAGCGCGACCGCGACGATGACGTCGGCGATGTAGGTCGGCACCGCCACCGCGCGGCTCATGCTGTCCGCGCCGACCAGCACGCCGGCCACGAACACCGCGGCGGCGACGACGCCGAGCGGGTTCAGGCCGGCGAGCATCGCAATGACGATGCCGGTGTAACCGTAGCCCGGCGACATGTCGAGCGTCACGTATCCGGTGCGTCCCGCCACTTCGATGGCGCCGGCGAGGCCCGCGGCCGCGCCGGACGCGAGCGCGACGAGGATGAGCGTGCGCGTGACCGGCACGCCGGCGAACTTCGCGGCGCGCGGGTTCGCGCCGACCGAGCGCACCTCGAAGCCGAAGGTCGTGGCGCGCAGCACGATCCAGGCGAGGGACGCGAACGCGATGGCGATCAGCAGCCCGGCGTGCACGCGGGTGCGCGCGAGGAGCTTCGGCAGCTCCAGTTCCTCGCGCAGCGCGACGCTCTGCGGCCAGCCCATCGCCGTCGGATCCTTCATCGGGCCGTCGAGCATCATCGACACGAACAGGAGCACGATGAAGTTCAGGAGCAGCGTCGTCACGACCTCGTCGACGCCGAAACGCGTCTTGGCGAACGCCGGCAGCACCATCAGCAGTGCACCGACCAGGGCGGCCGCCGCGAACATCGCGACGAACAGGACCGCCGGGGGCAGGTCGAAGCCGCTGCCGCCGTGCAGGCCCCCGATCGCGACGGCGGCGAGCGCACCCGCGTAGAGCTGGCCTTCCGCGCCGATGTTGTACAGATGCGCACGGAACGCGATCGCGGCCGCGAGGCCGGTCAGGATGAGCGGCGTCGCGCGCGTGAGCGTCTCGGCCCAGGCGAAGCGCGAGCCGAAGCCGCCCTCGAAGATGAGCGCGTAGGTGCGTGCGACCGGCGCCCCGGCCCAGGCGACGAACAGCGCCGCGACGACGAGCGTGAACGCGATCGCGGCGAACGGGGCGGCGAGCGCCATGCCCGCCGAGGCGCTCGAGCGCGGCTCAAGCCGCATCGCGCGCTCCCTCGCCGGCCATCGCGAGTCCGAGCCCGGCGAGCGTCCAGTCCCGGGAGGGCCGCGCGGGGGTGAGCCGGCCCGCGTGGAGCACCGCGATCCGGTCGGCGAGCACGAGGATCTCGTCCAGGTCCTCGGACACGAGCAGCACCGCCGCGCCACGCGCGCAGGCGTCGAGCAGGTGCTGGTGCACCCAGGCGACCGCGCCGGCGTCGAGGCCCCAGGTGGGCTGGCTCGCGACGATCAGCGCGGGCAGGAACGCGTCGGGCTTCGCGGCGCCGCCGGAGAGTGCGCGCCCGACGATCAGCTTCTGCATGTTGCCGCCGGAGAGCAATCGCACCGGCGTGTCGATGCCGCCGCCGCGCACGTCGTACCGGTCGACGAGCCCGCGGGCGTAGGCGCGGGATGCGCGCCGTCGTACGACGCCCGCGCTCGCGAACGGCCGCCGGTAGCGCTCGGCGATCGCGTTCTCCCAGACCGGCATTTCGCCGATCGTGCCGACCTCGCGGCGGTCGTCGGGGATGCGCGCCACGCCCGCCGCGATCCACGCGCGCGGGTCCGCGGCGAGCGCGGCGCCGCCGAGCGACACGCTGCCCGCGTCGGCCGCGCGCATGCCGCACAGGAGGTCGACCAGCGCGGACTGGCCGTTGCCGGCCACGCCCGCGACGGCGGTAATCTCGCCGGCGTGGAGCGCGAGCGAGACGTCGTCGAGGCGCTGACCGCGCTGTTCGCCGCGCATCGTCACGTGATCGATCACGCACACGGCGCCGCCGCGCGCACGCGGCTTCGCGCTCGGCGGCGGGATCGCGCGCCCGACCATCAGTTCGGCGAGCGCGGCCTTGGAGGTCGCCCGCGCCGGCAGCGTCGCGGCGAGCTTGCCCGCGCGCAGCACCGCGATGCGGTCGGAGACGCGCAGCACCTCGTCCAGCTTGTGGCTGATGAAGATCACCGACACGCCGGTGTCGACCATGCCGCGCAGCGTCGCGAACAGCCGCTCGCTCTCCTGCGGCGTCAGCATCGCCGTCGGTTCGTCGAGGATCAGGACGCGCGCGTCCCGGTAGAGCGCCTTCAGGATCTCGACGCGCTGTCGCTCGCCGACCGAAAGACGCGCGACGCGCGCGTCGGGATCGACCGCGAGCCCGAAGCGCTCTGCCGTCGCCACGAGGCGCGCGCGCGCCTCGCGCCGCCGCGACACCGGCCGCCACAGCGGCTCGGTGCCGAGCGTCACGTTGTCGAGGACCGACAGGTTGTCCGCCAGCGTCGAGTGCTGGTGGACCATGCCGATGCCCGCCGCGATCGCGGCGGCGGGATCGCCCGGCGGCAGCCTCGCCCCGAACGCGTCGATCGTGCCTTCGTCGGCGACGTAGTGCCCGAACAGGATCGAGACGAGCGTCGACTTGCCCGCGCCGTTCTCGCCCAGCAGCGCCAGGATCTCCCCCGGCGCGAGATCGAGCGAGACGGCGTCGTTGGCGACGAGCGCGCCGAAGCGCTTGGTGATGCGAGACAGCGTCAGGGCGGGCGTCGACATCGCATGCCTCGGGTGCGCGGCACCCGCCCGCTCCCCGGGTACGCGGCGGCTGCCGGGTACCGGGGGTGGGCCACGGCCGCCGGCGCCCGCGGGAGCGGGCCGCGCGGCGAGGCGGTCCGGCCTACTTCGCCGTCGCCTTCGGTTCCTTGTCGTTGATCTTCACGATGAACTTGCCGTCGAGGATCGCCTTCTCCTTCGCCGCGATCTTCTCCTTGAGTTCCTTCGGCACCTTCGCGTCGAACGTGCCCCAGGGCGAGAGTTCGCTGCCCTTGTACTTCATCATCGAGTACGGGCCGTAGTCCTCGGCCTTGAACTGCCCCGCCTTCACCGCCTTGATCGCGCGGTCGATCGTCGGCTCCATGTTCCACAGCGCGCTCGACACGACGGTGTCGGGGTACTGCGGCTGCGTGTCGATCACGTTGCCGATCGCGAGCTTGCCTTTCTCCTTCGCCGCATCCGACACGCCGAAGCGCTCGGCGTACATGATGTCGGCGCCCTTCTCGATCATCGCGAACGCCGCCTCCTTCGCCTTGGGCGGATCGAACCAGGAGCCGATGAAGGTGACGTAGAACCGGGCCTTCGGATTGACCTCCTTCGCGCCTTCCATGAACGCGTGCATCAGGCGGTTCACTTCGGGGATCGGGTAGCCGCCGACCATGCCGATCTTGTTGGTCTTGGTCATGCCGCCGGCGACCATCCCGGTGAGGTACGCCGGCTCCTGGATGTAGTTGTCGAACACCGCGAAGTTCGGGGCCTGCGGCTTGCCGGAGCTGCCCATCAGGAACGAGACCTTCGGATAGTCCTTCGCGACCTTGCGCGCCGCGGCCTCGACCGCGAACGACTCGCCGACGATCAGCGTGTTGCCCTTCTCCGCGTACTCGCGCATCACGCGCTCGTAGTCCGCGTTCGCGACCTTCTCGGAGAACACGTACTCGATCTCGCCGCGGTCTTTCGCCGCGTTGAGCGCCTTGTGGATCCTGCCCACCCACTGCTGCTCGATCGGCACCGTGTAGATCGCCGCCACCTTGAGCCTGGTCTGCGCCATCGCCGGCGTGCCGAGCATCGCCGCCGCCAGTGCCGCC
Organism: Burkholderiales bacterium; assembly: GCA_015075645.1. Taxonomy (NCBI): domain Bacteria; kingdom Pseudomonadati; phylum Pseudomonadota; class Betaproteobacteria; order Burkholderiales; species Burkholderiales bacterium. The sequence continues at coordinate 43,508 of JABTUF010000003.1, read as the reverse complement.
GCCGCGCCCGCCCTCAACCATCCCCGTCGCGTCACCATCGCGTCATCTCCCCGGAACGAATTCGCCGCGCGCGCCGTGGCGCCGGCCCGGCGCATCGTGCGCCGCGCGACATGATCGCATACACCGGGACGGCCCGCGCCGGGCGTTTCGTCGAGGATCCCGGCGGAGGATCGACCTCCGCCGGGCGTCCCGACTGGTGACCGCAGGCGCGAAACGCTCCGCACCTGCGGCGGCGACCCCGATCTCCGGTGAAGCACGCCGCGCACAGCGTGCAGGATCGCCGTCCTTCCGTCTTGGGACGGAAGCCTTGCCGCTCCATCGGGATCGACCTCCCGATCGAGCGCGTGGTTCCCGCGGCGGACCGATCCCGAGGCGATTTCCCCCGATGACCGGCCCGGCCCGCGTTCATCGCGGCCGCTCGCCGCTCGCGAGGAACGCGAGCGCGAAGCCCAGCACCGACAGCCGCTCGCGCTGGACGGAAAGCTCCCGCTCGGGCGCCGCGAGCCTGACGTCCAGTCCGTCGCGCCCGCGAAACCAGGCGCCCGCCTTGCCGCTGCCGGCGTACTCGAGGTCCGCGCGGCCGTGCGGCCGTTCCGGGGTTTCGTTTCGTCGTGCCATTCTGGGTGCCTCGCATGTCGTGATGATGAAAGCCATCGCGTCGGACGCCCGGAAACGACCGGGCCCGGCGCCTTGCGGCGACCGGGCCCGGTCGGAGGAGACGATGCGCGGGTCAGCGCATCGTTCCCGGCTCCGTCGGCCGGTCGCAAGAGTGCAGGTCGGAAGTCGTCATGGGCATGGAATCCTCCTCGTCATGCTCGCGCGGGCGAGCGAAGTCGAACGGCCGCACGCGCGGCGGAACACGGACGAAGATGGGAAACGACTGGCCCTTCGTCGATGCCGCCGGCGCCCCGGCGGACCGCGTGGGCCGGGGAACTACCGCAGGACGATGCTGCCGCCGATGCGCATGCCCATGCCGATCCGGGCGCAGTGCGCCTGGAGGGCAACGGGAAGGTTCATCGTCGGGGTCATGGTTGCGTCGTCGTGCGGTGGCGCTCGTGCGAGCGAGGATCGAATTCTAACGAGGGCCCCGCGACGACTCCAGCAATTTCGCGATCGCGACACGCGGCGCGTGGCGAAAACGCAACACCGCCCGTGAAGCGCCGGATTGAAGCGAAAGGCGTCAGGCTCAAGCCTGACCTACCGGAACCCGCGACATCTCGCAGTCCTCGTAGGTCCGACTTCAGTCGGACGCTTCTCGCCGAGACTCGGCGAACCCCGTCAGGCTCAAGCCTGACCCACGGTCTCGCCGGCCGCCGCGTGGCGTTACAAGCCCATCGCCACCCGCGTGCCCTGCTCGATCGCGCGCTTCGCGTCGAGTTCCGCCGCGACGTCGGCCCCGCCGATGAGGATCGGCTTCACTCCGGCGGCCTCGAGCGGCGCGACGAGTTCGCGCCGCGGCTCCTGCCCCGCGCAGATCACGATCGTGTCGACGTCGAGCACGCGCGGCGTGCCGTCGATGACGACATGCAGTCCCGCGTCGTCGACCTTCACGTACTCGACGCCGCCTGCCATCGTCACCCCCCGCTGCTTGAGCAACGTCCGGCGGATCCAGCCGGTCGTCTTCGCGAGCCCCTCGCCCACTCTCGAGGATTTCCGCTGCAACAGCCACACCTGGCGCGGCGAGGCTTCGGGCGACGGCGACGTCACGCCGCCGCCATGCGCGTAGGCGCCGTCGATGCCCCACTGGTCGCGGAATTGGTCGAGCACGTCCGCATCGCTGCCGACGGCGCTCGGCGCCGTCGGCACGGCGCCGGGAGGAAGCACCGCTCCCGGGTGGGTGAGCAACTCGGCGACGTCGAATCCGATGCCTCCGGCCCCGACGATCGCCACGCGCTTCCCCGCCACGCGGCGCCCGGCGACCACGTCGGCGTAGCCGGCGACCTTCGGGTGCCCGATGCCCTCGAAGCCCGGCGCGCGCGGCACGACGCCCGACGCGAGTACCACGGCGTCGTAGTCCGCGAGGTCGGCGACATCTGCCGCCTTCCCGAGCCGGAGGTCGACGCCCAGCCGATCGAGACGCGCGGCGTAGTAGCGCAGCGTCTCCTCGAACTCCTCCTTGCCGGGGATGCGCTTCGCGAGATTGAACTGTCCGCCGATCTCGGCGGCGGCGTCGAAGAGCGTGACCGCGTGTCCGCGCTCGGCGGCGGTCGTCGCGCAGGCGAGTCCTGCGGGACCGGCGCCGACGACTGCGACGCGCTTCTTCGCGGCAGCGCGCACCACGGCGAATTCCGCTTCTCGGCACGCGGCCGGGTTGACGAGGCAGCTCGCGGTCTTGCGCTCGAAGATGTGATCGAGGCAGGCCTGGTTGCACGCGATGCAGGTGTTGATCTCGTCCGCGCGCCCTTCCGCGGCCTTTCTCACGAACGCCGCGTCGGCGAGGAACGGACGCGCCATCGACACCATGTCGGCGTCGCCGCGCGCGAGCACCGCCTCGGCGACCGCCGGATCGTTGATGCGGTTGGTCGTGATCAGCGGAATGCGCACCTGCCCTTTCATCCGGCGCGTCACCCAGGTGAAGGCCGCGCGCGGCACCATCGTCGCGATCGTGGGCACGCGCGCTTCGTGCCAGCCGATGCCGGTGTTGATGATCGTCGCGCCGGCGTCCTCGATCGCCTGCGCCAGCGTCACGACCTCGTCCCAGGTGCTGCCGCCCTCGACCAGGTCGAGCATCGAGAGGCGGAAGATGACGATGAAATCGCGCCCCACGGCCGCGCGCGTCGCGCGCACGGTCTCGACCGCGAAGCGCATCCGGTTCGCGTAGCTGCCGCCCCATCCGTCGTCACGGTGGTTGGTCCGCGCGGCGACGAACTGGTTGATCAGGTAGCCCTCGGATCCCATCACCTCGACGCCGTCGTAGCCCGCGCGACGAGCGAGTTCCGCGCAGCGCGCGAAGTCCCCGATCGTCCTGCGGATGCCGGCTTCGGACAGGGCCCGGGGCTTGAACGGAGTGATCGGCGAGCGGATCGCCGACGGCGCGACCGCGAGCGGGTGGTAGGCGTAGCGACCTCCGTGCAGGATCTGCATCGCGATCCTGCCGCCGGCCTCGTGCACGGCCGACGTGATCGCGCGGTGTCGCGCGACCTGCCACGGATAGGACAGTTGCGAGGCGTTGGGCGCGATCCGTCCCGCGAGATTGGGCGCGATGCCGCCGGTGACGATCAGCGCCGCGCCGCCGCGCGCGCGCTCCGCGTAGAAGCGCGCCAGCCGCGCGAACCCGCCGCGTTCCTCCTCGAGGCCGGTGTGCATCGAGCCCATGAGCACCCGGTTGGGGAGCGTCGTGAAACCCAGGTCGAGCGGGGCGAGCAGGTGCGGATAGGAGGTCATGCTCATAGTGTAGCCGCCTGGTGCGGCCCCGATCGATCGTAGGCGCATGTGGCCGAGCGATGAAGTGCGCCGGCCACCGGCGCATCACCGGACCGGCGACCGGCGCGCGAAGGCTCGGGAGTTCACGCGATCGATCGAGGATCCTCGCTTCCTCGACGGAACGCTTCGAGCGACCCCGCACGCACGCCGATCAGCCGGATCCGCCGCCCCAGTGGGACCCGCTTCAGGCATTCGCCGGCCGCCCGCCGGATCGCGCGCGCGTCCTGGGTCGGCGCCTCGATCGTCTGGTCGCGCGTGACCGTCGAGAAGTCGTCGAAGCGGAGCTTCACGCCGATCGTGCGCGTCGCGTAGCCCTTGCGGACGAGGTCGCCCGCGACGTGCTCGCACAGCCAGGTGAACACGCGCGTGAGCTCGGCGCGGTCGCGCTTCACCGACAGGTCGCGCTCGAAGGTCGTCTCGCGCGAGATCGAGCGCGGTTCGCTCTCGGTCACCACCGGGCGGTCGTCGCGGCCGTTCGCCGCGTCGATCATCCAGCGCGCATAGCCCGCGCCGAACACCGACTCGAGCTTCCCGCGATCGGCGTAGGCGAGTTCGCCGATCGTGGCGATGCCGAGCCGCTCCAGGCGCGACGCCGCCTTCGGCCCGATCCCGTTGATGCGCTTCGCCGGCAGCGGCCAGATCACCGCCGGTATGTCCGCTTCGCGCACGACGGTGAGCCCGTCCGGCTTGTCGAGGTCGGAAGCGATCTTCGCGACGAGCTTGTTCGGCGCGACCGCGACCGAGCAGGTGAGCGAGGTGGCCGCGCGCACCGCGTCCTTGAGCGCGCGGGCGACGTCGCGCGCGCGCCACCATGCGTCGGCGTCGTCCTCCGGTTCGCCTTCGTGCTCCGGCAGGCGCACCCCGGAGAGGTCGAGGTAGATCTCGTCGATGCCCCGGTCCTCGATGACCGGCGCGATCGCCCGCACCGCCGCCTTGAACGCACGCGAAGCCGCCCGGTACGCGTCGAAGTCCGCCGGCAGCAGGATCGCGTCGGGCGCGAGCTTCGCCGCCTTCATCAATCCCATCGCGGAACCGACGCCGAGCTTGCGGGCCGCGTAGGTCGCCGTCGTGATCACGCCGCGTCCCGCATAGCCCGCGAGCCGCTGGTAGCGCCGCGACACGACTCCGGTCGCCGGATCGACGCTCTCCTGCGGCACCGACGCGCGTCCGCCGCCGATCACCACCGGCAGCCCGGCCAGGTCCGGATAGCGCAAGAGTTCGACCGACGCGTAGAACGCGTCCATGTCGAGATGCGCGATGAGTCGCGGGCCGGACATCGGTGCGGTCCGATTATCCCGCAGCCCGGGGCGCCGAACGGGATACCCGCCGGATCCGCGTTGGACTATGCTCGCCGAAGCCCCGGCGAGCGATCTCCCGGGGCGAAGCCACGGACCAGGGGAGTCCATGCCATGCCGCGTGCTCGCGCACCGTCGGCGCATCGCGCCGTTCGCATCGCCGCCTGCTTCACCCTCGCCGCCGGCGCGACGTTCTTCACCGCGCCCGCCCTCGCCGCGCCTCCGGACGCCCACGCCACGGCATCCGCGGCGAAGGCGGCGCCTGCGGTCACGCGCATCGTCGTGCGCCTGCAGCCCTCGCTGCATCCGCCGCAGGGCGAGCGCGTGTCCGGCCGAATGCTCGAGGAACTGCGCGCCGCCGCGGGCCGGGCGTTCACGGTCGACGCCCCGACCCGCAGCGGCGACCAGGTGCTGGTGCTCGCCGAGCCCGCGACGCCCGCGGAAGCGCGCGCCGTCGCCGCCGCGCTTTCGCGGCTCCCCGAGGTGCTGCGGGCCGACGTCGAGCGCGCCTCGCGCCTGAGTCCGGAAGCGAAGTCGCGCATGAAGTCGCAGAACGACGGCCAGCGCGTCCGCCGGTTCGTGGTGAAGTTCTCCGACCCCGCGAGCGCGAAGCTCGCCTCCGAGAACGGGAAGCTCTCCGCCGACCACGACCGGATGCTGACGGAAGCTGCCGGCCTCCCGATGCGCGTCGTCCGCGCGACCGCTGACGGCGCGTGGGTCGTCGAGATCGAGCGGCCGGTCGATGGCGCGCGCGCCCGCGCGATCGCCGAGGCGCTCGAGGCCGCTCCGGGCGTCCTTCGCGCCGAGCCCGTGTTCCGCGAACGCCCGCAGGCGGCCTTCCATCCGAACGACCCCTACTACCAGTTGGGCTACCAGTGGGATCTCGACGATCCGGTGAACGGCGACTGGTACGGCATCGACGCCGCGCAGGCCTGGGCGATCACCGTCGGCTCGCCGTCGATCCGCATCGCGATCGTCGACACCGGCGGCACGATGCACCCGGATCTCGCCGGCCGCTGGGTCGGCGGCTACGACTTCGTGAGCGACGACGATCCGGTGCGCGACGGCGGCGCACGCGATCCCGATCCGACCGATCCGGGCGACTGGTCGCTCCAGGACGAGTGCGGCGACGGCGAGGCGCCGGAAGACAGCAGTTGGCACGGTTCGCACGTCGCCGGCACCATCGGCGCGAGTGCGAACAACGGCTACGGGACGGCCGGCATCAACCACGTGTCGGGGCTCATCGCGGTACGCGTCCTCGGGCCCTGCGGCGGCTCGACGGTCGACATCAACGAGGGCATGTTCTGGGCCGCCGGCGGCTCGATTCCCGGCGTGCCGGACAATCCGTCGCCCGCGCGCGTGATCAACATGAGTCTCGGCGGCAAGGGCGAGTGTTCGCCGCAGCGGCAGGCGCTGATCGACGCCACGCTCGCGCGCGGGGCTTTCATCGCCGTGTCCGCGGGCAACGAGAACGACGACGCCGATCTCTACACGCCGGCGAGCTGCTACGGCGTCAGCACCGTCGTCGCGACCGACTCGCGCGGACTGCGCGCCAGCTACTCGAACTACAGCGTCTACGCCGACATCGCGGCGCCGGGCGGCGACAAGAACCGCTACGACGACGAGACCGAGGACATCCTGTCGACGGTCGACACCAGCACGGAAGCCGCGTCCGGCGACTACGGGTTCGCCTGGTACCACGGCACCAGCATGGCCGCGCCGCACGTGTCGGGCGTCGCCTCGCTGATGCTCGCGGTCAACCCGTCGCTCACGCCCGCCCAGATGAAAGGCATCATGGCGGACACGTCGATGAACTTCTCGCCGAACTCCGCCTGCCGGACGGACGGCGACTGCGGCGCCGGCATCGTCAACGCGTACTACGCGGTGCTGGAATCGATCCGGATGCTGGCGGTGGCGAAAGTGCGCGTGATCGAGTTCTACAGCGCCGCGCTCGACCACTACTTCATCGCGGCGGAGTCGCAGCCGGACGTGTGGGCGCTCGATTCGGGCGCGATCCCCGGCTGGGCGCGAACCGGCCGCGGGTTCTACGCCTACGCCGGCGCCCAGTCGGGACTCTCGGGCGTGTGCCGCTTCTACATTCCGCCCGCGAAGGGCAATTCGCACTTCTATTCCGCGCGCGCGGACGAATGCGACGCGATCTACGACGCGGCGACCAATCCCGCGAACCCCGTCTACGACTGGTACCGCGGCTTCATCTACGAGACCGGCAGCGCGTTCGTCATCGACGTTCCGGTGAACGGCACCTGCCCGCCGTCGCGCGTGCCGGTGTGGCGGCTGTGGAACCATCGCCTCGACACCAACCATCGCTACACGACCGATCCCGCGGTCCGCGCGCAGATGGTCGCGCAGGGGTCGATCGACGAGGGAATCACGATGTGCGCGCTGCCGTAATTCGCCGGCAGTCGCGCCTGCGCAAGGCCCGCAGGCCCGGACATGGATCTCGCCCCGCGACGCGTGTCGTTCCTCGGGGCGGGCGAGCATCCCCCGTATAATCGCAACCCCGCGGACGCCGGCCTGGCGCCCGCGCGACACGCATGGCCTCCCCCGCTCCCGCTCCGCACGTCCCCGATCCCAAGCTCGCCCGCGACGTCGCGCGCCGGCGCACGTTCGCGATCATTTCGCACCCCGACGCCGGCAAGACGACGCTCACCGAGAAGCTGCTGCTGTTCGGCGGCGCGATCCAGCTCGCCGGCACGGTGAAGGCGCGCAAGAGCGCGCGTCACGCGACTTCCGACTGGATGGAAGTCGAGAAGCAGCGCGGCATCTCGGTGACGAGCTCGGTGATGCAGTTCGAGTACGCCGGCCACGTGATCAACCTGCTCGACACGCCGGGCCACGAGGACTTCTCCGAGGACACCTACCGGGTGCTGACCGCGGTCGACGCCGCGGTGATGGTGATCGACGCCGCCAAGGGCGTCGAGGCGCAGACGATCAAGCTGCTCGAGGTCTGCCGCTTGCGCGACACGCCGATCATCACCTTCGTCAACAAGATGGACCGCGAGGTGCGCTCGCCGCTCGAGCTGCTCGAAGAGATCGAATCGGTGCTGTCGATCCATTGCGCGCCGGTCACCTGGCCGCTCGGCATGGGCCGCGGCTTCAAGGGCGTCTTCGATCTGCGCAGCGACCGGCTGCTGCGCTTCGCGCCCGGCGAGGAGCGGATCTCGGACGAGACCGAGACGATCGAGGGCCTCGACAACCCCCGCCTCGACGCGCTCGCGCCCGACGACGTGGCCGCGCTGCGCCACGACGTCGACCTGCTGCGCAGCGCCAGCGAGCCGTTCTCGCTCCCCGCGTTCCTCGGGGGCAGGCAGAGCCCGGTATTCTTCGGCTCGGGCATCAACAACTTCGGCGTGCGCGAGATCCTGCAGGCGCTGGTCGACTGGGCGCCGCCTCCGCAGCCGCGGGACGCCGGCGTGCGCAGCGTCGCGCCGACCGAGACGCCGTTCACCGGCTTCGTGTTCAAGATCCAGGCGAACATGGACCCACGGCACCGCGACCGCATCGCGTTCTTCCGCGTCTGCTCCGGGCGCTACGCCCCGGGAATGAAGGTGCGGCACCTGCGTGCGGAACGCGAGATGAAGATCGGCAACGCGCTCACGTTCATGGCGAACGAGCGCGTCGCCTCCGAGGACGCGGTCGCCGGTGACATCATCGGCATTCACAACCACGGAGCGCTCCAGATCGGCGACACGCTGAGCGAGTCGGGCGAGGCGCTCGCGTTCACCGGCATCCCGTACTTCGCGCCGGAGCTCTTCCGCGCCGCCCGCTCGCGCGACCCGCTGAAGACCAAGCAGCTCGCGAAGGGACTGCAGGAGCTGGGCGAGGAAGGCGCGATCCAGGTGTTCACGCCGGAATCCGGTTACTCGATCCTGCTGGGTGCGGTCGGGCCGCTCCAGTTCGAGATCGTCGCGCACCGGCTCGCGACCGAGTACAAGGTCGACGCGCTCTACGAGACGCCCGGCATCGCGACCGCCCGCTGGCTCACCTTCCCCGACGAAGGCGCGCGGCGAGACTTCGAGCGGCGCAACGCGGCGTCGCTCGCGACCGACGTCGACGGCAACCCGGTGTTCCTCGCGACGTCGAAGTACAATCTTCAGGTGACGATGGAGCACTTCCCGCGCGTCGGCTTCCACGCGACGCGGGAGCACGGCCGACAGGTGTCGCACGGCTGACGGAGGCCGCACCATGGACGCGACCGCACTCGTCGACGCGCTGAAGCGCGTGCTCGATTCCCGCGTGTGGGCGTGACTCGATCCGTCGAACGACATCGCAACGCGCACCGGCATGCTGTCCGGCATCGTCACCAGCATGACGACCTGCAAGGGCCGCTTCCAGTTCGACTGCGCGGGCGATGCTGGTCGGCGAGACGACCCGCGTGCCCGGCGACGAGCGCGCGGCACTCCGGCAACGGCCGGGATTCCGGCCCGTTCGCATGTCGGGCGACTGCACTTTACTTGCGCGCGCCCCGGATCGATCATTGCGCCATTGCGCCGCGCGCGCCCTCGTCGAGGTTTCGTCATGCTCCGTTTCCGTCTTGCATCGGGAAGTCGCCTGCCTCTCGTGCTCGCGCTGTCGCTCGCGGTACTCGCACCCGCCGGTTGCGTCGTCGCGCCCTACCCGGTGGATGCCGGCTACAGCGTGCCCGCGAGCTTCGACCGCTCGTGGGCGGCCGCGATCGGAGCGTTGCAGGACAGCGGCCTCGCGATCACGAGCCAGGACCGCGCGACGGGCACCGCCGTCGGCAGCCGCCCCGACGCGGACATCGTCGCCCGGGTCAGCCAGCAGGCGGACGGCTCGGTGCGCGTCGAGTTCACGTCGCGGCGGGCGAACAACAGCGACCCGGGACTCATCCAGCGCGTTACCGCGGCCTACCATCAGCGCATGGGGCGATAGACCGCGCCGTCGCGCATCGGCAGAGTGCGGCTTGCCGACGTTGGCATGGCGTGCCCCCGAGGCCTCGCCTCACGCGGGCTGCGGACCGTCGTACCCTTCGATGATGACGAGGTCCGCCGTCGAGACCGGCACGCGCAGGCTCATCGCCTGCTGATACTCGGGCGAGCGCCAGCAGTCCAGCGCGGCCCGGTAGCTCGGAAATTCGATGACGGCGTTGCGCGAGCGGGCCGAGCCTTCGACGCTCTCGAACGCGCCGCCCCTGACGAGAAAGCGCGCGCCGTACCGGGCCAGCGGTTTCGCGTTCGCGGCGATGTATTGCTTGTAGCGTTCGGGATCCGCGATGTCGACGCGGACGATCCAGTAGCCCTTTGCCATGCTGCTCCTCCTCCAATGGACCGGCCGGCGGCGTGCCGTTCATGCGACGACAGTGAACGCGTGGACAGCGCAGCGCCGGGTGCAACCGCGACGACGCGATCGGGCGCCCTTCCGCCTTCCCCGCCCAACTCAGCCGCGAACGGCCGCCTCGATCGCGGCGACGTCGATCTTCTTCATCGTCATCATCGCATCGAACGCGCGCCTGGCAACGGCGCGATCGGGATTCGTGTAGGCCTCTATCAGGGCGATCGGCGTGATCTGCCACGACACCCCCCACCTGTCCTTGCACCAGCCGCAGTCGCTCTCCTGTCCGCCGTTGCCGACGATCGCGTTCCAGTAGCGGTCGGTCTCGGCCTGGTCCGTGGTGGCGACCTGGAAGGAGAACGCTTCGTTGTGCCGAAACGCCGGCCCGCCATTGAGCCCGAGGCAGGGAATGCCCATCACGGTGAACTCGACGGTCAAGACATCCCCCTTCTTCCCGGATGGGAAGTCGCCCGGCGCGCGATGGACCGCGCCGACGAACGAGTCGGGGAAGGTCTCGGCGTAGAAGCGCGCGGCGCTCTCGGCGTCGCGGTCGTACCACAGGCAGATCGTGTTCTTCGCCGGCGCGTTCATGTCGCCTCCCCCCCGTGACATGCCGTGCAGATGGCGAGTCGTCGCGCGACTAGATCGCGCTGCCCGTCGCCGCCCGCTGGCGCGCGGCCGGATGCGCATGCGCTCCATCGTAGACGATCGCTTCGAATCCGGCACGATCGGTGTCGCCTTCGGTCGAGATGAAGTACAGGACGGACTCGCGGTCGATGCGCAGCTCGCGCTTCGCGTCGGCGAGTTCGGGGCGCGTGAGCACCTCATGGGCGAATCCCAGCGGAGCGGCCCCGGACTCGCCGGAGATGATGCGCGAGTCGGCGTTGCGGTCCGCGGGACCGCGAGGCGGCGCCGCCGGATCGCCGTCGCGGGCACGGCTGGGGTTGGAGAGCACCCGCATGCCCTGCGCCGCGACGTAGTCGGGCAAGCTCACGACGAAGTCCACGCAGTTCGCCAGGAGGTCGATGCCCACGGTGACCGGCTCGCCGCACGCCAAACCGGCCATGATGGTGTCGAGGTCGCCCTTCACGACGCGGATCGCGCCGTCCTCGGCGCGCAGGGTCTCGAAGATGCACGCGGCGTTCCCGGGCTCGACCACGACGATCGCCGGCCCGCCTTCGCTCGACGAGCCGTAGACGTTGGCGAGGTACCCGGCGACGGCCGTCGCGAGGGATCCGACGCCCGCCTGCACGAACACGTGCGTCGGCCGCTCGCCGCCGTGCTCGGCCTCCAGTTGCTCGACCGTCTCCGCGAGCAGCGTCGTGTAGCCCTGGATGATGGCGCGCGGGATGTCCTCGTATCCGGGCCAGGCGGTGTCCTGCACCAGGATCCAGCCGTGCTCGTCGGCCTCCCGGCTCGACAGGCGCACGGCGTCGTCGTAGTTCATGTCGACGATGTCCGCGTTCGCCCCCAACGCCCGGATGTTCTCCAAACGCTCGATGGCGGCGCCCCTGGGCATGTGCACCACGCACTTCTGTCGCAGCTTGTGTGCGGTCCATGCCACGCCGCGGCCATGGTTGCCGTCGGTGGCGGTGACGAACGTCACGTCGCCGAGTCGCTGACGCACCTCGTTGGAGATGAGCCGTTCGTAGGGCATCCGCGAGATGTCCACGCCGAGCCTGCCTGCCAGGGTCGAAGCGATGGCGTAGCTGCCGCCCAGCACCTTGAATGCGTTGAGACCGAAGCGGAAGCTCTCATCCTTGACGTAGATCGATTTGACACCCAACCGGGAAGCGAGGTTGCGCAGGCGCAGAAGCGGCGTGGGCGCGTAGCCTTCGACCGATCGATGGAATGCCCGCACCTGGCGCACCGCATCGGGCGCGAGCAGCGACAACATGGGCGCCGAGGCTGCCGCACGCGCTCCGCGGTGCCGGTTCGCGACGAGCGAGGCGATCAAGGGCCGCCTTCCTGCGCCGGTCCGCTCCGGGACCACAGCGCGATGCGATAGGGAAAGAGCTCCGCCCGCATGACGCCGTGGATGACCGCGGGGTCGTTCTCCATGACCGCCCGGGCGTGGGTTTCGGACGGGGCCACGAGCACCGCGATGCCGAAGGTTCGCTCGTCGCGGGTGAGCGTGCGCCCCGCCATGAGGAGGGTTCCCTCTTCGGCCAGGCGAGTCAGATAGGCGAGATGGTCTGCCAGGACCGCGGACTCGCGCACGGTCGGTCCCTCGCTCAGCATCGCGAGACGCATGGGGTGGAGCCGATAGAGAAACTGCGGCACGAGCGGGAGGATAGGGGACGGAGGCACGCGGCCTATCGCGCGGCGGCTTCGAGTTCCCGAATCCATCGATCGACCAAGCCTTTCTGATGCTCCTTCACCGGTGCGCCCGGCCGATGAACCGGAAGGCCGCCCTCGGGCTGCTGCAGCAATCGCCTGGCTTCGCTGGCGTGAATCTCCACGTACCGGTAGCGGACCTCGCCGATACGCACCGTCCTCCGGCCTTCGTCGATCTCCCGAAGTCGGACCGGCTCATCGCCGATCTCCCACACCGAATCCCTGCGGTAGGTAACGACGAGGTACCCGCGCTGGCCGACGCCCGGCGCGATGCGGTCGCGCGTGAGCAACAGCGGGACGTAGCAGCTCTCGCAGTCCGTCGATGAACCTTCCGCGAGGAGGACGTAAGCATGGCGGACCGGCGCCAGGTCACCGCCATGCGCGATGGACGCGAGCATGGCACAAACGATGAACGCCGCAAATCTCGTCATGGCCGGGCGGTCGACCGGGCGGCGATCGCGCGAACGAGGTCGAAGTGCGCCGGGTCGGCGCGATCCATCCGGCCGTCGCGGGGCATTCGACGAGCATACGATACGCGTGGGTGGGCGACCGGCCGACGGCGCGAGCAAGCGGCCAGATGCCCGGGCCGGATGAGGCCGTGTCCGCACGCCGGCCCAGTGCCGGCGAAGTGCGCGTGCGCGCACGAGGCGAACACGACGTCGACGAGCAGGAGGCAGCCGCCGACGCCGCAGACGAAGGTGAGCGACGCGTAGAGCGCCGCCGCGACGCGGTCGTCGGGCGCGCCCCGGAAATCCAGCACGATGAAGTGCGTGGCGAGTACGCCGGCGCCCAGACGGAAGAGCGCGAACAGGAGGAGGCCCAGCGCGGGGCTCGGTGGGCCGAATCGGGTCATGGGCGCGAAGCGGCGGCCTCCCCCGCCGTCCCCGACTCGAACCGGGTCGATAACGGAGCGGGCTACCTCGCGACGTCGGCGACGACGAGGATGAACGCGCCGGTGTGGAACGACCCCGGCCAGATCCTTTCGACGAACCGGGCGAACCGCCCGCCGCCCGGAAGATGAATCGCGGTGCGAACGCGCACCTGCTGCGCCGGCAGGCCGTCGAACAAGCGAGCGGCCTCGCGGACCGTGTGCCAGCGCGCTCCCCGATAACCGCCCCGGCCGCCGTCCCTCGCTCTCTGCCACCCGAGGAGGCTGTGACGGTTCAGGAGTCCGACGGCGACCCGGCGCCGCGCCACGCGCAGCATCTCGCACAGCGCGCGACGCTCGTCGTCGACGAAGCACAGCGCCGTGATCGCCACGACGAGATCGAAGCTCCGGTTCGGGTGCGGCAACGCGCGTGCATCGGCGACCTCGTAGCTGAGATCGGCGTCTCGGCGGCGACGCGCGTAGTCGACCCGCCGCGGATCGACGTCGGCGCCGGTGACCGTCCCGGTGGTCGCGGACGCCAGGGCGCGCGTGAAGTAGCCGGTGCCGCATCCCACGTCGAGCAACGATTCACCGGGCCGAGGCGCGAGTTCGGCGAGCACGAGCGCGCTCTCGCGCGTTCCGATCCATCGGCCGCGCGGCGTCTCGTACCACCGGTCGTAGACCTCCGGGTCCATCGCCGGGCCGCCGGTCGTCGGAGTTCGCCTCCGGGCGTGGAACGGATGCTCCGCCCGGACGCAGCATCAGGCGCCCGCGCCTCCGCCGAGCGCCGCCTCGACCACGCGCTCGGCGGCCACCAGGTTCGCCTCGAGTTCGGGAGGGAGCCCGTGACGCCGGATGAGCGCCGCCGCGGACGTGAAGTAGACGGCCACCTGCCCGGGCGCGGACTCGCACACGAGGACCTTGAGCGGCAGATCGACGCCGGCCTGCGGATTGGCGAGCATGAGCGGCGTACCCGCCCGGGGATTGCCGAACATCACCAGAGTGGTCGGCGGCATCGCGAGCCCGACCGCGCGGGCTTCCGCCTGCTGGTCGATGGTCGCGAAGACCTTGATGTTCTTCGCGTCGAGTGCAGCGAGCAGGCGCCGCACGGTGTCGGCGAAGGAGTGCGGGCTCTCGAGTCTGACGATGTGCGATGCCGGCATGGGATCGGTGCCTCCTGATGTCCGTGGTCGCGCGACGGCGGTTCGGGACGACTGCCGATTCCCGCGGATCGCCCGCGCTGCGGCGAATGCGCGACAGCGTGGAAGGACGATGCTACGCATGGGGAACGCGCCCCCCCGCCGGAGACCCGTTCTCCCACGCGACGTCCTGAAAGACGACCATCACGTTCTCCGGATCGAAGTCCTTCGCCGAATGGCGCTCGACGATGCCGACGAGCGCCTCGTGAACCGCCGAGAGCACCTGAGTCTTGAACTCGGCGGACTTCGGCTTGCGTACGGTGACGGTGACGATCGGCATGGGCGGTTCCCCGGTTCTCAGACGACGTACCGTTTGCCGACCGCCGACGGCACGAGTTCGTCGCCGAAGGCCCTGGCCATCGCGTTCACCGCCCGCCATCCGGTGCAATGGCCCGGAGCGAGCAACCTGAGGCCGAACCGCTGAAGATCGGCGACGGTTTCCGGGATGATCCTCTCGGTCGCGCCGGAGAGGTGGAATCCCCCCATGACCCCGTAGAGAGGCACCGACGGGAACACGGAACGGGCGTGCTCGAGGACGTTCACGATTCCGGCGTGGGAGCACGCCGAGAAGACGACCTGCCCCTTGCCCTTCACGTGCACGGAAACGAACCGCTCGTCCAGGATCAGCGGGTCCGGCTCCCAGGACCGGCCGTCGTCGCGCCGGCGAACGTGGCCCGGGAGGCCGGTCTCGTACGTCGTGACGCGCGGGATCTCTCCGCTGAGGTAGAACGCGCCATCCGCGATCGATTGCGGCTCGCGGGTGTTCACGACGCGGGCGCCCGCCTTCGCGAGATCGGTAGCATCCGGCACGGACTCGAACCTGAGCAGTTCGCCGTTCGGCCGCTGCAGCGCGCGCTCGGCGAACATGCCGGGGTGCACGAAGCATTCGACGTCCTGACGGCGCCGCGCCCGCGACATGCGCTCGATCGCCGCCACGAGGCCGCCGCCGTGGTCCCAGTGCCCGTGGGAGAGCACCACGGCATCGATCGCCGCGAAGTCGACGCCCAGGATCTCGGCGTTGCGCAGAAAGGTCGCGGCCTCCGGACCCGTGTCGAACAGCACCGTGTGCGCGGCGCTTCCGACGCGCGCGGTGATCAGCAGCGAGAGGCCGTGATGGGCGCAGCAGGTGCACGATCCCGACAGCACCGGGAGACGGCCCGCGGCCGAGAGCCCGGCCCACTCCGTTGTCACCACGCCCGTACCGGTCGACAGGCTGTCGGTGACGTTGTCGACGAGGACCAGCACCTCCAGCCGGTCGACCGCCAGGAACTTTGACATCGCCTGCTCCACTTCTCCCCCGACCGATGACGCCCGGCATCGCGTACGCAGCCGCGCCCGGTTCGCGGATCATCGCATGGACCACGATCCGGTCGCGCGCCCGATTGGGCCTGCCTGGCTCGGCGCGGGCTCGACGACTACGTGTCCGGCGGCGGATCGAAGTTCGGGGTCATCGGCCTCCCGCACGGCGTCGCGGGGCGCGACCCGCGGAATCTCAGCGGTCCTTGATCCTGAGGAAACGAACCGCGTTGTTGTAGAGAATGTCGCGCTTCTCGTCTTGTGTCAGGAATGGGGCCGATTCGATTGCTTCCACCGCCATGCCGATGGCCTCCGGCCAGTACATCTGGTCGGACCCGAAGAGCAGGCGCTTGCCGAATCCGGCGCGCATCATCTACCTCAGGTAGGCGTGGAACTCCTCCCGGGGCAGAACCCAGTTGATGACCGAGAGATCCCCGTAGACCTGCGGATAGACCGACATGATGGCCTTCGTCTCCTGCACGTAGGGCGCGCCACCGTGCATCAGGTACAGCCGAAGCCTCGGGTGACGGACCAGCACTTCCTCGATCAGGACCGGATTGCCCAGCGTCACCCGGAACTGCGGGAAGCAGGGCAGGTACGGCGTCCCGGGAGGACCTATGCCGGTGTGCACTCCGACGGGAATGTCGAGTTCCTCCGCGAGGGCGTAGTACGGTTCCAGCCGAGGGTCATTGAGCGCCATGCCTCGGTACTGGAGCGAGAGTTCCCCGAGGACGTGCACCTGCCCCGAGCGGATCTTCGCGCGGAGTTCGGACAGATCGGGAAGAGGATGGGACTCGTCTACGAACGCTCCGACGAGGATGCGCTCCGGAGCGGCGGCCTGCCACTGGGCCACCGTCGCGGCCGGCCCGCTGGTCACGGCCTTGACGATGTTGTAACGAGCGAGCGCGGAGAGCGACGCGTCGCGAAGCTCCGCCTTCGTGCGGGAGGCGGACGGTCGCCCGGTGACCGGATTGGGTGGCGGCTCTTCTCCGTCGGGCAGATCGAACGCGTGCAGATGCACGTCGATGATGGGCGACCTGCTGCGGGCCGCCGGTTCGGCCTCGGCCACCGGCGATGCGACCAACAGCGTCAGCAGCAGCGCTGCCAGCGGTATCAACTCTCGCATGGGAGCCTCCCGGTCACCGTACGGCAACACGGTCGAAGAACGCCGCGTGTTCGCGTTTCGTCGCCGCGCGATGGGTTGGGCCGCATCGGGCGCGCGAGTCGCCGCCGGAACCGCGAGGTGCTCCGGCCAATCGTCGGGGAGCGATGGAAGCTCCATCTCCCCAAGGGGGCTACGCGATGGATTCGCCCGTCGTCAGCGAGTTCCATCACGCTTTCGCCACGCGCGATCACTGAGCCATCCGGTCCGACGATCGCTCCAGCCTTTCGCACAATGTTCTCGAACACGAAGAGGCCGCTGGACAGAACCAAGCGGCAATCCGGGAAATCGCGTTGGAAACCTCAATTTGCCACGCTTCCTCGACCCCCACGTCCGCTTCCCCATCGAGTGACTCAATGAGGGCGAGCGCGAGCTCAGCTCGCTCGTTCTCGTTAAGCTGAGCGGCTTTGCGCTTCAGTTCAGCCTTACATTCCGCACATCGGCAGACGCATTTCTCGGTAATTTCCCGATCGCACGTCGGAGTCAGTGATCGCGAGGTTGTTCGGCTTCGATGAGTCGCGCGGATTCTCTCTCCCATTCGCGTAGCAGTTTCTTGAGCTTGCGGTAGTTGGCGATCGCCAGGCGCATGAGGCGGGCCTGCTCGGCCGAGAGGCGGCGACGCACGAGCTTGCCGTCCTGCATGTACCCCCGTCGTAGTACGGCCCGTGGCGAGCTGCCAGGTCGGTGGCGCAGCGACAGCCAGCCTTGCCGCAGCGGCTCAGATGTTCGTAGAGCGTGCCGGTGCACAGGTAGTCGATCGTGCCGACGGCAGCGCGAATCTTCTCGATGCGTTGCCGCGACCGTCTGGCCTGGGTGGCGAGGGATCGCTTGGATGGGGGCTTGACTTGGTCATGGCTGGCGATAATACTATCGTCAGGTTGAAGAAACCACAAGTCTACCCGCCCGAACGCTTCGCCCTGAACAGCGAGCGACTGGGACCGCTACCCCGGTCAATCACTGCTCGAGCGCATGGGGTTGCCGGCGCCGCTCGAGGAAGTTCGTGCCCACCGCCGATCGACGCCGTGCCGTCAGCCACGCGGCAGGCACTCGGCGTGCTGCTGCGCTCGATCCTGGTCGAGCGCGAGCCCGTCTACCGCCAGCAGGAGACCGTGCACGGCTTTGCGCCGGGGTGCTTCGGCATCGACGCGGCGCAGATGGTGCGGCTGACCGACGACCGCATTGGGCGCGCGCTCGATCGGCTCTTCGACGCCGACCGTGGAGCCCTGCTCACCGCGGTGGTGGTCGCAGTGGGGCAGCGCTTCGGGGTGACCTTCGAGCGGCTGCACAACGTAACCGCTCGCCGAGCGGCGTACTTGTCAGAGCGCGAGGCGCTCGATCTCGGAACGCAGCCGTTGGTGGGCGAAGTGCTGCTTCCACAGCCGCGGCGTGAGTTGCTCGACCTCGGTCGCGGGATGACGGTCGACGCGCTGCAAGACATCGACCAGGTAATCGTAGGCGTTGATGTCGTGCAACTGGCAGGTCACGAGCAAGCTCTGCACGATGCCGATCTGCCGGGCACCGAGTTCGGTCCAGCTGAACATCCAGTTTTTCCGACCGAGCGGGATGGGACGCAGGCTGCGTTCGAGGTGGTTGGTGTCGACCGGCAACTCCGGATCGCCGAGGAACAGCGACAGCGCGTGTCGGCGCGCGTGCGCGTAGCCCAGCGCCTGCACGAACCGGCTGGTCGGCAACAGCGCCTGGTCCTCGAGCCGCTGGCGGACCCACTCGAAGAAGGCCTCCACCTCCAACTTCGAGTGCGTCAGTCGATGCAGGTGCTTGTTGGCGTCCGCGAGCTTGCGGACGCGGATGTCTTCCTCGATCGCGTAGATCCGGCCGATCCGGGCGAGTGCTTGGCCGGCGAGTTCGGGCTCCACCGCCTGCGCCTTGAAGAACTCGCGCCGGCAATGGGCCCAGCACTGCGCGTGGGCGATACCGGTCTTCTCGGCGTAGGCCGCGTAGGCGCCGTAGCCTTCGCTCAGCAGCACCGCATCGCGGCGCGGCTGCAAGCCCAGGATCGCCTCGACACTCGCGTGCGCGCGGGTCGCGAAGAACGGAAAGCACACCTCGTCGAGCTCGCCGTACACCGGCCAGAAGTAGCAGGCCTTCATCTTGCCCGGCGCCGAGCGCCCCGCCTTGATCGGCGTCTCGTCGATCGCCTTCACCCGCGAGCCGCGGATCGATTCGAGCTGTGCGTCGTAGATCGGCTCGAGCAGCCCGACCGCCTGCGCCGTGATCTCGGTGAGCCAGCCGCGGCTGACCTGAATCCCGGCCTGCACCATGCGCTGGTGCTGCCGGTGCAGCGGCAGGTGCCACTGCATCTTGTCGATCAGCAGGCCGGCGAGCAGGCTCACGTCGGCACGGCTGCCCTCGATCACCCCCGCCGGTGCCGGCGGGCACGACAGCGCCTGCGTGTCGCGGCGCTTGATCACCGGCCGCACGTATTTGAGCACCACGTAGCTGCCGGGCTGCTGCGCGAGGCGGTGCGATACCTTCTGCCCGATCACCTCGTACTGCTCGGGGCGCAACCCCTGCGCTTCGGCGTTGGGCACCTCGATCACCCGCACCGGCACCCGGGACTCGTCGAAGAACAGGCTCGACTCGTCGTGGCCGGTGGCGGCCAAGTCGCTCCGTGGCACTCGTCGCGTATGCGCGGGTACCGACTGGGTCGGTGGCACCGGTGCTGGCTCGGGCACCGCCAGCAGCTCGCCCAGGTGCAGTTGCAAGGCGTCGGGTGGCACGATGCGCCGCTCGCTGGTGCTGCCGAAGATCTGCCGGCGAAACCACTCGAGCTGGTGCTTGAGCGACTCCACGTCGCGCTGCAACCGGGCGTTGCGCTCTTCGCTGCTGCGCAGCGTGTCGAGTAGGCCGCGCACTTGACCGAGCACTTCCTGCGCCGACCAGTGCGCCACCTCGTCGAGGGTGGCGGCGTGCAGCGCGGTCGGTGTCGACATGACTACGATGATAGCGGTAAGACCGTGTATTCATGCAGCCTCGTGCGTGATTTTCGCCACGTTGTAGCGCAGTCGTTGTCGCGTTACAACGAAGCCTTCGAGCATCAGCTTGAACTGCGTCCAGTCGATCTCGCAACTCTTCATCTGCGACCAGTCCGACACGAAGCAACCACGCTCCAGACGCTTGCCCCAGATGCAAAATCCACTGCGGTCCCAGTACAGCACCTTGACCTGAGAACCGCGCCGGTTGATGAACACGAACAGGGCGCCCGACAGTGGATCGAGCCCCAGCGCGTGACGGGTCAGCGCGTACAGTCCGTCGAACGATTTGCGCATATCCACGGGCTGCCCGTAGACGTGCACGCGCACCGTGCCCTCGGGGAAGAACATCAGCCACGACGGATCGTCACCACGATTCCGCCTCCCAGTTCCAGGCGCATCTCGACGGGCTCGGACACGCCACCCATGCGCAGCATTCCGGCGTCGACGAATCCACTACGCGGCGCCGCGACCGCCGCACGTTCGGCGCCGGTGCGTTCCGCAACCACGTCGCTCGTGCCCTTCGCGAGCAGCGCTCGCCAACGTCCAAAGCTCGAGCGGCTCACGCCCTCCCGTTCGCAGAAGGCCAGGATGCTCATGCCGCTCGCCCGCTGTCGCTCGATCATCGTGCGCCACGCCTGCTCGCCGTGGCGTTGCCAAGACTTGCCTCTGACCTCCACCGATACCGCCTTCGTTCCTTCGCCCATCACCGATCCCCGTTCGTGGTTGCCAACGGGATCGAGTATTCACGGCAAGTCAGCGGCAGGGAAGAACGCCGATGGGCGAGCGCTTACTGCACAACGACTCGACCTCGATCGCCTTCTGCGGCCAGTACCGGGCGGCGACCGGCCGCGAGCTGCGCGGGCGCACCGCACCGGCGATCGCCTTCGGCTTTTCCAAGGACCACCGCCCGGATTTGCGCCAGCTGCTGTTCATCCTCACCGTCACCGCCGAGGGGGTTCCGGCGTCGTTTCGCTGCGCCGACGGCAATACCAGCGACTCGGTCACCCACGTCCAGACCTGGGAGGCATTGCGGGCGGTGGCCGGCCGTGCCGACTTCCTGTATGTCGCCGATTCCAAGCTGTGCTCCTACGAGAACATGCGTCACATCGATGCCGCGGGCGGGCGTTTCGTTACCGTGATGCCACGCAGCCGCCAGGAGGATGCACGCTTTCGCCAGTGGATCCAGACCCATGACTTACATTCCGCACATCGGCAGACGCATTTCTCGGTAATTTCCCGATCGCACGTCGGAGTCAGTGATCGCGGGGTTGTTCGGCTTCGATGAGTCGCGCGGATTCTCTCTCCCATTCGCGTAGCAGTTTCTTGAGCTTGCGGTAGTTGGCGATCGCCAGGCGCATGAGGCGGGCCTGCTCGGCCGAGAGGCGGCGACGCACGAGCTTGCCGTCCTGCATGTACCCCCAGTCGTAGTACGGCCCGTGGCGAGCTGCCAGGTCGGTGGCGCAGCGACAGCCAGCCTTGCCGCAGCGGCTCAGATGTTCGTAGAGCGTGCCGGTGCACAGGTAGTCGATCGTGCCGACGGCAGCGCGAATCTTCTCGATACGTTGTCGCGACCGTCTGGCCTGGGTGGCGAGGGATCGCTTGGATGGGGAGCTTGACTTGGTCATGTCTGGCGATAATACTATCGTCAGGTTGAAGAAACCACAAGCCTACCCGCCCGAACGCTTCGCCCTGAACAGCGAGCGACTGGGACCGCTACCCCTGGTCAATCACTTCCTCGAGCGCATGGGGTTGCCGGCGCTGCTCGAGAAGTTCGTGCCCACCGCCGATCGACGCCGTGCCGTCAGCCACGCGCAGGCACTCGGCGTGCTGCTGCGCTCGATCCTGGTCGAGCGCGAGCCCGTCTATCGCCAGCAGGAGACCGTGCACGGCTTTGCACCGGGATGCTTCGGCATCGACGCGGCGCAGATGGCGCGGCTGACCGACGACCGGATCGGGCGCTCGCTCGATCGGCTCTTCGATGCCGATCGGGCGGCCCTGCTCACCGCGGTGGTGGTCGCGGTGGGGCAGCGCTTCGGGGTGACCTTCGAGCGGCTGCACAACGATTCGACCTCGATCGCCTTCTGCGGCCAGTACCGGGCGGCGACCGGCCGCGAGCTGCGCGGGTGCACCGCACCGGCGATCGCCTTCGGCTTTTCCAAGGACCACCGCCCGGATTTGCGCCAGCTGCTGTTCATCCTCACCGTCACCGCCGAGGGGGTTCCGGCGTCGTTTCGCTGCGCCGACGGCAATACCAGCGACTCGGTCACCCACGTCCAGACCTGGGAGGCATTGCGGGCGGTGGCCGGCCGCCGACTTCCTGCCACGTCGCCGATTCCAACGCCTGCTGTGCTCCTACGAGGACATGCGTCACATCGATGCCGCGGGCGGGCGTTTCGTTACCGTGATGCCACGCGCAGCCGCCAGGAGGATGCACGCTTTCGCCAGTGGATCCAGACCCATGACCCGGCCTGGGAACAAGTCTGGATCGGCCGAATACTCGGCACCGTGACGGACCACGGGACTGCTGGTACGTCTACCGCCAACCGTTGCCCTCGATGGAGGTCTGGCCGATCACCTGGTGTGGCACGCTGCTCTGGCGCTGCACCAGCGTGCCCGACGCGACCGCCAGCTCGCCGCGGCCAGCGAAGCGCTCGAACAGTTGCACCGGCGCCTGATCGCAACCCGCGCGCGGGGCTGCGGGTGCTGCCGAGATCGATCAGCGCGTGGCCGAGATCCTCGAGCAGTACCGGGTCACCCGCCACCTCAAGGTCAAACGCGTGGTGCGCGAGCGCAGCACAGCCAAGCAGGTCCGCCGTGGTCGTCCCTGGCCTGACACCGCGTACCGCAAGATCACCCGCCGGCGCTTCGACATCGAATGGTCGATCGACGCCGCCGCCGTGGCCTACGACCAGAAGAGCGATGGCATGTATCCGTTGCTCAGCAACGACCGGACCTCCCTCACCCCGCCCATGCTCGAGCCCCACAGGGCCAGCCCACCATCGAGAAGCGTTTCGAGCAGGTGAAGACCGTGCACGAGATCGCCCCGATCTTCCTCAAGAACGAAGGGCGCATCGAGGCCCCTGTTCACGCTGTACTTCCTGGCCCTGCTCGTGCGGCGCTCATCGAGCGTGAATTACGCGGCGCGATGCGCCACGAGGTGATCGCCGAGCTACCGCTGTATCCGGAGCAGCGTCAATGTCGGCGGCCTACCACCGAGCAGGTGCTGCGCCTGTTCAGCCTCGCCCAACGCCACCGCCTGTTGCGCGACGGCCAAACCGTCCAGACCTTTGACGCCGACCGCCACCGCGTCTGCGCGTGACCGACCTGTTAGCGCGACTCGTGCGCCCTCGCGTTGCTGGAGTTCCCGCATTGCGACACCCACCGCCGCCGATGTGCGCCTACCGCGTCTGCGCGTGACGCCCCAGCCTTCCGGCCTCGCCTCCGGAAATTCACTCCAATTGCGTCCGCCGATGTGCGGAATGTAAGCCATGACCCGGCCTGGGAACAAGTCTGGGATCGGCCGAATACTCGGCACCGTGACGGACCACGGGACTGCTGGTACGTCTACCGCCAACCGTTGCCCTCGATGGAGGTCTGGCCGATCACCTGGGTGTGGAGCACGCTGCTCACGCTGCACCAGCGTGCCCGACGCGACCGCCAGCTCGCCGCGGCCAGCGAAGCGCTCGAACAGTTGCACCGGCGCCTGATCGCAACCGCGGCGGCGGCAGTGCTGCCGAGATCGATCAGCGCGTGGCGCGCAGATCCTCGAGCCGTACCGGGTCACCGCTACCTCGCGTCAAACGCGTGGTGCGCGCGAGGAGCACAGCTCGGCGGTCCGCCGTGGTCGTCCTGCCTCGACACACGACCGCAAGATCACCCGCCGGCGCTTCGACATCGAATGGTCGATCGACGCTGCCGCCGTGGCCTACGACCAGAAGAGCGATGGCACGCATCCGTTGCTCAGCGAACGACCGGACCCTCACCCCGCCCATCGTGCGCTCGAGGCCCACAACCTGGGCCAGCCCACCATCGAGAAGCGTTTCGAGCAGGTGACCGGCGCGTCGCCCTGATCTTCCTCCAGGAACGAAGGGCGCATCGACCCCTGTTCACGCTGTACTTCCTGGCCCTGCTCGTGCAGGCGCTCATCGAGCGTGAATTACGCGGCGCGATGCGCCACGAGGTGATCGCCGAGCTACCGCTGCCGTCCGGAGCAGCGTCACGTCGGCGGCCTACGACGGTGCTGCGCCTGTTCAGCCTCGCCCAACGCCACCGCCTGTTGCGCGACGGCCAAACCGTCCAGACGCACGCTTGACGCCGACCTCACCGACCTGCAGCGCCAAGTCCTCGCGTTGCTCGGAGTTCCCGCACACGCCTACCGCGTCTGCGCGTGACGCCCCAGCCTTCCGGCCCGCCTCCGGAAATTCACTCCAATTGCGTCCGCCGATGTGCGGAATGTAAGGCAGAAAGCCCAGTGTGCTTCGCAATGCGCGCAAGCATCTTTGGACCGATCTCTTCGCCATCGTGGAAGGCGAAGACGAAGTCTGGCCATCCCGCGCGGCTCAACGTCCGATGCGACCCGGACTGTCGCTTGACGACCCACCCCAACCCAAGCAACGCCGCCAGTACGCGACGCGCTTTGGTCGAAGGCCAATGACTCAAGCAGCGGCCACCGAAATCGAGATTGAACCGGGTTGGCTCTCGGAGTGCTCCAGGCGCTCGGCGAGGACCCGCAGCGCAAGCACCTGGACGCGAGCCACGGCCTCGTCCCGAGTGGCTCCGTAGGCCAAAACGCCAGGCAACTGCGGTACCTCCGCAAGCCACCGGCCATCGGCCTCGCGCTCACTCTCGATGTCGAGATTCACCATAGGTACCTCCGATTTCACCCGATTCTACGCCCGACGCTGTGGTGACGCGCAATGTGAATTAGACGGCGGATTCCTCCAACTTGTCCCCCTTTCCGACATTGCAGTGCGAGCACAACGTTCGGAGATTGCCCTCCTCGGTCACTCCGCCGCGCACAAAAGCGATGATGTGATCGACGTGGAGTTGGCACGTTGGTGTTACGGCCGGACTCGCACCGCAGAGAACACACTTGAAACGATCTCGGCGCAGGACGTCGTAACGCAAGCCCAGGGAAATTGTGCGACGAGGTCTTTTTGTGGTCATCTCCGGGTCCAGTGCTGCATCTGGCTTTGGGGGTGACGGCAAGATTGAGTCAAGCTGTCGATCGGCGTTGACGCGTTCAACAAACGCACTGAGCGCCCGACGCCAACCTTCGAACTTGCGCGCATAAGCCCCCGATGTGATTCGGGAGGGCTCCCGATCCATTTCTCTATACCTCGGTTGCCGACCGTGGTGCGTCCATACCGCCAGGATGTTCTCAAAAAACTCCTCATCGGAGTAACGCTTAGAACCACGTCCGGGTACCAAGTTCGCACGAACTATAGCGGCATGCCATGACCCAAACGTCCGCACGATTGAGGTGGAATGGATCCGACCATGAGCGTTGTATTGTCGAACGGTGAACGAGGTCAAACCAAGCTCGTCCGCTACCCTACGAAGTTCGGCAAGCATGTCGCTATCAGAGTATCTGTGACCACAACCAGTGCGCATGCGATGGGAAACGACTGCTCCCGAGTATCTATTCGAAAGCCCAGCCCGACGCAATGCCTGATGCCAGCCACCGAATCTGCGGCAAATGCTACTGGAGCTTGCACGGGCGAGCCGATCAAACGCCATTCTCGTAATATGCGGTGAAGTGATCAATCCAGCGACGCGTCGAATTTCGTCGAGAAGCGCATCATCAGAGTAATCAAACAGGCTGTCAGGTGTGAAATCCATTGGCGACCCGGTCAGACTGATGAAGTGCGATGCGGTAGCGCATGAGTACCTCCAATCTCGGCCTAGTTTAGCGCCGTGTCCTGTGACGCCCAACGTGCAAAGTAACCGGCCGCAGAGGCCGGCGAAGCCGCGCCGAAAGCGGTCCGGTTGACTGCCGGGTTAGGGGGCGCTGCGATAGACCTCACGGCGATGCCCCACCTTGATGACCTCGACGGTCCGATGCGCGTCATCGACCCAATAGATGACGCGATAATCGCCTTGGCGAACACGAAAGAGGGCTGCCGGACCTGCGAGCTTTTCACTGCCCGGGGGTTTGGGCTCGTTCGCCAACGATCGTATCCGACCCACGATCCGTTGACGGTCACGCTTGCTTCCGACCGCCTCGATCTCCTTTGCGGCCGACGGCTTGATCAGCAGCCTATATTCGGCCACGTTTCCTCAGGTCGCGAACCAGCGTCTCGAAGGAAACGCCGCGCTCGGACTTGCGTTGATCAAACGACGCAAGATCCTCGGCGTCTTCCGCCAGTGCGACCTTCACGGCATCGTTGACCATGTCGGAAATCGACCGATCAGTTGCGGCGGCCTTGAGGCGCAGCGCTTGGTGGACCGCTGCGTCGAAATACACGGTGGCGCGTTTGGCGTCTTCCATCGTGCGCATGGTAGCGCTATAACGTCACAACGTCAAGACGCCACGCGCTACGGAAGCCCCCTAACGTTCAAGGTGACCGGCGCGCCGCCAACGATGCGAACGAAGAAGAAGCCGCGTACCGGCGCGTCCGGTTGACCACCCTGTTAGGGCGCGATCGATGCATCGCGCCATCGTGCACCGAAGGCTTTCCCTTCGCAATGCACGACCGACGACCGGACCCGCGCGCCACAGCGTGGTGTGATGCCACCCGAAGCCATCGGCGCGCCGCCGCGCGGGACCTGCACGGGGGCGAGCTCTGGTGCCTGCGAGGCCACGACGCGGACGACTACGAGCGCCGTTGGCGTGCCGGAGCGGTCGGGGTGCGACCTGGATCGGAGGCGTTGTGGCGCGGCAAGCGGTCGCCGTTCGCTACAGCTCCATCGCGCCGACGCTCGCCGCGCGGGCGACCGAGCGAAGTCGTTCGATCGAGCGATATGCAACGCGCCTTCCGCGCCCTAACGTTCAAGGTGACCGGCGCGCCGCCACCGACGCGAACGAAGAAGAAGCCGCGTACCGGCGCGTCCGGTTGACCACCCTGTTAGGGCGCGATAGTTGCACGGCGCCATCGTGCACCGAAGGCTTTCCCTCCGCAATGCACGACCGACGACCGGACCCGCGCGCCACCGCGTGGTGTGATGCCACCCGAAGCCATCGGCGCGCCGCCGCGCGGGACCTGCACGGGGGCGAGCTCTGGTGCCTGCGAGGCCACGACGCGGATGACTACGAGCGCCGTTGGCGTGCCGGAGCGGTCGGGGTGCGACCTGGATCGGAGGCGTTGTGGCGCGGCAAGCGGTCGCCGTTCGCTACCGCACCATCGCGCCGACGCTCGCCGCGCGGGCGACCGAGCGAAGTCGTTCGATCGAGCGCGATATGCAACGATTCTCGCGCCCTAACGTTCAAGGTGACCGGCGCGCCGCCACCGACGCGAACGAGGAAGAAGCCGCGTACCGGCGCGTCCGGTTGACCACCCTGTTAGGGCGCGATCGATGCATCGCGCCATCGTGCACCGAAGGCTTTCCCTTCGCAATGCACGACCGACGACCGGACCCGCGCGCCACAGCGTGGTGTGATGCCACCCGAAGCCATCGGCGCGCCGCCGCGCGGGACCTGCACGGGGGCGAGCTCTGGTGCCTGCGAGGCCACGACGCGGACGACTACGAGCGCCGTTGGCGTGCCGGAGCGGCCGGGGTGCGACCTGGATCGGAGGCGTTGTGGCGCGGCAAGCGGTCGCCGTTCGCTACAGCTCCATCGCGCCGACGCTCGCCGCGCGGGCGAACTCGCGAACACGTGTGATCGAGCGCGATATGCAACGATTCTCGCGCCCTAACGTGACAGGTAACCGGCGCGCCGCACCGGTCGT
Source organism: Burkholderiales bacterium (assembly GCA_015075645.1). NCBI lineage: Bacteria > Pseudomonadati > Pseudomonadota > Betaproteobacteria > Burkholderiales > Burkholderiales bacterium. Next base: position 15,733 of record JABTUF010000003.1, on the reverse strand, counting down.
CGCCAAAACTCAAGTCGCATCTCGGCGCGTCCGGTTGACCGGCAGGTTAGCCGTCGTCAGGGAATGCGAACCTCGACATAGCTGCTGGCCTCGCAGCCGGCAATCGTTCCGCGACACCAACGGCGACGCGCTGAATCCGGGCCAACTCGTCGAAAGCAAACATACGATTGCGATCCTTCGACCTGCCAGATTCTGCTGGTATCGAAGTCGGGCATCCGTGGTAACGAAGACCTCGAAGCCCTCCTGTTCAGCCGCGTCGAGCAGCTCGCCGTTCGTCAGCTTCGACCAGCCGCGCTCATAGGCCGTCGATACGTCGTGCCGCCGCAGCGATTCACGCAACGGAGCCGGTGTACCTTGATCGAAAAGGACTCGCACTCAGACCGGAGCGAGTGCACTACGCGCGGCGTGCTCGAGGACCGCCCGTACCTGATCTAGCGATACGCCTGGAAAGAGCTCAACAAACTGGCTGGCCGACACACCGTCCTCGAGATTCTCGAACAGGGCCGATACGGGCACGCGCGTACCACGAAACACCCACGCCCCGCTAACGCGATCAACATCGCGCTCGACGGCCGAGCAGGAGGACCAATCGATCATCCGGCAATCCTAGCACTCCCGCGGCAGGACGGCTAACGCTTCGGTTCAGCGGCGGCGCCTGGGCGCCGTCCGCTGCAACCGGTTGTTAGCCGGCGCTGCGTTCGCCTCCGTGATAACCGCGTGCATTTCCGTTACGAACGCTTGTGTATCCAAGAAGTAATTCGGATAGGCCCTTCTCAAGGCTGCCACCGGACCAGCAGCTACGAGCACGGCCTCGACGCGCTCGCCAGCCCTTGTTCGCTCCTCGACAGCGGCGTAGTCGATAGTGGCCTGTGCAAGGCTAGCAACGGGGTACGGGCGAATCGTTACGGTGCGTCGGTCAGAGTCCAGCACTATGAGATGATACGCGCCTTGACCACGCTCGGTCGTGATTCGGTCGGCCGCAATTGCGAACCCCTGTAGTCGCTGGAGTACACCGAGGCGCGCCTCCGTGTCAGCGACATCGCGGAACACGGCGCCTCGAGCGCGGTCTTCGAATCCTGGCACAGGCTTGGAACTCTCGAGTATCGCGAGTGCAGCGCTTGCTTTGGCGAAGAACTCGCGCCACTCCCGGTCGCCTCGCCCGGACTTGAGTGCCTGGCCAAGAAACGTGCCCATGGTCTCGACAGCAGTCGCCCAGGCGTGTTGGCGGCGCGTGCGTATCTGCAGCTCTAGAGACAGACCGTCATATTCGGGAGCTCGCTTATTCTTATAGCGATATATGAGGTGAATGCCGCGATAGCCGTCCTCTTTCGGCTTATTGATGTAGTCCTTCGAATTCGCCAACTCATGGTCGAACTTGGTGTTCCGATAGTCCTTCTCGAGTCGTCGAACTCTGGCGACGGAACTCAACACCGCCCGCAGACCGCCAATGTCCTGCATACGCGCAAGCTGCATTCCGTCGAAGCGCTGAAGCTTCAGGATGATTGAAGGGGCTCGCTTGAGGCGTTGAGCGACAATCGTGTCGCCGTATCCATCCTTGAGCTTGTGTCGTAGGGTCGCTTGGAACGTGTTGATCGGATAGCCATGGCAGGCGCGCCAGTTGGCAAGGACGTCGGCAGCCCATTGCTGATCGTCGGCAGTCGCTCCTTCAGGACGCGCAAGTATCTCGCCGGCACGGGAAACCTGACTCCTTGAGAACCGTGGCGTGACGAATGACATAGAGTGCTTTCAGCCGGCTAACGCTCAAGGTGACCGGCGCGCCGCCACCGACGCGAACGAAGAAGAAGCCGCGTACCGGCGCGTCCGGTTGACCACACTGTTAGGGCGCGATAGTTGCACGGCGACATCGTGCACCGAAGGCATCACCTCCGCAATGCACGACCGACGACCGGACCCGCGCGCCACCGCGTGGTGTGATGCCGCCCGAAGCCACCTGCGCGCCGCCGCGCGGGACCTGCACGGGGGCGAGCTCTGGTGCCTGCGAGGCCACGACGCGGACGACTACGAGCGCCGTTGGCGTGCCGGAGCGGTCGGGGTGCGACCTGGATCGGAGGCGTTGTGGCGCGGCAAGCGGTCGCCGTTCGCTACAGCTCCATCGCGCCGACGCTCGCCGCGCGGGCGAACTCGCGAACGCTTGCGATCGAGCGCGATATGCAACGATTCTCGCGCCCTAACGCTCAAGGTGACCGGCGCGCCGCCACCGACGCGAACGAAGAAGAAGCCGCGTACCGGCGCGTCCGGTTGACCACCCTGTTAGGGCGCGATATTTGCACGGCGCCATCGTGCACCGAAGGCTTTCCCTCCGCAATGCACGACCGACGACCGGACCCGCGCGCCACCGCGTGGTGTGATGCCACCCGAAGCCATCGGCGCGCCGCCGCGCGGGACCTGCACGGGGGCGAGCTCTGGTGCCTGCGAGGCCACGACGCGGATGACTACGAGCGCCGTTGGCGTGCCGGAGCGGTCGGGGTGCGACCTGGATCGGAGGCGTTGTGGCGCGGCAAGCGGTCGCCGTTCGCTACCGCACCATCGCGCCGACGCTCGCCGCGCGGGCGACCGAGCGAAGTCGTTCGATCGAGCGCGATATGCAACGATTCTCGCGCCCTAACGCACAAGGTGACCGGCCGCGTGGCGTGGCGACGAAGGAGCCACGCAGCAAGCGGTCCGGTTGACCGCCCTGTTAGGGCGCGATAGTTGCACGGCGACATCGTGCACCGAAGGCTTTCCCTTCGCAATGCACGACCGACGACCGGACCCGCGCGCCACAGCGTGGTGTGATGCCACCCGAAGCCATCGGCGCGCCGCCGCGCGGGACCTGCACGGGGGCGAGCTCTGGTGCCTGCGAGGCCACGACGCGGATGACTACGAGCGCCGTTGGCGTGCCGGAGCGGCCGGGGTGCGGCCTGGATCGGAGGCACCGTGGCGCGGCAAGCGGTCACCGTTCGCTACAGCTCCATCGCGCCGACGCTCGCCGCGCGGGCGAACTCGCGAACACGTGTGATCGAGCGCGATATGCAACGATTCTCGCGCCCTAACGCTCAAGGTGACCGGCGCGCCGCCACCGACGCGAACGAAGAAGAAGCCGCGTACCGGCGCGTCCGGTTGACCACACTGTTAGGGCGCGATAGTTGCACGGCGACATCGTGCACCGAAGGCTTTCCCTCCGCAATGCACGACCGACGACCGGACCCGCGCGCCACCACGTGGTGTGATGCCACCCGAAGCCACCTGCGCGCCGCCGCGCTGGACCTGCACGGGGGCGAGCTCTGGTGGTTGCGAGGCCACGACGCGGATGACTACGAGCGCCGTTGGCGTGCCGGAGCGGCCGGGGTGCGGCCTGGATCGGAGGCACCGTGGCGCGGCAAGCGGTCACCGTCCGCTACAGCACCATCGCGCCGACGCTCGCCGCGCGGACGACCGAGCGAAGTCGTTCGATCGGGCGATATGCAACGCGCCTTGCGCGCCCTAACGTTCAAGGTGACCGGCGCGCCGCCACCGACGCGAACGAAGAAGAAGCCGCGTACCGGCGCGTCCGGTTGACCACACTGTTAGGGCGCGATAGTTGCACGGCGCCATCGTGCACCGAAGGCTTTCCCTCCGCAATGCACGACCGACGACCGGACCCGCGCGCCACCGCGTGGTGTGATGCGGCCCGAAGCCACCTGCGCGCCGCCGCGCGGGACCTGCACGGGGAGAGCTCTGGTGATCGCGAGGCCACGACGCGGATGACTACGAGCGCCGTTGGCGTGCCGGAGCGGTCGGGGTGCGACCTGGATCGGAGGCACCGTGGCGCGGCAAGCGGTCGCCGTTCGCTACCGCACCATCGCGCCGACGCTCGCCGCGCGGGCGACCGAGCGAAGTCGTTCGATCGAGCGCGATATGCAACGATTCTCGCGCCCTAACGTTCAAGGTGACCGGCGCGCCGCCACCGACGCGAACGAGGAAGAAGCCGCGTACCGGCGCGTCCGGTTGACCACCCTGTTAGGGCGCGATAGTTGCACGGCGACATCGTGCACCGAAGGCATCACCTCCGCAATGCACGACCGACGACCGGACCCGCGCGCCACCGCGTGGTGTGATGCCGCCCGAAGCCACCTGTGCGCCGCCGCGCGGGACCTGCACGGGGGCGAGCTCTGGTGCCTGCGAGGCCACGACGCGGACGACTACGAGCGCCGTTGGCGTGCCGGAGCGGTCGGGGTGCGACCTGGATCGGAGGCGTTGTGGCGCGGCAAGCGGTCGCCGTTCGCTACAGCTCCATCGCGCCGACGCTCGCCGCGCGGGCGACCGAGCGAAGTCGTTCGATCGAGCGATATGCAACGCGCCTTCCGCGCCCTAACGTCCAAGCTGAGCGGCCCGCCGCCACCATCGGTCGCCAACGAGAAGGTACTTGCCGGCGGGTCCGCTCGAGCGAAAGGTTAGGCCACATAGGCCTGCGAAAACTTCCCAACCGTACACTTCACAACGCCGCCGGAATGAAGCTTTTTGAGCATGCTTTCGGCTTCACGCCCCTTGTACCCTTGAGCTTGAAGATGCTGCAGGAGTTCGGCACGTCGCATTCGAGCCTTGCCATCTAGTGCGCGCACAACCTTCAGGGCAAGTGCTCTTCCGCTCTTCTTCGCGCCTTTGCTCTTGCCTTTGAGTGCAGCCGCCAAAGCCTTCTCAAAACGCTTCGTGAAATCGTGCTCGCGGCAAAGCCTGTGCAGTTCAGCGGATAGCGAGCCTTCCGTCTTGTATTGAACACGCCGCTTACCGTGAAGATCGGAGATGATCGGCGCACCTGCGGAGGCCCTTTGTGACGCCTTGTGTGCGCTCACAAAGATTGCCCGCGGCACCTCCAAGCCCTCGGCGTAACCGTATTCGAGCGACACGTTCGCATTGCCCCCAGTTGCATCAAACACCGCGTAGCTGGAAGAAGCAATGCGCTGCTTTATGATTTCAAACAGGTCTTCGGCGTGCTGTGCGTCGTTGCGCCCGACTATCGTGAAGTACAGAGGGTATCTCTTCTCCAGCGTCGGGATGATCTTTTCGTACTTCGGTCGAACCGTTTTCCACGGCAACCCGACAAAGATCTGATTCGGAGTGAACTCGCGTTTTGTACCTGCCACGGGACTCCTCCATTGTGGACTAACGTTCGACATGAGCGGCATGCGTAACTGCGCGAAGCGCGCCGGAGCATGCCCCGCTCGATTGAAGGGTTTGGCCTCATGGGTGGGCGGCTTTGTTCGGGCGGAAGTTTAGGGCAACGAAGGCATCAATTTCCTCAAGCGAAGGGTTTTCGGCTTCTATCCAAGAGGCAAGTCGCTTGGCGTCGTCTTCTGTGAATTTCGGAACAGTCTCTACCTGCGATGGCACCGTAATAGCTGCATGACAACCAACAAAGCAGTTCGATGAGCCCTTGCTCCACTTAGGGCCGCCCGCGACAACGCCACCGTAGAGCACTTTCGCGTAGAACTCCGACACGCCGGCAGCCCTGCTCGCATAGTAGAAGATGCGATGCACGTCTTGGTGTCGTTCCGTCTTGGTCTCACAGTAGACGTCATGAATGACCGCAGCCTCGCGGTACTGACCTTCAAATGGTGCTCCGACAATAGTCCAAAGTCCGCGGGGAATTGACGCACCGTCCGTCACGGATCCCTTAGGCGCAAGCCAGGTTTTACCCTTCGGATCCACGTATGCGAAGTCTTCTAGCAGACGCATCCGGCGCTCGGTGGCGCTGCCGCGAAGCCACTCTGTCTTTACAGAGCCGGTGAATCGGCCGTAGTTCATGTCAGCAGCCACGGCAAGAAGCGGAGCTAGCAAGATTAGCCAGATCGAGAGTTGGCGCATGACGGACTCTTTCGAGGTGAGGCCTAACGCTCAAGGTGACCGGCGCGCCGCCACCGACGCGAACGAAGAAGAAGCCGCGTACCGGCGCGTCCGGTTGACCACACTGTTAGGGCGCGATAGTTGCACGGCGACATCGTGCACCGAAGGCATCACCTCCGCAATGCACGACCGACGACCGGACCCGCGCGCCACCGCGTGGTGTAACGCCGCCCGAAGCCACCTGCGCGCCGCCGCGCTGGACCTGCACGGGGGCGAGCTCTGGTGGTTGCGAGGCCACGACGCGGATGACTACGAGCGCCGTTGGCGTGCCGGAGCGGCCGGGGTGCGGCCTGGATCGGAGGCACCGTGGCGCGGCAAGCGGTCACCGTTCGCTACAGCTCCATCGCGCCGACGCTCGCCGCGCGGGCGACCGAGCGAAGTCGTTCGATCGAGCGATATGCAACGCGCCTTGCGCGCCCTAACGCTTGAGTTCACCGGCGTGCGGAAGCGGGCGCAGCCCGCTGTAGCACGTCCGGTGCAACGAATGGTTAGCCCGCACCTCAGTCGAGCTTGTAGAACTTCGGCTTCGGGCAAACGAGCGTCGTTGCCATCTGCTTCATGTGCAGCCAGTTCGGCGCATTGACAGAGACCAACTGGTGCTTCTGTCCAACCAAGTCCTGCTGTGCGGCCTCGTTCAGGCCGGCCTCAATGTCGACCACCAGCGCGTCCGGGTACTTTTCAATCTGCTCCTGCATGCGCTGCGCCTTAGCGCTTGGCTTGACGTAGTAAGGTGGAGGCTCTTGCTTGCCAAGAGTACACATGCTGCGGCCAACGGCGTGATATGCATCGCTGAACAGGCCCATGAAGCCGTTTGGATCGGCGAGTGACACTATCCACAGGCGGTGTGATTGGCTGTAGCGGATCGTGCTGTGATTGCCCTTTTCAGGTGACTCCGGAACGATGCCAATGCGTAGGCCCTTGCCGCCCTCGAGCAGCTTGAAGTTGGATTTCACGGTAGCCGCGAAGTACCTGGGATTGAGCTTCCCTCTGTTTTTCGTCCGCCAAGGGAACGGGGTCATGCTGCCACGGCTTGCTCGTGCTGACTGCTGATCCAACCGGCCAGGAACCGCGCCGGCGAAACATAGCCGAGCGTCGAGTGCTTGCGCCTGCGGTTGTAGAACACCTCGATGTAGTCGAACAGATCGGCGATCGCCGCCTCGCGCGTCGCGTACCGGGTGCCATGCACGCGCTCCTTCGTTGAAGAAGCTTCGGCCCAGCAGTTCTTGCGGCTCATCGGCAGGTCATGCGAACTCGACAGCTTGTCTGACGCCTCGCGGGTGTGTTTCGGCTGAGGACGATCTTCACGATGCCGTTCCAGCCCATTTCTCGGTCGGCATGGCGCCCGCAAGCCAATATGCGTCAGGTCAGCTGCGCGCCCGCCTCGCGGCAGACGGCATCCACCGCGGTGGCGACCTCATGCAAGAAGGAGTTCCTGTCGGGTGAGGGCGTTACATCGGGCACCGGCGCAGCTCGATCGTAGATTTGCTCGCCGATGATCGCGGCGCGGGCGTAACTCGATCCTCGACCTGACTGATTGAACGCGGACTGCCACTCGGGCATGCGCTCGGCTCGAACACGGCGCGTCGCAAGGTCAAGCGTCTTGACCGACAGCGCATTGGCAATCCTGTCGAAAACTTGCTGCTTGGTGTCGTCGTCCGTGGGCTCGACCGGGTCCCATTTCAGCGGGTTCTGCAAGAGAACATACAGCCGATCCTGCAGCTGCTTGCGCAGATCGGCCACGGGCTTCAGGTTGTCGTACTCATCGCCAAACCCGGGCGTGCTGAGGCGCCTACTCAAAGCCCAGATACGCTTCCAGTGCTCCTTGCCGACCCCCGGCTTGTAGGCGAGGCCGAGGCGCGGCCACCAGGCGTCGTGGAAGCTCTCGGCCGCGTTCTTCACCGCGAGAACAAGGTTCATGCGGTCGTAAACCGGCTGTACCGCAACAGGGGCTGGCTTCTCGACAATCGTGTCGATGGCGCCAAGCAGCGACTTCAACTGGCCGATCGTCCGCCTGTGCGTCTTCTTCGCGGCATCGAGCGGCTCGTCGATGCCACCAACGAAGAAACAGGCCTCCTTCAGGCGCGAGCGAAGCGCCCTCTCGGCGAAGGGTCCGAGTTCCTCACCGATCGATGCGAGAACGTTTTCGGCAGAGGCCAGCACGTGATGCTCCTTCGCGGCCGCACTTGGCAGGTTGTCGCCCTTGACTTCATCGAAATGCGTGAACACGAGCAGGAGCTTGCTGGCACTGCCGGAAGTAATCATCTCCTTCATGGCCGCGACCGGAGCGGCCTGCATCGGAATCGTCGCGTTGTCTACCAACACGATCGCGTCCGTCGTCTCGATCAGCCGCGTGAGTGAAGTGGAGATGGCTGCGACCGACTTTGGCGTGTGACCAAGGCCCTCGCCATCGAGCAGAACCAGCTTTGGCAGCTGGCCGTCATTCCACGCCGGCACGAAGGCGCCCGATACACGAACGCCGTTGACCAGCGGCGTCAGCAGTCGCCCAAAGCGTGGTGCGTGGTTGCTGGAGAACCGAGTCACCGCCTTGATGAAGGCAGCTCTGTCATCCGTTTCCCACGACCATGATTGCGGCCATCCCTGCTTGCTGCGACGAAGCGTTCCCTCTTCCAGCAGCGAAAAGCGGAGCTCGATCTCGTCCATGAGCTCGTCGCTGATGCGATGGAACTCGTCATCCTCCCGCAGGCGGCGATCGAGCTCCTCCTCGAACAGCTCATCGACAACTCGCTGATCCTTTTCGTCGATTGCGCCGAGCTCACTCTTCAGTTGATCCCCATGGCGCGCGGCGACGGAGCGCAGTGCAGCCAAGCTCTTGATGAGCAGAGCATTCGTGGCTTCGAGATCGATGGCTTTGTCGGCCGGGCTCTCGTCAGCTGGGTCGAACGCGTCTTCACCTTCGTCCTCGTCGTCGTCGGACACAGCCTCCTGCGGGCCATTGCCAAGGACGTAGTTGAAGCGGAACCTTTGATTCACGTGCATGAGCAGCTTGCGGAGCACATCCCCGTCGTCGTCACCGCGATATGCGGCAAGCACGGCTTCGGAAATGCACTCGTTCAAGTGCTCGCGAACCTCGTCGATGGGGAAGAAGGTGACAACGGCCTTGAACGGCCCGGGCGCGAGGACCACTTCGGTCTCATGAACGGTCGTCTTGGCCGTCGACGTCGACGGGAAGCGCTCGGTGACGGGGTCTGTGCCGATCAGCTGTCGGAGCAGCGTGGTCTTCCCTGCGCCGGTGGTGCCGAGCAGGAGAGCGCGCCGGTACTCCGATTCCTGAGATGTCGGCAACGGGATGATCGCGTCACGGATGGCGCCGAAGTCGTTTGCCTCGGGCTCCATGCCGTGGAAGAAGATCTCCACGACCCGGCTGTGGAACCGCTTCCCCGCCTCGCTCTTCGCCGAGGCGTTCCAGAAGGTCTCGTCGGCAAGCAGCTGGTTGAGCTGCTCCTTCAAGACATTGGCCTCGGCCTCGTCCGGCGTTCCCAGCCCCATCCGCACTCGCAGCCCCGGCCTGTTGGTGTTCGGGTCAATTCGTGCCGGATGGCGGAAGATCACCGCCCAAGCGCTCCGGCCCTGGGATCGGCTAAGCGTTGCAGTGAAGCGTTTTTCCATGATCTCACCGTTGTTCAGATGTTGTTCGGATATGCTATGGGGCGTGGCCAGCCCTGTCAAGCGAAATCTGAACAACGCCGGAACAACGTGATGCGCTTCGGCATTCCTCCTGAGCGATTGATGCGGCTGGCAACGAGTTGCCCTGCCGCACGGACTCGAGGCTGCTGGCCAACCGCAGTCCCCAGCCCGGCCTACATGTGCTTCTTGTAGTACGCCCACTGCACGCGGGCCAGCCCGCCCAAGAGGACCGCGCCGAGCGGCACGCACAGCTCCCAATTCACCGGCCCGGGCCAGAGCAGCAGGCCGACGCCGCCCAGTCCCAGCACCGCCACCTGCAGGTACTTGGCCCGGTGGTATAGGCCGGCCGACTCGCGCCCCCCGCAAGCTCGGCGGATCGCTCGCTGGGTGAAACCGTCGGCGGCGCCGACGACGTAGAGGAGCAGGAGCAGCGGCGCGAACCGCGCCAGGATCGCCGCGCGCACCCCGAGCAGCTGGGTTCCGACCATCGCCGCCTCGATGCTCTCCCGGTGCGACACGTAGCTGCGCCGCATGACCGTGTCCGGGATCGACAGAGCCGCCCCGTTGGCGAACTGCGTGCCCATGTCGTGGATGCCGGTGGCTTCGAACACGAACGAATAAAGCGCGTTGGCCGGCGCGGTGATGGCGCCGGCGCCGGTACCCTGTCGGGCGGCAAGGGCAACGCCGTGCTCGAGGTCGTGCGCGAGCAGATCACGCAGGCGCTCGATCCCCTGCGGCCAGACCTTGAACACGAACGTCCAGTCGAGAATCCAGGCGCACAGCAGGAGCGCAGCCAAACCCAGCGCCAGCGAGAAGAGCAGCTTCAGCGGACTCAGCAGCACGCCCGCCAGCGCCCCGTCGTGAAACGCCGCGTTCCTAGACGACACTTCGCTACTCCGCCTCGAAGCCAATTTCCGGCTGATTCCACGGTCCGTCGATCCGCGCTCTCAGCGTCTTCCCGATCGCCGCCAGGCTCATTGGCATCAGCGGATCGCTCGCTGCCGAGGGCAGCGGCATGCGGATCTTGTGCAGCTGGCCCCCGTGGATCAGCGCGAAGGCCTCGCCCTTGGGCAGCTGCACGAGATCGGTCGGCTCCAGCATCCGAACCGTCTCCGGCGCGATGCGGTCCTCGTTGCGGCTGGCGAAGTCCGCGAAGTCGATCGGATCGTTGGTGTCGGAGACCGACGACGACACGACGGTCGAGACGACGTGTACCTCGGGCAGCTGGCTGGTCAGCAGCTCGGCCGTGGCCACCTCCTTCACCCGCAGCATGATCAGCGTGTTGAAGTTGCCGGCGATCTGCCCGGCCTTGGCGGGCGAACCAATGCGGGCTTCCACGTCCGACCAGGTCTGCGTGTAGGCCGTCACCTGAAACCCCGCTCCGCCCGCCTTGTTGAGCAGCGGGATGAACTCGTCGCCGATCAGCTCGTTGAACTCGTCGGCGTGGATCGCGATCCGCCGCGGCTTCACCTCGCCTGGCAGTCCGCGACCGGTGCCGAACTTGTGTAAGCGTCCGGTGCTGGCATCTCGCCGGCTAGTCGCGGAGGTGTTGCAGAGGGATAGCCGGGTGCTCCCGGCATCCGATCATTGATTCGACGGGGGGTTGATCTCGTCGATGCACTCGCCGGTTTCGCTGGCGACGGCGATAGCCTCGTCGAGTCGTTGGAGTAGTTCGAGCAGCGATTCGCCGTGCCGCCGCTGCAGCATCGCCAGGCACTGGTCTTCGTTGGCGGCCGTGGCAGCACAGCGGATCGGGCCGAACCGCCCAATCGTGATGTCGCCGTCGCCGTCGATCAGGAGTTCGATATTCGGGAAGGCGCCAGGCGATACCGCCGGTGGCGACGTACGCTTACGCCGCGAGCCGCTCATCGGCCGCCTGCGTCTGGGCGTAGTTCCACGGCAGCAACTCGGCGAGCCGGTTGCTCGGGTGCTCAGCGATGCACCCCAGCACGAAGCGCAGGTACGCCTCTGGATCGAGCCCGTTCAGCTTGGCCGTCTGCAGCAGGGTATAGAGCACCGCGGCACGCTCGCCACCGGAGTCGGAACCCGCGAACAGGAAGTTCTTACGCGATAGCACCGGCCCACGCAACGCCCGTTCCGCGGCGTTGTTGTCGATCTCGATGGCGCCGTCGCCACAGTAACGGGTCAGCGCCTCCCACCGGTTCAGGGCATAGTTGATCGCCGCGGCGAACTCCGACTTCGCCGATACCTTGGACCGCGTATCGACCAGCCATTGCCGCAGGTCCTTCAGCAACGGCACGGCGTCCGTCTGACGGGCCTCCCGCCGCACCTCGGGCGGCTTGCCTCGGACTCGCTCTTCGATGGCGTAGATCTTCTGGATGCGCGTCAGCGCCTCCTCGGCCAGCGGCGAGCGGGTCGCCACCTGCAGGTCGTAGAACTTGCGCCGCGCATGCGCCCAGCACGCGGCTTCGCGCACCCGGCCCTCGACGTACAGCCCGTCGAAGCCGCTGTAGCCGTCAGCCTGCAGCGTGCCGCGGAAGTCCCTCAGGTGCGCCCGCGGGTGCGCTCCCTCCCGGGTCGGCGTGTAACGATAGTATGCGGCCGGCGGGTCGGTGCTCGCGGCAGGACGATCGTCTCGCACATAAACCCATAGTCGACCGGTCTTGGTCTTGCCTCGTCCGGGATCGAGCACCGGCACCGGCGTGTCGTCGGCGTGGATCTTCGTCGCCGCGATCACGTGGCGACCGACCAGTTCGGCCAGCGGCGTCACCAGGCGGGTAATGCCGGCGATCCAGTCGGCGAGCGTGGAGCGTTCCAGGTCGACGCCTTGCCGGGCGTAGATCTCGGACTGTCGGTACAACGGCAGGTGATCGAGGTACTTCGAGATGGCGACGTGCGCCAGCAGCCCCGGACCGGCGATCCCCTTGTCGATGGGACGCGACGGTGCCGCGGCCTGGACGATGGTCGAGCACTTGCCGCAGGCAAACTTCGGCCGGACGTGGCGGATGACCTTGAAGTGCTCGGGAATGAACTCGAGCTGCTCGGCGACATCCTCTCCGATCTGCTTGAGCGTGCCGCCGCAGTCAGGGCAAGTGCAGGCCGACGCATGAACCACCGTCTCGCGCGGCAACGTCGACGGCAGCGGCTTGCGCACGGGCTGCGTGCGCGGCGACGGCGGGGTCGAGGGCTCGGTTGCCGCCGAGCTGGCCGCCAAGCCAGTTTCCAATTCCTCGACGATCAACTCCAGTTGCTCAACGCGCGCGTCGTGCTGCTCGGAGCGGCGGCCAAACTGGATTCGACGCAGGCGCGCAATCTGCAGCTTCAGTTTCTCGATCAGCAGCCGCGCCGTCAGCATCTCCGCGCGCTGCGCTTCCAGCTCGGTCAAACGTCGTGCGACCTCGGCGTCGCGTTCGACCAGCAGGCGCTTGAGCGTCGCAACGTCATCGGGAAGTTGATCGATTGCGAGCGCCATGGCCGCGACTGTACCGCAGCGTGCGCGCATGATGCACGCCTCGAACGCATCTCGTACCCAATCGCGATGGCAGTGTTGTTACGCCGCGACGTTCGGTTGCCAGGTGCGTGCCGGACGGCGCCAATCGATGCCTTCGAGCAGCATCGACAGCTGCGCGGCAGACAGATGCACGACACCGCTGGTCGCCTGCGGCCACACGAACCGGCCACGCTCCAGACGCTTCGCGTACAAATTCATGCCGTCGCCGCTCCACCACAGCAACTTGATCAGATCGCCCCGCTTGCCACGGAACACGAACACGTCACCCGAGAACGGCTTCTCGCCGAGGGCCATCTGCACCAAGGCCGCCAGCCCGTCCATGCCCTTGCGCATGTCGGTGACGCCGGCGCCGATCCACACCCGCGTCCCCAACGGCAGTCCGATCAACGTCGTCTCGCCAGGCAGTCCAGTACCGTCCGCAGCAGCGCCGGATCAGCGGCACGGCCGACGCGTATCGTTGCCACCGGAAACATCACTTCGATGCCGTCCTCCGGACGTGCATGCCGATCGCCGGCATTCGCGAGCACCGGCGCCACCGATTCGATCACCGGGAGCAACTGGAACGGCGCCGCCGGCGGTGGCGTTGATACCACCACCGCGACTTCCTGATCGATCGCGCCGAACTTCCCCGCTCGGTACTGGCGGCGCCATTTGAACAGCATGTTGACGTTAATCCGGTGCTCCTGCGCCAGCTTCGCCACCGAGATCCCTGGCAGGCACGCCGCCTGCGCCAACCGCCGCTTGAACTCCAGCGGATGGTTCGGCCGTCCCTTCCGCGATACCCGCTGCAACCCCCCTGTCGCCATTCTGGTCCCCGCTACTCAACTGACGGACACCACTATGGCGTCATCGCCCTTCCCAGCGGAAGACGGTACTCACCGGACGCTTACGTTGGACTTGACGAAGATGGCACATCTCTGCGAAAGCGTGGGCATGCGTTGTCCTTGACGCCTAACGCTCGCGTTGAGCGGCGGCCGACGAGGGGAGCGAGGAGGGCACCGCAAGCAAGCGAAGCGCGCTTGCGGACGTCCGCTCGAACGCGGGGTTAGACCCGGGCTCGGCTAACGAGAGGAAAGCGCTCGGGGTGGAACAGCGATTCGACCGCAAGATCCACGTCCAGATCGGGCCAGTAGAGATGATGCGGCGACGGGAACTGTACGTTCAGCAACTGAGCAATCGAGGCGTCCTTGAACCAAGGAAACTCGGTGAACGGAACGAAAACCTCCTCGTCCCGAATCAGCAGCCAGAAGCCGTGCTTCGAGACGTTTGTCACTTCAACTTCCGAAGTGCTCGTTCCAGGCGCGACGGACGTCATCTTCCTTCTCCCGAATCAACCGGAGGGCGCGGTTAACCTCCGGGTCACTCAATCCGTAGTTTCGCGCCAATTCGATCTGCGGCTCAAGCCAAAATTTGGCTTCGCCCTTCTCGCCCTGGACATGGACGTGCATCCGGGGCTCCTCGCGCGAGAAAAAATAGAAGCGAAAGCCTTCAGCGCGAAATACGGTAGGGCTCACGCTCGCTATCGTACGCCCTGCGCATCACCGTTGCACCCCGGGCCTAACGTGCCAGGTAACCGGCCGCCGAGGCCGGCGAAGCCGCGCCGAGGACGGTCCGGTTGACCGCTGGGTTGGGCCTTAGGAAGGTCACGTGACGCTCAGATACCGTTTGAACTTTGCGGTCGCGAGGGCCGGCTGCGCGATAAACCAGTCGAGTTGAGTTGCTGAAGCTTCGACGACCTTCATATGGTCGTAGCCTAGCTGAGTTGGCTGCGAGCTGTCGCGGTACTGTGCATTTGCTGTATGAAGCTTGAGGCCGCGCTGAAACACCTCCTCTATGTACTCAGGGATGTCGGCCCCAAAAAGGAACTCCGCCTCAAACGTCTTTGAGCGAAACGCAAGAAGGTCAGGAATCGAGCACTTCGCCTCACGGACGATTAGACTGATGAGAATCATGACTTCTCGATAGATCGCTAGGCGGCGCTCGTAGCGATCTATGCGCAGCTTGGTCTCGTTCCCTTTCCATTGCTGCCACGCGACATAGGTGGCAACAACCGCAATCGTTGGGGTCAGAAGCCCTTGAAGTACCTGCAACCACGTGGGAAGGCCGGTGCTCATAAGGCCCAACGTTTGAGTTCACCCGAGGGCGGAAGCGGGCGAAGCCCGCTGTAGCACTTCGGGTGCAACGAAGGGTTAGGCGTCAACGCGGAGCTCTGCACGCGCGAAGTACTCAGGGAGTGTTGAGCGGCCATCCAAGATCTCGGCAATCCGATAGTGAATCTTGCTGACGTGCAAATCGACTCGTGTTGCCGGCATGGGCAGCATGGCGCGCCCGCCATCGACCGAGACGAGCACACGCCGATCGATAAGAGCGCGG
This sequence comes from Burkholderiales bacterium, assembly GCA_015075645.1. NCBI lineage: Bacteria > Pseudomonadati > Pseudomonadota > Betaproteobacteria > Burkholderiales > Burkholderiales bacterium. The sequence goes on along the minus strand of JABTUF010000003.1, from coordinate 360 downwards.
TCGTACGTGAGCTCAACCCAGTAGCTCACGGCCTTTGGGTCTGGGAACTTGTTGGCCCAGGGCTCTTGGAAGTTGTCCTGGTGAACCCCTCGCTCGTCGTAGTGAACGGTGACTCTAAGACGTGGATCCTCTTTCAGTGCCGCTTCGGTAGTGACGCCGGTTGAGAATGCCTTCCAATCGTTCTTGGCGTTGGACAGCTCGACATGCTGAAGCAGCTGCTCAATGGTCATTTCGCGCACGGCCCTTCGATCTGGCACGACAAACTTGGCGACCTCGATCACGCCAAACATTGACGAACTGACGCAACCCAGCACGAATGCGACGGACTCTACATCTCTGCCAAGTAGCCACAGGATGCCA